>DASZQT010000108.1:0-11770 GCA_035549515.1 Pseudolabrys sp. | reverse complement strand
CGCCAGCGCGAAAGGCGCGGTCTCGGTCGAGCCGAAGCCGGTCAGGAACGGGATCTGCTCGCCGCAGGTTTGCACGGCCAGTTCGTTGATCTCGTCGAACACATGCTGCGCGATGCCGGCGCCGGCGAACCACAGCACCTTTACCTTGCTGAAGAAGGTGCGGCGCAATTCGGCGTCGGCGCGCAGATGCGGCAGCAGCGCCTCGTAGCCCTTGGGCACGGTGAAATACCAGGTCGAGGCGACCTCGCGCAGGTTGCGCACCGTCTCCTCGATGGCGCCGGGCATCGGCTTGCCTTCATCGATGTAGAAGGTGCCTCCGTTAAACAGCACCAGGCCGACATCGTGATTGCCGCCGGCGGTGTGATGCCAGGGCGCCCAATCGACGATCACCGGCGGCTCGTCGACAAAATAGGCCAGCGCCTGCCGCAGCATCACCTGGTTCGAACACCACATGCGCTGCGTATTGATCACGCATTTCGGAATGCCGGTCGAGCCGGAGGTGAACAGAAACTTGGCGATGGTGTCGGGGCCGACCGCGTCGTGCGCGGCGTCGACGGCGGGCGTAGGGGTCTCGCGCAAGTCGGCAAAAGCCGTCGTCGGCCGGCTTTTGAGCGCATTGCGCGTGAGCACGACCTCGGTGCCCTCCGGCACCACCGCCTCAATCGCGCGCGCGAATTGCTGACCGTCGGCGGCGAACACCAGACCCGGCGTGATCAAGTCGAAGATCGTGCGCAGCCGCGCGAAATCGCCCGACACCAGCGAATAGGCCGGCGAGATCGGCGCGTGCGGGACGCCGACATAGAGCGCGCCAAGCTCGATCAGCGCGTGCTCGATATCGTTGCCGGACAGAATGACGATCGGCCGCTCGGGCGAGAGCTTGCGCGCGATGAGCGCTTGCCCGATGGCGCGGGCGTGCTCGAGCGCTTGCGCGTAAGTGACCGTGCGCCAGCCGCCGCTCGCCTCGCGCTGCGCCATGAACACGCGCTCGGGCGCGGCCTTGGCCCAATATTCCAGCCGCTCGGTTATCTTGCTCGGATAAGGGCCGAGCGGCTCGGGCGCGCGCAACAGCAGGCAACCATCGGCACGGCGCTCGACGCTGACATCGCGCAGCCCGAGCTTTACCGGGCGGGTGGGGGCGGCGGACGATTGACGCGCGGCTTCGGCCATCATGTTTTCTCGGATACCGCGACCACTGAGCCCGACAGCGGCTCGGCATAAAGCTCCTCCGCCAGCGCGGCGCGGTTTTTCAGCACCGCGCGCTGGTTGATCGAGCCTTTGTCGGTGGCCTCGCCTTTGTCCATCGAGGGCGGCTCCGCCATCAGGATCGCGCGCATCACGCGGGTGGACGAGCCCGGGCTGATGGCCGCGAGGCCCGCCAACAGTTCGGCAAATTTGGCGCGCACCGCCGGATGCCCGATGATCGCCGCCGCCGCAGCCTCGGGACCGAGCCCCGCGAGCTTGCGGCAGGTCTCGATGTCCGGGAACACCAGCGCGCCGATCTCGTCGCGATTGGCGCCGGCGAACACGACATCGCGCACAAAAGGCGCGCAATGATCGACGAAGCGCCCGCGCAAGGGACCGACGCTGACCCAGGTCCCGGTCGTGAGCTTGAAATCCTCGGCGATGCGGCCGTCGAACAGCAAGCCCTGCTGCGGATCGTCGGGGTCGACGAACTTGAGCGCATCGCCGATCTTGTAGAAGCCTTCCTCATCGAAGGCTTCGCGCGTGAGATGGTCCTGCCGCCAATAGCCCGGCGTGATGTGCGGGCCGCGCAGCCGCGCTTCCAACTTGCCCTCGTTCGGCACCAGCTTCAGCTCGACGCCCCGACAGGGCAGGCCGATATTGCCGGTGCGCTCGAAGTCCCAGGTGCAGGCGAGCGCCGCCGGCGCGGTCTCGGTCGAGCCCAACGAAGTGAGGAAGATGACGCGCTCGCCGGTGGTCGCGACCGCAAGCTCGGTGAGGTCGTCGCGCGTGGCCTGGTTCAAGCCGGCGCCGGCATAGAACAGCACCTTCAGCCGGCTGAAGAAGGTCTTGCGCAAGGTCTCGTCGGCGCGGAAATGCGGGATGAGCGCCTCGTAGCCCTTCGGCACATTGAAATAGATCGTGGGTGCGATTTCGCGCAGATTACGCGCGGTCTTCGGCACGCCGGGCGGCGTCGGATTGCCGTCGTCGATATAAAGCGAGCCGCCGTTCACCAGCACCAGGTTGAAATTGTGGTTGGCGCCGAAGGTATGGCTCCAGGGCAGCCAGTCCACCACAACCGGCGGCTCGTCACGCACGAAGGGAAAACCGGCCGCCAGCATGGCCTGGTTCGCGCACAGCATGCGGTGGGTATTGATGACGCCCTTGGGCGTGCCGGTGGAGCCGGAAGTGAACAGGAACTTGGCGATGGTCTCGGGCGTGACCGCCGCGTGCGCGGCGGCGACGCCTGCCGCGTCCTCGGGACCGACGAGGTCGGCGAATAGCGTGGTCGGGCGGTCGCCCAAAGGATTGCGTGTCACCACCAGTTCGATGTCATCGGGCACGGTGGCGTAGAGCGCGCGCGCGAACGGCAGGCCGTCATTGGCGAAAACCAGGCCGGGCGTGAGCAGATCGAGGATATGGCGCAATTTGCCGAAATCGCTCGACATCAGCGAATAGGCCGGCGAGATCGGCGCGAAGGGAATGCCGACATACATGGCGGCCAGCCCGAGCAGCGCCTGCTCGATGTCGTTGCCCGACAGCACGGCGATCGGCCGCTCCGGCGTGAGGCCGCGCCGCAAGAGCGCCGCGCCGATGCGCTTCACCTGATCGAGCACCTGCGCGTAGGAGAGCTTGCGCCATTGGCCTTCCGTGTCGCGCTGCGCCAGGAAGACACGGTCGGGCGCCAGCCGCGCCCATTTCTCCAGCGGCTCGCTGAGCTTGCCGTGAAAAGGCGCCAGCGGCTGGCTGTGGCGGACATAGAGCGTGCCGTCCGGCCGCCGCTCGAGCACGGCATCCGGCGCGCCGAGCTTCACCGCGCGCAAGGGTGCGCCCGGGCCGGCTTCGGCGATGCGGATGGGGTTCGGCATTTCGTCCCTGCGGCTGATATTGTTGTCCAGGACAACAATATCTCGCCTCGGGCCTCTGCCTCAAGGGTCTCACGCGCGGATTATTGATGCCCGTGTCCCGGGCGCGCCGCAGCACGAAGTGCTGCCGCGCAGAACCGGGACCATCATGAACACGGAGTCTGGAACGGTCCCGGATCTGCGATGCAGCGCCGAGCGCTGCATCGCGTCCGGGATACGCGTGCGCCTACCGCGCGTAGCCGATCAGCGGCTTCTTCTTGCGGCCCATCAGCACGAACAGGATGCCGAGCACGCCGAACACGCTCCAGGCCGGCGCACCCAACAACGTCACCATGCCGGGGTCCCATATGAGGCCATTGGCATAGGGCACAATCAGCGGCTTGAGCTTGGCGAGGCTCCCGGCATTGATCAGCTCCCACACCGTTTGCAGGCTGGTCAGATAGAGCCGGTTGCCGGCAATCGACTTGGTGCCGTCATAGATGACGAGGATAAAAGCGGCGGCCAGAATCAAAAGGCCAAGGGAACGAAACAGAAAACGGATCATGGCCACCCGGTCGTCTCATGGGTCCGTGCCTGCCAGCCGGCAGCCCGGACATTCGCCCGCCGCGCACGGATTACCGTGCCCCGAGCCTGCATTCAACGGCTGGCTTCAACCCCTGCGCGGCATGCAAGGCGGTATTGCCAAGTCCGTATTACCTTGAGTTCGGGGTGCCTAATCCGCTAAACCCTCCGCCTTGCCCGCGCATGATTATTTCCGAAACCGGGTTCTCGACTTTCGGAATCATGCGCTAACGTCCGATTGCCGGGCATCCCGGTTCCCGCCATGGAGTAGAAATGCCCGCCAAAACCCCTGCCCGTCCCGGCCGGCCCACCTTTACCGACCAGGAAGCCCTGCAATTTCATAGCGTCGGCCGCCCCGGCAAGCTGGAAGTGGTCGCCACCAAGCCGATGGCGACCCAGCGCGACCTCTCGCTCGCCTATTCGCCCGGCGTCGCCGTGCCGGTGCTGGCGATCGCCGAGGACCCGAGCCGCGCCTATGACTACACCACCAAGGGCAATTTCGTCGCCGTCATCACCAATGGCACGGCGATTCTGGGCCTCGGCAACCGCGGCGCTCTGGCGGCGAAGCCGGTGATGGAAGGCAAGGCGGTGCTGTTCAAGCGCTTCGCCGACATCGATTCCATCGATCTCGAGGTCGATTCCGAGGACCCCGACGAGATCATCAATTGCGTGAAGCTGCTGGGCAAGGGCTGGGGCGGCATCAACCTGGAAGACATCAAGGCGCCGGAATGCTTCGTGATCGAGCAGCGGCTGCGCGAATTGATGGACATTCCGGTCTTCCATGACGACCAGCACGGCACCGCGATCATTTCCGCGGCCGGCCTCATGAATTCGCTCGACCTCACGGGCCGCGACATCAAGAACACCAAACTCGTCTGCAACGGCGCCGGCGCGGCCGGAATCGCCTGTCTCGAACTTTTCAGGGCGGTCGGTTTCAGGCCCGAGAACATGATCCTCTGCGACACCAAGGGGGTCATCTACGAGGGCCGCACCGAGGGCATGAACCAGTGGAAGTCGGCCTATGCGGTCAAGACCTCGGCCCGCACGCTCGAAGAAGCGATGGAAGGCGCCGACGTCTTCATCGGCCTTTCGGTCAAGGGAGCGGTCACCAAAGACATGGTCAAGTCGATGGCGGCCAAGCCGATCATCTTCGCTTTGGCCAATCCGGACCCGGAAATCACCGCCGAGGAAGTGGCGGAGGTGCGCGACGACGCCATCATGGCGACCGGCCGCTCCGACTATCCCAATCAGGTCAATAACATCCTCGGCTTCCCATTCATCTTCCGCGGCGCGCTCGACGTGCGCGCCAAGACCATCAATATGGAGATGAAGATCGCGGCCGCGCGTGCGCTTGCCGATCTGGCGCGCGCGGACGTGCCGGACGAGGTCGCCGCGCTCTACGGTGTGCGGCCGAAATTCGGACCCGACTACATCATCCCTGTGCCGTTCGATCCGCGCCTGATGTCCACCGTGCCGCCGGCCGTGGCGAAAGCCGCCATGGACACCGGCGTCGCGCGCAAGCCGATCGTCGACATGGACGCCTATCGCCAGCAGCTCAACGCGCGGCGCGACCCGATCGCCGGCACGCTGGTGCAGGTGTTCGCGCGCCTGCGCCGCAGCCCCAAGCGGGTGGTGTTCGCCGAAGGCGAGGAGGAGCAGGTGATCCGCGCCGCCGCGAGCTTCGTGAACCAGGGCCTCGGCACGGCCTTGCTGGTCGGGCGCGAGCACCGCGTGCAGGACGCCGCGCGCGAAGCCGGCATCGAGTTGGGCGAAGGCATCGAGATCATGAATGCCGCCAAGTCGACCCGCAACGCGGTCTACGTCAATTATCTCTACGAGCGGCTGCAACGGCACGGCTATCTGATCCGCGACTGCCAGCGGCTCGTGAACACCGACCGCAACCACTTCGCCGCCTGCATGGTCGCGCTCGGCGATGCCGATGCCATGGTGACCGGCACCACCCGCAATTTCTCGGTCGCGCTCGAGGACGTGCGGCGGGTGATCGATGCCAAGCCCGGCCATCGCGTGATCGGCGTGTCGCTGGTGGTGGCGCGCGGACGCACGGTGCTGGTGGCCGACACCGCGGTCACCGAAATGCCGACGGCCGAGGAACTCGCCGACATCGCGGTCGAGGCGGCCGGCGTCGCGCGCCGGCTCGGCTATGAGCCGCGCGTGGGCATGCTCGCCTTCTCGACCTTCGGGCATCCCGAGGGCGAGCGCTCGGCGCGCGTGATCGAGGCGGTGCGCATTCTCGACCAGCGCCGGGTCGATTTCGAATACGACGGCGACATGGCCGCCGACGTCGCGCTCAATCCGGAATTGATGGCGGCTTATCCGTTCTGCCGCCTGTCGGGTCCGGCCAATGTGCTGGTGATGCCGGCGTTCCACTCGGCCTCGATTTCGACCAAGATGCTGCAGGAGCTGGGCGGCGCCACCGTGATCGGCCCGCTGCTGGTCGGGCTCGACCGGCCGGTGCAGATCGTCCCGCTCGGCGCCAAGGACACCCAGATCGTCAATATGGCCGCGCTGGCCGGCTTTAACGTGAGCGGCTAGAAGTGGGCGAATAGGGAGTAGCGAAGCGCGAGCCGTGCTCTACTATGCGCCACTCGCGATTTCGCTATTCGCTTCCGGGGAAAAGACATGTCCGCAAAAGCCTTGTCCGGCGTGATCGCCGCCATTGCCACGCCGATCGACGAGAACGGCTCGCCCGATCTGATGCGCGCGATGAAGCTCGCCCGCTTCCTGCTCGACAATGGCTGCGACGGGCTCAACGTGCTGGGCACCACCGGCGAGGCAACCTCGTTCTCGCGCTACGAGCGCAAGATGGTGATGGATGCCTATAAGGCGCACGGCCTGCCGCTCGAGCGACTGATGGTCGGCACTGGCGCGGCCGCGGTCGCCGACGCGGTGGCGCTGACGCAGCATGCGGCCGAGCTCGGCTTTGCCGGCGCGCTCGTGCTGCCGCCGTTCTATTACAAGGGCGTGCCCGACGACGGGCTCGTTGCCTATATCGATGCGCTGGTGAAGGCGACCGCGTCCAAGCCGATCCCGCTCTATCTCTATCACTATCCGGCCATGTCCGGCCTGCCCTGGCATGTCGGCCTCATCGAGCGGCTTTTGGAACTGCATCCGACCCGCATCGTGGGACTGAAGGATTCCTCCGGCGATATGGCCTATGCCCGCTCGGCGGCCGCCATCTCCAAGGACTTCGCGGTGTTCCCGTCGACCGAGGCGGCGCTCCTGGAGGCGCGTGGCGGCGCCTTCGCCGGCTGCATCTCGGCAACCGCCAATCTCAATGCCGACCTGTGCGCACGCGCCTGGCGCGAAGGCGATGCCGGCGCGCTCGACGCGGCCGTGACCATCCGCAAGCTGTTCGACGGCAAGCCGCTGGTGTCCGGCGTGAAGGCCCTGCTCGCCCATATCCATGGCGACCCGGCGCTTGCCCGCATGAAGCCGCCGCTGGCCGCGTTCCCGGCCGCCGAGCGCGCCGCCGTGGTTGCGGGTTATGACGCCGTCCGCGCCAAGCGGGCCGCCTGAAAGCGCGCGGCAACCGGGCCTGACAATGGGCGTTGACGCCCGGGCGGCGCCTCACTATAAGCCTTGCCCTTGGCGGCGCGCGAAGGTCGCTGCCGCCCCCTGTTAAAGCAAGGCGCCGGCAGCGGATTTTCCGCCGCCCCGCGCCAGTCCAGACGAGAGATTAGATGGCCAATACAAAGTCCGCCCGCAAAGCCACGCGCGTGATCGCGCGCCGCACCGAGGTGAACAAGGCGCGCCGCTCGCAACTGCGTAGCTCGGTACGCAAGGTTGAAGAGGCGATTGCCGGCGGCGACCGCGCCGCCGCCGCGGCGGCGCTGAAGGCAGCCGAACCGGTGATCATGCGTGCAGCGCAGCGTGGCGTCGTGCACAAGAACAATGCCAGCCGCAAGGTCTCGCGGCTTGCGCATCGCGTCGCCAAGCTCGGCCAATAAAAGCGAATTGCGCGTTGTTTGCTCGTGCGTGCGCGCGGGCTTTTTGCTCTAATTAAATGTTCGGTTGGAATACCAGGGTGCCGCCCTCGATTGGAGGCGGCCCCTTTTGCCGTTTGCGATGTCGCAAAAGCGTCATTGCACCGTAAAGGAATGCTGGGCGTATCGATTTCACTTGACTTAATTTGACCGCTGCAGCGCCGAAATCCCGCATTACCGTTGTTTCCGCGACAAGGGCTACCCTTCAAAACGAACAGAAATTTTTTCGCCAAGCTAAGTACTTATCGCCAACAAACGCGCGGGACTTGGATTCACGAAGGCGGCGGCGGCGTGGCCGCGACGTGGCGCCGAAAAAAATTTTAACCGCATCCGACGCGCTTCGATTCATTCCACCGCCGAGATTCCGCGCGACTCATCAACGCGTTGTCATTAATACCAGCGCGCATGCATGCGCCTTGCACGCGGTATCTCAAGTTTGATGCGCGTGCGCGGTGACAAAAGGCATTGTGCGTCCCCCGCGCTCGTGTATCTTGAATTTGCGCACAACATTCCGGTGCGCGTTCAGAAACAAGGTGGCTACGCGCTCGTCGGCGACGAGAACGGCTTTTGTTTGCCGCTGCCATGTCAGCTGCCAACAACAGAGCAACGCAGAAATGCGAAACGAGTGGGAGTGTCGTGCAACGGCGGCAAGACCGATGACGCGACACAAGTGGCGAGCAAGTAGTGACCGAATACCGTATCGACTATCGGACCAGAAACGAGCAGAACATTCGCAGGGGGATGGCATGACAGCAGCAGGGACAGTGCCGACGATTGGCGCCGATCGCTTCGCGCGTGCGAATTTCAATGTGCGGCCGCATCGGGCCGCGTCATCTGCCGCCTTTCAGTCGAACAGCGTTCCCTGTACTGCCGTGTGTTTCGTGCGCCCGCTCCTTGAAATCGGAAGTCTCGGAGCTGCGTCTCCGCCTACCGGCTGAGCCGCAACCACTCTCGACGTAGCGTCGGCCGACTTCCGCGGATCTCTTGCGAGAACCGCAACGGCAAGCCGTCTCCGGCGCCATCATCGAGAGAGTGTTGTTGCGTGTGCGGCGCGTCGGCGGCATTCTGCCTGTCCCGGCCGCGGAACTGAGTCCGTTCCAACAATCAATCGGATGAGAAGAAGAAAATGTCGAACGCGGATCAGGACGGCTGGTCACGAGTGAAAGAACGTCTGCGCGCAGAGGTTGGAGACGACGTCTATTCGAGCTGGTTCGCTCGCATGGATCTCGAAGGCATCGAGGACGGCACCGTGCGCCTGTCGGTGGCGACCCGCTTCCTCAAGAGCTGGATCCAGTCGCACTATGCCGAGCGCGTGCTCGCGTGTTGGCAAGGGCAGGACGCCAAGGTCTCGCGCATCGAATTGACGGTGCGCTCGGCCGTGCTGCGCCCGAGCGTGCCCGCCAAGGCGAAAGCGGAGGCCGGCGCCGGCCAGGACGCCAATAACCGCGCCAACAGCCACCATTCCGGCGGCGCGCATAACGGCCGGCCGACGGCGATCGGCGAGGCGAGCTCGCACGAGGCGCTCGGCGGTTCGCCGCTCGATGGGCGGCTCACCTTCGACAGTTTCGTGGTCGGCCGCTCGAACACGCTCGCGCATGCCGCCGCCAAGCAGGTGGCCATCGCCAAGCGCGACGACCCGGTGATGTTCAATCCGTTCTACATCCATGCCGGCGTCGGCCTGGGCAAGACGCACCTGCTGCAGGCGATCACCTGGGCCGGCAACGCCGCGGGCGAACGCAAGGTGCTCTATCTCACCGCCGAGAAGTTCATGTACGGCTTCGTGCAGTCGTTGCGCTCGCAGAACACGCTCGCCTTCAAGGACGCGTTGCGCGGCATCGGCGTGCTGGTGATCGACGACATGCAGTTCCTGCAAGGCAAGAACACGCAGGCCGAGTTCTGCCACACGTTGAACGCGCTGATCGATGCCGGCCGCCAGGTGGTGATCGCCTCCGATCGTCCGCCCGGCGATCTGGAAAGCCTCGACGAGCGCGTGCGCTCGCGCCTCGCCGGCGGCCTGGTGGTGGAGATGGGCGCGCTCGGCGAGGAACTGCGCCTGGAAATCCTGAAAGCCCGCGTGCTGGCGGCGCGCGCACATCATCCGAGCTTCGACGTGCCGCTGCCGGTCTTGTCCTATATCGCCAAGACCGTGACCCATAACGGCCGCGACCTGGAAGGCGCGCTCAACCGTCTGCTTGCGCATAACAAGCTCACCGGCCATCCGGTGACGCTGGAAATGGCCGAGCGCGAGGTGCGCGACCTGATCCGGCCGCAGGAGCCCAAGCGGGTCAAGATCGAGGACATCCAGCGCATCGTGGCGCGGCAATACAATGTCAGCCGCTCCGACCTGTTGTCGTCACGCCGCACCGCCAATGTGGTGCGTCCGCGCCAGGTGGCGATGTATCTGGCCAAGACGCTGACCTTGCGCTCGCTGCCGGAGATCGGCCGCAGGTTCGGCGGCCGCGATCACACCACCGTGCTGCACGCCGTGCGCAAGATCGAGGGCCTGGTCAACAACGACATCGCGCTGGCCGAGGAAATCGAGACCCTGAAGCGCCAGTTGCAGGAGTAGGAAGTCCCGCGTCCCGGGCGCAGCGCGGCATGAAATGACGCGCTGCAGACCCGGGACCGTCACGGCCTCGGGCGGCCCCGGAACTGCGCCGCACCACTTCGCTATCGCTCGCGCCGCGGCGCGTCCGGGGCATGCAGAGCCCTGTGGACCGCCTGGGGATATGAGCGGGGAGCAAAAACGCACCCTTGCGCATTTGCCCCGCTCTTGCCACCTTTGACCCCCGGCCTCGCATTCCGCGAGCGACCGGCTTGGCGCCAGGCCCGGTTCCGGGCGTTTTCGGCGCCGAAGCGGGTCTCCCATGAAGGTTACCGTCGAGCGTACCGAACTGTTGAAGTCGCTGGGCCACGTCCACCGCGTGGTCGAACGGCGCAATACGATCCCGATCCTCGCCAACGTGCTGGTCAAAGCCGACAAGGGCAATCTCAGCCTGAAGGCCACCGATCTCGACCTCGAGGTCGTCGACACTGTCGGCGCCGAAGTCGGGCCGGGCGGCGCCACCACCGTGCCGGCGCATATGTTCTTCGACATCGTGCGCAAGCTGCCCGAGGGCGCGCAGGTCATCATCGAAGGGTCCGGCGACCGCGCCGTGCTCTCGATCCGCGCCGGGCGCTCGCGCTTCACCTTGCAGACCCTGCCGGAAAGCGATTTCCCGGACCTTGCCGCCGGCGAGCTCTCGCATTCCTTCTCGCTGCCCGCCGCCGACGTCAAACGGCTGATCGACCGCACGCAGTTTGCGATCTCGACCGAAGAGACGCGCTATTATCTCAACGGCATCTACCTGCACGTGGCCGGCGGCGCCAAGGCCGAGACCCTGCGCGGCGTCGCCACCGACGGCCACCGCCTGGCGCAGATCGACCTGCCGCTGCCGAAGGGCGCCTCCGGCATGCCCGGCGTGATCGTGCCGCGCAAGACCGTCGGCGAGGTGCAGCGCCTGATCGAGGACAACGAGGCCGAGGTCGCCATCGAGCTGTCGGCAGGCAAGATCCGCTTCACCATCGGCAATGTGGTGCTGACCTCGAAGCTGATCGACGGCACCTTCCCCGATTACGGCCGCGTCATTCCGCAGAACAACGACAAGGAGCTGATCGTCGACAAGGCCGATTTCGCCGCCGCCGTCGATCGCGTCTCCACGATCTCGTCCGAGCGTGGCCGCGCGGTGAAGCTCGCGCTGTCCGCCGGCAAGCTCGTGCTGTCCGTCACCAATCCGGATTCCGGCAGCGCCACCGAGGAGCTCGAGGTCGAATACGCCTCCGACCCGCTCGATATCGGCTTCAACTCGCGCTACCTGCTCGACATCGCCGCGCAGATCGAGGGCGAGGTCGCGGTGCTCAAGCTCGCCGACCCGGGCTCGCCGACGCTGATCCAGGACAAGGACGCCAAGGGCGCGCTCTACGTCCTGATGCCGATGCGGGTGTAACGCGCAAGGCGTGGATGGCCGGGACAAGCCCGGCCACGACGTCGGCGCCTTCGACCGGGATGCCTCGGCTGCGAGCGCGCTTGCGCGCGACGGCGCCATGGCCGGGCGCGACCTTGCCGACGTGGCGAAGCGGCTTGCGGCGCCGCGCACGGTCTGGGTCATGCTGCCTGCG
>DASZQT010000107.1:0-27707 GCA_035549515.1 Pseudolabrys sp. | reverse complement strand
GACCGACAGCCCGAGCAGCGCGTTGCGCACCGCGCCGCCGACCACGCGCGCCTCCTCGCCGTCACGGTCGAGCACCGCGAGCAGCCGCGGCAGCGCGCCCGATGTGAGCCACGCGACGTCGAGCTTGCGGTCGGTGCGGCCTGCTTCCGACATTACCTGGTCGTCCCCGGCACGAATTTGCCGTCCTCGATATGCGCCGGGACATAGGTCGAGCCCGGCGGCGCGCCCGAGAAATGCGCGAAATAGAGGAAACTGCCGAGCACCAGGACGAGCGCGGCGATGGCGAGATAGATCACGCGCGCCAGCGGCCAGGACCTTATGTCGACCACGCCCGCCTGCGTCGCCCACAAGAAAACCGCGTACAGCACGAAAGGCGTGACGAACAGCAGGATCTCGGTGAGCACGGGACGGATCATGGTCTTGCTCCATCCCTTCCCCGAAGGGGGAGGGTGGTCCGCGAAGCGGACCGGGTGGAGGTAAACCCACCGCGAAAACCCCACCCGGCCGCTCGCGGAGCCTGCCCTCGGGCCGCGCTTCGCGCGGACCCGTTGGCTCGCGTCCACCCTCCCCTTGCAGGGGAGGGATGAAGAAAGTGAGCGCCCGCGAACGACATCCCCATCAATCCCGATAAATCCGGTCGTGCAGATTGCGCAGGATGCCCGCCGTCACGCCCCAGATGTAACGCTCGCCGAAGGTGAACGCGTAATAGTGCCGTGTCATGCCCTGCCAGTCGCGCGAATGGCGCTGCATATTGGTTTGGTCCATCAAAAAGCCGAGCGGCACCTCGAACGCGACATCGACTTCGGATGCGTTCAGCGTGAGCGTGAATCCCGGCTTCACGCGCGCGATCACCGGCACGATGCGATAGCCGAGCGTAGTCATGTAGAGGTCGAGATAGCCGAGCGGCGCGACGAAGGAGCGGTCGAGCCCGATTTCCTCGTCGGCCTCGCGCAAGGCGGAAGCGAGCGGATCCGCATCGGCCTTGTCGATTTTGCCGCCGGGAAATGACACCTGCCCCGGATGGTCGGGCAGATGTTGCGCGCGTTGCGTCAGCAGCACGGTCGGTTCGGGATGATCGACCACCGCCACCAGCACCGCGGCCGGACGGATCGGCCGCACCGAAGCGATCTTCTCCATCACCGGATCGGCGTCGTGGTCGCCACGCATGGGCGTGACGTTCGGATCGGTCAGCCCCGGCGGCACGTCGAGATTTAACCGCTCCCGCGCGCGCGCGAAGAATTCTTCAGCGTTCAACCCTGGCGTCGCCGTCACCTGCTCCTGCATCACGCAAGCTCCCCTAAGGCGTCCGCTTCCGCCATCGGGAAGAACGCACCGTTGGAGGCGACGCCGAACATCGCCTTGCCGTCGATGTCGCGCGACTCTCCGAGCGCGACAAGGTCATAGAACAGCGCCCGTGTCACCTTGGCCCACAGATCGCGCCGCACATGCAGATAGGGCCGCAAGCCCCCGGAGGCTTCCGGCTCGAAACGCAGCCGATGGTCCGGGCCGGCCTCCACCCAATCGTCGACATTGGTGCGGAAGGCGAGAGTTTGCCCCCGCGCGCCCGGCGCGACCGTCATCTCGACCGCCAGGAAGGGTGCTTCCTCGACGGTTAACCCCACCTTTTCGACCGGGGTGACCAGGAAATACTTATCGCCCTCGCGCTTGAGCACCGAGGCGAACAGCTTGACCAGCGCCGGGCGCCCAATCGGGGTCTTTTGATAGAACCACGTACCGTCCGCCGCGATTTTCATGTCGATATCGCCGCAGAACGGCGGATTCCAGCGCTCGACCGGCGGCGGTCCCCCGCGCTTTTCGCGGGGCAGCGCTGTCACAATTGCGTCCAATCCGCTTTGCCCTGTCTTCGCCATTGTTTCACTACGATATCAATCGTTCAGGCCTGTTCGCATCTTTGTGATCGGCCCTCCGGGTCGCCAAAGATAGCGTAAGCTCGGCGGGAGAATGAGGCAGATTCGCTCGAAAAGATGCGCATCCAAATCGCCTCTGGTGTGTTTGTTGCAAGGGCTTAGATGAGCGCCCGTGCCCGGCCCGGCGGATGGCCAGACGGCGCCCGATGAAAGGACCGGAAGTCATGGCGGCGGCAAGCGGTGAAAGTCTGGAAAAGCTGGAAGATATGATCGTGCGCGCGGCCGAATCGACCGCCGCCCATGTGCGCGCGGCCAAGGACGCGATCGGCGCGGTCATTTTCGGCCAGGAGGTGGTGGTCGAGCGGGCTTTGATCACGGTCCTGTCCGGCGGCCATGCCCTCTTGGTCGGCGTCCCCGGCCTCGCCAAGACCAAACTGGTCGAGACCATGGGCATCGCGCTCGGGCTCGACGCCCGCCGCATCCAGTTCACCCCCGACTTGATGCCGTCCGACATCCTCGGCAGCGAGGTGCTGGAGGAAAGCGCCGGAGGCAAGCGCAGCTTCCGCTTCATTCCGGGGCCGGTGTTCGCCCAACTCCTGATGGCGGACGAGATCAACCGCGCTTCGCCGCGCACTCAGTCGGCGCTCTTGCAGGCCATGCAGGAGCAGCATGTGACGGTGGCCGGCGCCCGCCACGACCTGCCCAAGCCGTTTCATGTGCTGGCGACACAGAACCCGCTCGAGCAGGAAGGCACCTATCCGCTGCCGGAGGCGCAGCTCGACCGCTTCCTGATGGAAATCGACGTCGATTATCCCGATCTCGCCGCCGAGCGCAAAATCCTGTTCGACACCACCGGCGCCGACGAAAGCCACGCCAAGGCCGCGATGACCGCCGAGGATCTGCTGTCGGCGCAGCGGCTGGTGCGCCGGCTGCCGGTCGGCGAATCGGTGGTCGAGGCGATCCTGCAATTGGTGCGCTCGGCGCGTCCGGGCAAAGAGGCGGGCGAGTTGGGCAAGCTGATCGCCTGGGGGCCGGGGCCGCGCGCGAGCCAATCGCTGATGCTCGCGGTGCGCGCGCGCGCATTGCTCGAAGGCCGCTTCGCGCCCTCGATCGACGACGTGATCGAACTCGCCGAGCCCGTGCTCAAGCACCGCATGGCGCTCACCTTCGCCGCGCGCGCCGAAGGCGAGAGCATTCCGGATGTGATCCGGCGCCTGAAGGCGCGCATCGGATAAGTTTATGGCCGAGCCCAGCCTCAGAGACCTGGACAATCAGCCGGTCAGGGACGCGGTCGCCAAGAGCCGCAAGCTCGCCGCCCGCATTCCGCGCCTGATGCTGGAGGCGCGTCGCGTCGCCGCCACCATCATCCACGGCCTGCACGGTCGCCGGCGCGCCGGCGCGGGCGAGAATTTCTGGCAATATCGCCACTTCATTTACGGCGAGCCGGCCCACTCGGTCGATTGGCGCCGCTCGGCGCGCGACGATCATCTTTATGTGCGCGAGCGCGAATGGGAAGCCTCGCACACGATCTGGCTTTGGCCCGACCGCTCGCCCTCGATGGAGTTCTCGTCGAACCTGACCGAATGGAGCAAGCTCGACCGCGCGCTGGTGGTCTCCTTCGCGCTGGCCGAGGTGCTGGTGCAGGGCGGCGAGCGCGTCGGCATTCCGGAGCTGATGCGGCCGACCGCCAACCGCAATGTGATCGAGAGCATGGCGCAGCGCATCGTGCATGACACGCGCGAGCATCCGAGCCTGCCGCCCAATTTCGCGCCGGCGCCGTTCTCGGAAGTGCTGCTGTTCTCCGACTTCTGGAGCCCGATCTCGGAGTTCCGCAAGATCATCGGGCAACTCGCCGCCAATGGTGCGCGCGGCCATGTGGTGCAGGTGGTCGATCCGGCGGAAGAGACCTTCCCTTACGCAGGCCGCGTCGAATTCATCGAGTCGGAAGGGCTTGGCAGCATCACCGCCGGCCGCGCCGAAACCTGGCGCGATGAATATCAGGGCCTGCTCGCGCGCCATCGCGCGGCGCTGCGTGCCGAGACCGAGCAGTTCGGCTGGACCTTCACGGTGCATCGCACCGATCGCGGCCCGACCGAGCTGTTGTTCGCCCTGCACGCGCGCATGGGCGCCAATAGCGTCTCGACCGCGAGCAGCCGGCATGTGCCGACGCAGGCCGGGAGGTCGGCATGATCGGCTCGCTGCCGCTCGCCTTCGCGCAGCCGCTCGTGCTGCTCGGCCTCATCGGCCTGCCGATCCTGTGGTGGCTGTTGCGGCTGGTGCCGCCGCGCCCGCGCCAGATCGATTTCCCGCCCACGCGGCTCCTGTTCGAGATCGCGCCCAAGGAAGAGACGCCGTCGCGCACGCCCTGGTGGCTCACTTTGCTGCGCCTCGCACTGGCCGCGCTCGTCATCATCGCCGCCGCCGGACCGCTGTGGAACCCGCCGCTCGCCGCATCCAACCGCGGCGCGCCGCTCCTGGTGCTGCTCGATGATGGCTGGCCGGCCGCCGGCGCCTGGGACGAGCGCCTGCGCACGCTCGATGAACTGATCGCGCGCGCCGAGGCCGACAACCGCGGCGTCGCCGTGCTGCCGCTGTCGCAGAGCGCGCGCGACATCTCGCTGCAGACCGCGGGTGCGGCGCGGGTTCAAATCAAACAACTCAAGCCGCAGCCTTACGCGGTCGACCGCAGCGAGGCGCTGCCGCTGATCGAGCGATTCCTCACCAATGCACCCAATGTCGAAGTGGTGTGGCTGTCGGACGGTGTCGACAACGGCAAGGGCGCCGACTTCGTTGCCGGCTTGAAGCGCGTCATCGGCAATCATCCGCTCACCGTCGTCGCCGGCGGCATCGCCACGCCGCATGCTTTGGCTGCCGCCGATAACGCCGCCGGCGCGCTCACCGTGAAGGTGCTGCGCGCGACGGCCGGCCCAGCCGAGAACGGCATGGTCAATGCCATCGACCTGAAAGGCCTGCCGCTCGGCGAAGCGCCGTTCGCGTTCAAAGCGGGCGAGCGCGAAAGCGAAGCCTCGATCAATCTGCCGGTCGAGATCCGCAATGACGTCGCGCGCTTGGAAATCGTCGGCGAGCGGTCGGCCGGCGCCGTGCAACTCCTCGACAAGCGCTGGCGCCGTCGCACCGTCGGCATCGTCTCCGGCTCGGCCGCCGACCGCTCGCAGCCGCTGCTCGGCGCCAGTTATTATCTCCAACGCGCGCTCAATCCGTTCGCCGATGTGCGGCTCGCCGAAAATGTCGCGCCGTCGGAAGCGGTGAACCGCTTCCTCGGCCAGCATCTGCCCATGCTGATTTTGGCGGATGTCGGCAATGTCGCCGAATCGCTTGAGCCGCTTACCAAGTGGGTTGAGGACGGCGGCGTGCTGGTGCGCTTCGCCGGTCCGCGGCTCGCCGCCACCGACGACGAACTGGTGCCGGTCAGGCTACGCCGCGGCGGTCGCATCCTGGGCGGCACCTTGAGCTGGGACAAGCCGCAGCCGCTCGCCGCCTTCTCGCACGAAAGCCCGTTCGCCAACATGCCCGTGCCGAACGATGTCACCGTCACGCGCCAGGTGTTGGCCGAGCCGGACGCCACCTTGCCGGAGCGTACCTGGGCGACGCTTGCCGACGGCACGCCGCTGGTCACCGCGCAACGCCGCGGCAAGGGCCTGTTGGTGCTGTTCCATGTGACCGCCGATCCGCGCTGGTCGAACCTGCCGTTGTCGGGCAGCTTCGTCGACATGCTCCGCCGCATCGTCGCCCTTGCCGGTTCGGCTGCGGCGACCGACACCGCCGCCAGCGGAGCCGGCGCACGCACGGTCCCCTCGGTGCCGCCGACACGCATTCTCGACGGCTTCGGCGCCTTCGCGCCGCCGCCGCCGACCGCCAAGCCGATCCCGGCCAATTACAGCGCGCGCGGCAGCGCCGATCACCCGCCCGGCTTCTACGGTCCGCCGGAGGGCTTGGTCGCGGTCAACACGCTGGCCCCGGCCGACCGACCGCAGGCGCTCGACTTCGCTCCGCTCAATGCGCGCATGGATGTCTATCGCCATGGCGAGCCGGTCGATCTGCGCGGCACCGTCTTCGTCGCCGCGCTGGCGCTGCTGTTGCTCGACGGGCTGGTGATGCTCGTGCTGTCCGGCGGCTTGGGCCGCTTGAGCCACTTGGGCGCGCTGGTCACGCGCCGTCACACCACCGCCGCGCTCTTGCTCGGCGGTCTGCTCGCCGGCTTGGCATGGCACTCGTCCGCCCAAGCGCAGCCGGCGACGCCGCAATGGCCGCCGCCGCTCACGCAGGCGCAGCAGGACTTCGCCATGAAGGCGACGCGGCAGACGCACCTCGCCTATATCGTCACCGGCGATCCCGCCGTCGACGAAGTGACCAAGGCCGGCTTGCAGGGGCTCACGCTGTTCCTGGCGCAGCGCACCGCGCTGGAAGCGGGCGAGCCGATCGGCCTCGATCCCGCGCGCGACGAACTCGCCTTCTTCCCGCTGATCTATTGGCCGATCTCGACTTCGGCCGCAAAGCCGCCGCAGGCCGCGCTCGACAAGATCGACACCTATATGAAGAACGGCGGCACCGTGCTGTTCGATACCCGCGACGCCATCGACGCGCCGCCCGGCCCCGGCGGCGCCATGCAGGGCCCCGGCATGATCGCGCTGCGCTCGATCCTGTCCTCGCTCGACATCCCGGAGCTCGAGCCGGTGCCGCGCGACCACGTGCTGACCAAGACCTTCTATCTGTTGCGCGACTTCCCCGGCCGCTTCATCGACGGCCAGCTTTGGGTGGAAGCGCTACCGGCCGAGAGCGACGACGAAACGGACAGCAAGCGCCCGGCGCGCGCCGGCGACGGCGTGTCCTCGATCCTGATCACCTCGAACGATCTCGCCGGCGCCTGGGCCATGCGCCCCGACGGCCAGCCCATGCTGCCGCTGGTGCCGGGCGAGCCGCGCCAGCGCGAATTCGCCTTCCGCTCCGGCGTCAACATCGTGATGTACGCGCTCACCGGCAACTACAAGGCCGACCAGGTGCACATCCCGGCGTTGCTCGAGCGGCTGGGGCAGTAAGTGGAGACAATCGTTTTGCCGCAAGCGGCTGCTCCCAATTCGGCGTCATGGCCGGGCTTGTCCCGGCCATCCACGTCTTGCTTGCAGCGGGAAGTTAAGGCGTGGATGCCCGGCACGAGGCCGGGCATGACGCATAGTATGTGGATGCGTCGGTCATGAACCTCGGCGTCTCATTCGCTCCGCTCGTGCCCACGTATGTGGTGTGGGCGGCTTTTGGCGCGGCGGTGTTGTTGTCGGTGTTGTTGCTGGTGTCGCGTAGCCGCGGCGCGGTGCTGCGCGCCGTCGCGATGGCGCTGATGGTGCTGGCGCTCGCCAATCCCTCCTTCACGCGCGAGGACCGCGAGCCGATCCCCTCGGTTGCCGCCGTGATTGTCGACCAGAGCCCGAGCCAGGACTTCGGCGACCGCAAGCAGCAGACCCAGGCCGCGCGCGACGCGCTGGTCGACCGGCTCAAGCATATCCCCGGCCTGGAAGTGCGGGTGGCGGACGCCGCGCAGGCCGACGGCGAGAACGAGGGCACCAAGCTGTTCTCCGCGCTGTCCTCGACGCTTGCCGACGTGCCGCCCGACCGCATCGCCGGCGCCATCATGATTACCGACGGGCGCGTGCATGACGTGCCGGCGGACGCCGCCGCGCTCGGCTTTGCCGCGCCGCTTCATGCCTTGATCACCGGCCACAAGGACGAGATCGACCGCCGCGTCGTGCTCACGCTGACGCCGCGCTTCGGCCTGGTCGGACAGGCGCAGACCATCGGCTTCCGCGTCGAAGACCACGGCAATACCGGCACCGGCGGCAGCGCGCAGATAACGGTGCGGCGCGACGGCAATGTACTGGAACAGCGCGATGTGCCGGTCGGCACCGACGTCAAGGTCAACGTGCCGATCCCGCATGCGGGGGCCAATATCGTCGAGGTCGAAGCCGCGCCGGTTCCCAATGAGCTCACTCATGTCAACAACCGCGCCGTGCTGACCATCGACGGCGTGCGCGAGAAGCTGCGCGTGCTTTTGGTCTCGGGCGAGCCGCATGCCGGCGAACGCACCTGGCGCAACCTGTTGAAGTCGGACGCCTCGGTCGACCTCGTCCACTTCACCATCCTGCGCCCGCCGGAAAAGCAGGACGGCACGCCGATCAACGAACTGTCGCTGATCGCCTTCCCGACGCGCGAACTGTTTCAGCAGAAGATCTCGGAATTCCAGCTCATCATCTTCGACCGCTATTCGCGGCAGGGCGTGCTGCCGATGGTCTATTTCGACAACATCGCCAAATATGTGCGCGACGGTGGCGCGGTGCTGATCGCCGCCGGCCCTGACTATGCCGGCCCGACCAGCATCTGGCGCACGCCGCTCGACGTGATCCTGCCGGCGGAGCCGAGCGGCGACGTGACCGAAGAGCCGTTCTTCGCGCGGCTCACGCAACTGGGCGAGCGCCATCCGGTCACGCGCGGGCTTGCCGGCGCGGACAGCGATCCGCCGCACTGGAGCCGCTTCTTCCGCCTGGTCAACACGCGGCGCACCACCGGCACCGCCGTGATGCAGGGGCCCGACGGCAAGCCGCTCTTGGTGCTCGGGCGCGAAGGCCAGGGCCGCGTGGCCTTGATGCTGTCCGATCACATCTGGCTGTGGGCGCGCGGCTATGAAGGCGGCGGCCCGCATCTCGATCTGTTGCGCCGGCTGTCGCACTGGCTGATGAAACAGCCGGACCTCGATGAAGAGGCGCTGCGGCTCGAAGTGCATGGACGTGACATCACGGTCGAGCGCCAGACCATGGCCGACACGGTCGGCGAGGTCGTGCTCACCTCGCCCACCGGCGGCAATCGCACATTGACGCTCAACGCCGACAAGCCCGGGCTCTGGAAAACCACCGTCGCCGCCAGCGAACTCGGGCTCTGGCGCGCCACCGACGGCAAGCTCACCGCGCTCGCCAATGTCGGCCCGGCCAATCCGCGCGAATTCCAGGAGGTCACCTCGACCACCCAAGTGCTGCAAAAGCTGGCCGAGGCGACCGGCGGGGACGCGCGGCGGCTCGACCAGGGCCACGGCCTCGATCTGCCGCGCGTGGTGCCGGTGCGCTCGAGTTCGACCTTCAAGGGCGAGGACTGGATCGGGCTGAAGATGCGCGACGTCTCGGTCGTGCGCGGCATCGGCGTGCTGCCGATCTTCGCCGGCCTGATCGGCCTGCTGCTGTTGATCGGCTCCTTCGCGGTGATGTGGGCGCGCGAGGGGCGCTAGAGTCATTTCGTTTTTGACGGAAGCGATCCGTCATTGCCGGGCATGACCCGGCAATCCATCCTCTTGAAGAGACTCATTCTTTTCGATGGATGCGCGGGTCAAGCCCGCGCATGACGAGTCCGAGTGAACCTGAAGCGTTCTAACCGCCCCTCCGGCTTCCCGCGCGCTTATTTGCCCATCACCTCGTCGGCCGCCGTGATCAGGCTGTGGTCGGGATTCTTGCCGCAATATTCGCCGAGCTTGCTGCCGTTCTCCTTCATGACATCGAAGTCGACGACCGGCTTGGCATCGCTTTCGCTGTAATAGCCTTCCAGCCACATCAGGATCAGCCCGATGGTCTGCTGGTCGCTGCTGACGAAGTCCTTGCATTTGACGGTCGCCAGATCGAGCTGCTGCGCCTGCGCCGGCACCGCCGCGCACATGAACGCGGCCGCGGTCAGCATCGCCAGGATTTTCATCGATGTCGCCCCTTTTTCGGCGCGCGGAGCGCGCGCAACGGCGCAAGATTGACTTGTGCGCTGCGGCAGAGCAAGCGCAGCACGCACGGGCGCGACGCGAATTTACACCGAGGCTATGCCGGCTCCCAATCCGGCCGGATCAATCCCGAGACGCCCTCGAAGGCGCCGGGCGCTAGTTCGGCCACCAGCAGCCGCGCCGGATCGACCGGGCCGGGCATCTTCACCTGGCCCTTGGCGATGCGCTTGAAACCGGCGCGCGCATAGAACGGTTCATCGCCCACCAGCACGACCAGCCGATGCCCCTTGGCCTTGGCGTCGGAAAGCGCGCGCGCGATCAGCGCCTTGCCGATGCCATGCGAGCGGAACGGCGGCTCCACCGTCAACGGCCCAAGCAGCAGCGCCGGCGTCTCGCCGATGCAGATCGGGGTGAGCCGCACCGAGCCCACCATGAGCGTGCCGATGCGGGCGGTGAAGGACAGAGCGAGATCGTGGCCGCGGCCTTCGCGAATGCGGTAGGCGCTGCGCGCATAGCGGCCAGGACCGAAGGTGCGCTCGTGCAGGCGGTCAATGGCCTCGGCATCGTCGGCGGTTTCAGGCAGGATCGTCAAGGCGAGGTCGCTCATGCCTGCCGATTAGCATTTGGCCCCGCCCCGGTCCATCGCCGGTGGCGCGAAAGGCGGCAACTGACTAAATGTGTCCCGGAGGCAGCGCACACTTCTTTCGCCTCTCCCCGCAAGGCGGGGAGAGGTCGACGGGCCGAAGCGCTAGCG
Source organism: Pseudolabrys sp. (assembly GCA_035549515.1). Taxonomy (GTDB): domain Bacteria; phylum Pseudomonadota; class Alphaproteobacteria; order Rhizobiales; family Xanthobacteraceae; genus Pseudolabrys. The sequence continues at coordinate 17,326 of DASZQT010000107.1, read as the reverse complement.
AAGGCGCGTCGGGTGAGGGGCTGTGCACGGCCCCTCACCCGGCCCGCGCCTAACCGGCGATCGCCACCCTCTCCCCGTAAACGGGGAGAGGGAAGAAAACGAAGGAGACGGTGACATGGGAATGCTGGTCGACGGCGTATGGCAGGACGACGTTTCGCGCACCAAGGCGGACGGCCAGTTCGTCCGGCCGGTCACCCGCTTCCGCAACTGGGTGACCCCCGACGGCAGCGCCGGCCCGTCCGGCGAAGCCGGCTTTGCCGCAGAGCCCGGGCGCTATCACCTCTATGTCGCGCTGTCCTGCCCGTGGGCGCACCGCACCATCATCTACCGCAAGCTCAAGGGCCTGGAAAACGTCATCTCGATGTCGACGGTCTCGCCCGACATGCTCAAGGACGGCTGGACCTTCAACAGGGAGGAAGGCTCGAGCGGCGATCAGGTGAACGGCAAGAGCAAATTGTCGGAAATCTACCTGCTGGCCGATCCGCGCTATACCGGCCGCGTCAGCGTGCCGGTGCTGTGGGACAAAAAGCGCAAGACGATCGTCAACAACGAATCGCCCGAGATCATCCGCATGCTGAATTCGGCTTTCGATGCCTTCACCAATGTCGGCACCGACTATTACCCCGAGCCGCTGCGCGCGGAGATCGATCGGCTCAACGACCTCATCTATCCGAACATCAATAACGGGGTCTACCGCGCCGGCTTCGCCACCTCGCAGACTGCCTATGAGCAGGCCTTCCGCAACGTGTTCGACACCCTCGACGAGCTTGAGCAGATCCTGGCGCGCCAGCGCTATCTCGCCGGCAATGCGATCACCGAGGCCGATTGGCGGCTGTTCTGCACGCTGATCCGTTTCGACGCGGTCTATTATTCGCACTTCAAGTGCAATTGGCGGCACATCTACGAATACGCCAACCTGTCGAATTATGTGCGCGATCTCTATCAGCAGCCCGGCGTGGCCGACACCGTGAGCCTCGATCAGATCAAGCGGCACTATTATCACAGCCAGCGGCAAGTGAACCCGACCGGCATCGTGCCGGTCGGGCCGCAGCTCGACTTCTCCGCGCCGCACGATCGGGCGAGGTTTGGGTAGGCTTTTTTATCCCTCCCCGCTTGCGGGGAGGGTGGACGCGAGCGCAGCGAGCGGCCCGGTGGGGGCGTTCGCGACGATGAGAAAGCCCCACCCGGCTCCGCGCTATGCGCGGAGCCACCCTCCCCTTTCAGGGGAGGGATAAGAGGGCGGTTTCGTCGGCGCCTACCCCAGAATATCCCGTTTCTTTTCGAGATATTCGTCGCGGCTGATTTCGCCGCGGGCGTAGCGTTCCTCCAGGACATCGAGGCCGGACGAGCGCCGCGGTGGCATCAGATGATGCCCACCGGGCACCGTCATCGAGCGCACCAGCCACACCACGCCGACGATGATGGCGACGAGAATGACGAGCCAGATGATCATGTGGATCCACCCATAGGCGCCGTAGCCGTAGCCCCAATTTCCCATCATTCCCCAACCCGGCCCGTAGCCGTAACCGTAGCCCATGGTCATTGCTCCGGTTGCATGTAGCCGGTGTGGCGATTGACGTCGATGCGTTGCACCAGCGAGTTGCCCTCTTTGGTGACGACTTCCGCGACGATGGTGTCGGCGTCTTTCTCCTTGACGTCGCCGACTTTCAAATTCGGATTGCGGATCATCCGATCGAAATAGCTCTTCACCTGGTCGGTGCTCAGCTTGAGATCGCCCTGGTCGCCGTACTCGCCGGGGCCGTAGCCGTACATCATGCCGGGACCGTAGCCGCCGCCCCAGCCGCGCATCATCCAGCCATGACCGTAGCCGGGACCGCCGCCCCAGCCCGGGCCATAACCGCCCATCATGCCGGGACCGTAACCCTGACCCATCATCCAGCCGGGGCCGTAGCCACCCATCATGCCCCAGCCCGGCCCATAGCCGCCATAGGGCTGCGCCTGCGCGGGCGCGTTGGCCGCAGCGACCGCAACAACGATTGCGGCTGCCGCCGCCAGCAAACTCGTCTTATGCATTGTTCTATCTCCTCCAAGAGATGCGACGAACGCCTTCCAGGAGCGTTCTTTTGTCGCCACCGAATCCGAGCCGACATGCATTCGCCGATAAGCGCCGGCGAACGTGCGACGTCGCATCGCAACACGCGATGCAGAAAGGCTCAGACGAGAATCTTGGGGATGCCGGGATCGACCGCCACGAGCTGACCGACAAGGTGGTGGTGCGCCGCCTGAAACGTAACGCCTTCATCGGCAAACGTTACAGCCGTCACCGCACTGGCCGGCATGAGACTGGGCTGGCTGCACATGCCGCAGCATTTTTGACAATTGTCGTCGTGCGAGGAGCCGTCTCGATGATAAGGCTCGGCGGTAACGACATCGCCCGTTTGCTGATGCGACTGCACCTCGTAACCGCCGGCGGGCACGCCGCTGTCATGCGCGGCCACGGCGGCAAGCTCCGCAAGATCGATCGAGGCAAGCGAGGCCGCTCCGTTGAAAACGAAGACGACCGCTATGAACCAAACGATGAGGCGATGCATATCGATCAGCCTAACAATCGATGCCGCACCCGCAGCACGCTACTTCTGGCACGGCGCGTAATAGCCGTAGCCGCGATCGTGATCGGTGCTGGTCCAGCACAGCCGATCGCCGCGATAAGGCCCGCCACGGCCATAAGCGCCACGGGGCGCATAGGCATAGCCATTCATGCCCGGACCGTAGCCATAGCCGTAGCCCGGCCCCATCATGTAGCCATGACCGTAACCGGGACCCATCATATAGCCGGGGCCATAGCCGTAATAACCGCCCATCATGCCGTAGCCCTGCGCCTGCGCGGCGGATGAAACAAAAACCGCGCTCAGACCAAGCGCCGCCAACGCGGCGACCAAAAGAAGTTTGCGCATGACAAATCTCCTTCGCTGTCCATTGTCGCCCCTATGGGTCCTCTCTAAGCGACCGAGCCCTCCAGCGTATTGATCGAGGTCAAGCGCGACGGCAGTGGCGCGCGCGGAGCTCAGTGCGCGAACTCACCTTTGGCCATCATGAGATGATGGGGCTGGTGGTGGCTTCCCTGCACCATGATACCGATGAATCCGAGCGCTTTCAGCTTGATCAACGCGCGCGGATCGTTCGTGTTCACGACGAGCCTCACGCCGTTCGGCAGTTCCACGGTGCTGGCGTTCCAGCCGAGCTGCGCGAGCTCGTGCACATGCGCCGGCACCATGCGCTTGATGGCGTCCCGCGTGCGGCCCGCGCCGGTGACGTCGAATTCGATGCCTGCCTCGGTGACGCGCGGCGCGACCGCTGCGTTGAGCGTCACCTCGTTCATGTCGATGAGATGCTGGCGCAGCGCCTCGATATTGACCTTCGACCAGTCGGTCGTCGGATCGGCCTCCAAAATCTGCACGATTTCCTGGATGGCGCCGAAGGCGTCCTGCCCCGGCGCGGTCGGCATCGCTGCCACCGCGACTTGCGGTCCCGGCCCCGCCGCATGGCCGTGCATGTGCATCATCGCGGGATCGTGCGCGCCCATCGGGCCGCCCGCTCCCGGCATCGGCTGCGCCTGCCCATAAACCGCGGCGGCCAGCAAGGCCGCGCCGGCCGTCAGCGCGATCCAAGTCGCTTTCGTCATGATCGATCTCCGTTACGCGCTATGGCGCCGGATGCCTTATTAGCGTCGCCGGCGCCGGCAGCCTATGATCTCAATCATACGCGGCGCCGGCGCGTGAGCACGATGCGGCCCATGTTCCGCCTGATCTCGCCGCTCTTTTCGAGGGCGGCCAGCGTGCGGTAGAGCGCCTCGTGCGTGAGGCCGAGTTCCCCCGCCAGGTCTTTCAGCGTGCCGCGCAGGTCGACGGTGCGGCCGTCGGCGCCGGCATTGACGCCGAGATAATGCCGCAGCCGCTCGCGTGCGGAGCGGATATTGCGCTGTTCGATGCGCGTGCGCAGGCTCATCACCTGGCGCGCCAGCATGGCAGCAAAGCCCTGCATGGTCTTCGGTTCGCGCGCGAAGGCGGCGAGCAATGCGGGCTTTGAATAGATGCGGACCGTCGCATCGGTCGCGGCAATGGCGTCGCAGTGATACTGCGGGGAGAACAGCGAGGCCTCGGCGAGGATATCGCCCGGACCCGCGACATGCAGGACGATTTCATGCCCGGCGCGGTCGACCCGCGACAACCGCACGCGGCCGCTGACGACTTCGCACAGGCCGACGCTCTTGTCGCCGAGTCGGAACAGCGCGGCGCCGGCTTTCAGCCTGCGCTCGCTCGCCGCCGCGCGCACGGCGGCCGGCAGCCAGTCCTGTTGCGTCATCGCCTTTCCTCGCGTCGTGACGTTTCCGGGACGCCCCGGCCCTTGGAAAACATTGCGTATATCGATACCGTTCCCTAGACTTTCGCGCTGGCGCGTTACGAGGGGTGCGCGGTGGACGATCCTGATTTCTTGCGCCTGGCGCGCGGCGCCCCGCATCTATCCTATGACGAAATCGTGCGCCATCCGCGCATGAAGGAAGCGCGCAAGTTCTATCTCGACCGCTTTCTCGCGCTCTATGGCGACGACCCGTTCATGGCGCGGCTGTTGATCGAAACCGGGCGTTTCCTGGTCTATCACGCCGCGGTCGTCCTTTACGCCGGACAGGACCCGGCCCGGCGCGAGACCTGGTTCACGGTCGGGCGACTCAAGCGCGAAATGGCGGTTTTCGGGATGGCGAGCGACCGCCAGATCGACCATCTCGTCGCCCGCCTGGAATCGGTCGGCTTCCTCACCGTGCAGCGCGCCGAGCAGGACCGCCGCGTGCGCATCCTGGCGCCGACCGAGAAAATGCTGGCGCACGACCGCGCGTGGCTGGCCGCGCATTACGCCCCGCTCACGATCGTGAGCCGTTTCGACGACTACGAACCGGTGATGCGCGAAGACCCCGCCTATCAGCTCATGCATCGGCAGACGGCGACAGAATTCATGCCGTTTTCCGGAAAACTTTTGGCGATGGCGCCGGACCTGCTGCTGTTCTTCCATCACGCCGCCGGCCATATGGTGTCCGCCTCGCTGCTGCGCGCCGCAATGGAGGCGCAGGACGGGCACGCCGCCGTGCCTTATGGCGATATCGGCGAGCGCTTCGGCGTGTCGCGCACGCATGTGCGGGCGATCCTCAACGAAGCGCAGGATGCGGGCCTCGTGCGCCTGCACAGCCGCGGCGGCCATCGCGTCGAGATCCTGGATCGATTGTGGACGAGCTACGACCGTGGGCTGGCCGCCGGCATGTTCAGCCACGACATGGTGCATGCTTTGGTCACTGGACGGAAAGCCCTGAAACGGGACGAGCAAGCTCTCTCCGCCGTGTGACCCCTCGGTTCGAGCGCGCCGCGCCTAGCCGATAAGCGCAATCTTCTCCAATCGTGAACGAGCGGCCCGACATAAGGTCGCGCACGTCCGCCATGCGGACGCGCAATCGCAAAAATTCAAGGGCATCGCCGCGAGCGAACGCGGCCGTGGGTCTTGAACGACAAACAAGGGGAAATGATCACATGCTGTTTTGCATCATGGGGCAGTACACGGCGCAGGCCGTCGGCGCCAATCTGGACGATACGGCGGCCGATCGCGGCGCGGCGGTCGAGAAACTGATGACGGCCGCCGGCGCCAAGCTGGTTGCGATGTACAACTATATCGCGGAAGGGCCGAGCACGATGGTGATCTTCGACGCGCCCGATCAGACGGTCGCCGCCGCGATCACCGCCGTCGCGGTGGCCGGCGGCGGCATGCAAAATGTCAAGCATCTGCGGCTGGTGACCCAGCAGGAAGTCGCCGTCGTCCGGCAAAAGGCGCGTGAGATTCGGAGCGCGTACAAGGCGCCCGGCAAATGATGCGCCGGGTGGCGGCCGTTGCGGCCGCCACCCAAGCCTCCGACACTCACCACAGCTCGCTCACCGCCGCGCCGCCGAGCACCTCGGCAATGCGGGTGCGGGTAGCGCGGCTGGTGTCATGCGGCAATTCGTCGAGCGCGAAGAAGCCGTGCGCGACGATCTCACGGTTGGGCTGCGGCGGCGCGTCCTGCCGGAAGTCGCGCACCACATAGAGCGCGACATGGTCGCGCCGCGACACGCGCGCATTGAAATAAAACCCGTGCAGCGCCGGCTTGCCCGTCAGCTCGATATTGCCTTCCTCGTGCAATTCGCGTGCAAGCGCCGTGAGCAGGGTCTCGCCCACCTCGACGCCGCCGCCGGGCAGGTGCCAGCCCTCGACATAGGAGTGCTTGATCAGGAACACACGGCCTTGCGCATCGATCACCAGCCCGCGCGCGCCCAGCGTCGTCCCGCGCGACCAGCGCCAGTAAAAATGAAGCAGCGGCCGGACGATCGGCGCGTAAATGCGGCGCAACGGATGCAAATCCATGCCTTTGTTCTGCCGTTCGCGGGTAACCGGAACGTTATCGGCCACGCATAGTGAAGCTATCAAACCGGCCCCTTTCAAGTTTAGAAACATTCCAATATATCAGTCCCAGCAGCGCCGACCGTGACCGAAAGGGCGACCCGTGAAACGTTTTGCCGACCTGACCGAGCAGGAGGTGCTGGCGCTCGCCATCACCAATGAGGAGGAGGACAGCCGCATCTATCGCGGCTTCGCCGAGGGGTTGCGCGAACAGTTCCCCGCCTCCGCCAAGGTGTTCGACGAGATGGCGGAGGAGGAGGTGCACCATCGCAGCATGCTCTACGACCTCTACCGCCAGAAATTCGGCGAATACCTCCCGCTGATCCGACGGCAAGACGTCAAAGGCTTCCTGCATCCCAAGCAGCCGCTGTGGCTGACCCGCCCGCTCGGGCTGGAAGAGGTGCGCAAGTTCGCCGAGAACATGGAGTTCGAGGCCGAGCGCTATTACCGCAAGGCCGCGGAAACCGCGCGCGACGCCTCGGTGCGGGAATTGCTGATCCAACTGGCCGAGGCCGAAGCCGGCCATGAATCGCTCGCGCATAAGCTGAGCCAGACCATCCTCACCAAAGGCGCGCGCGAAAAGGAGGAAGAGACCGCACGGCGCATGTTCCTGCTGCAATACGTGCAGCCGGGGCTGGTCGGGCTGATGGACGGCTCGGTGTCGACTTTGGCCCCGGTGTTCGCGGCGGCCTTTGCCACCCATAGCACCTGGGAGACCTTTCTGGTCGGCATGGCGGCCTCGGTCGGCGCCGGCATTTCCATGGCCTTCGCCGAGGCGCTGTCGGACGACGGCTCGCTCACCGGCCGCGGCTCGCCCTGGCTGCGGGGCACGGTGTCTGGTTTGATGACCGCGCTCGGCGGACTCGGGCATACGCTGCCTTTTCTCATTCCGGATTTCTGGGTGGCGACGGTCGTCGCCATCATTGTGGTGGTGATGGAGCTCGCGGCGATCTCCTGGATCCGCATGAAATACATGGACTCGCCCTTCCTTCAGGCGGCGTTCCAGGTGGTCGTCGGCGGCACCCTGGTGTTCCTATTCGGGATATTGATCGGGAACGCGTAATGTAGGATGTCATCACCGGCCCGGCGCGAAGCGCCGAGTCCCGGTGACCCCGCTTAGGTGGGCACGGTGCCCGCCTAAGCGAGATGGCCGGGACATAGGCGAGCGAAGCGACGCCGTCCTTCGGACGGCTGTGCCCGGCCATGACATGCTTTACGTTGCCGATGCCTTTCACCCTCGCTCATCTCTCCGATCCGCATCTGGCGCCGCAGCCGGCACCGACATGGCGCGAGCTGATCGGCAAGCGCGCCACCGGCTACTTCAACTGGCAGCGCAAACGGCGCTTCATCCACGATCCGGCGACACTCGCGGCACTTGTCGCCGACCTGAAAGCACAGGCGCCCGACCACATCGCGGTCACGGGCGACATCGCCAATATTGCGATCGCGGCCGAGTTTCCGCGCGGGCGCGACTGGCTCGAGAGCTTGGGCAGCCCGCATGACGTGAGCTTCGTGCCGGGCAATCACGACATCTATGTGCCGGAAGCGGCCGCGTTCGCCGCGCGCCAATGGGGTGCGCAGATGAGCGACGATGCGGGCGCCACCGGCTTTCCCTATGTGCGCCGGCGCGGACCTTTGGCGTTGATCGGATTGTCGAGCGGCGTGCCGACCGCGCCGTTCCTCGCCACCGGCTGGCTCGGAACCAAGCAGCTTGCCGGGCTCGTTGAATTGCTGGTGAAGCTCGAACGCGAGGATCTCTTCCGCGTCGTGCTCATCCATCATCCGCCGGTGACGCAGTCGGCGCGGCATAAACACCTCTTGGACGCGGCCGTGCTCAAGCGCGTGATTGCTACGCACGGCGCCGACCTCATCATCCACGGCCACGATCATCTGCACATGATCAATTGGCTGGAGGGGCCGCGCGGGCGCAAGGTGCCGGCAGTCGGCGTGCCTTCGGCGTCGGCCAAGCCCGGCACCAGCAAAGATGCCGCCGCCTACAATCTCTATCGCATCGGCGGAGTGCCGCGCGCCTGGACTTGCGAGATGATCTCGCGCGGGGTGACGGCGCGTGGCGATGTGGTGGAGCAGACGCGGGTGATATTGGAGGGGTGAATTTCCATTTTGTCGTCACCGGGCATGGCCCGTCGAAGACGGGCGTGAACGCCCTTATGTCCCGGTGACCCCGCTTAGGATGCCACTGTGCGTCCCTAAACGAGATGGCCGGGACAAGCCCGGCCATGACAACCACCGCAACGCAACGCCTGGTCCTACCCCTTCGGCGTGTGCAGCATGGCCAGCACGAACAGCGCGCCGACGCCGACGATGAGCCCGAAGACAAATGCACGCAGCGCGCGCCAGCGCCGCCGCCGCTGATTGCGGCGCAACAGTTTCTGCGCCACATCGCTGACGGAGTCGTCGGCCAGCGCGCGCTCGCGCTCGACCATGCGGCGCGCGACATAGCCGGTGATCGCCTGCACGATGTCGGGCACTTCGTAGGATTCCGCCAGCACCGCGCGGCCGTAGCGGGTGTCCTGCACGAAACGATACTGCCGCTTGTCGCGGCCCATCTCGACATGCGCGACCACGTCGAGCCACAGCCGCGGCACATCGCCCCGGCTCACGCCGCGGTCGAACAGTTCGACGTCGTCGGGGATTTCCTTGAACAGCGGATCGAGCGCTTCGTTGAGCAATTCGAGCCGCGCGAGATCGGCATCGCGCAGATCGACCACCACGCCCGAGCGCTCGGCCGCCTCGATGCGCGCCTCGCGCACGGCCTGCGTGAGCCCGCTCGCGGCGGCCCCGTCACCGTCGGATTTTTTGCGGCGTCCGAACATTGCTTAAATATTTATCAAAAATCGGCCGTCCTGGAAAGACGAAAAGCAAGTTCTTTCAACGGCCTTATTGCTGAACCGGCGCGTGCAGACCGTAGCTTGCACCCCAGCCCAGCCCATTTTCCGTGCGGTCGCGCGGCCGGTATTCGGCACCGATCCAGCCGGTGTAACCGACCCTGTCCACCGCCGCGAACACCGCCGGATAGTTGATTTCGCCCTCATCCGGCTCGTGGCGAGTCGGCACCGCGGCGCATTGCAGGTGGCCGATGACCGGCAGGCAGCGTTCTAAGCGGGTGATGAGATCGCCGCCGACGATTTGCACATGGTAGAAATCGAACTGCATGCGCACGTTTGGCCTGTTGATTCGCGCGATGATGTCGGCGGCGTGCTCGACGTGGTTGAGGAAATAGCCCGGCCGGTCGCGCGGATTGATCGGCTCGATCAAGAGGGCGATGTTCTTCGCGGCTGCGAGATCGGCGGCGCGCGCCAGGTTGTCGATATAGACGCGCTCGGCTTCGGCACGTTGCTCGGGCGCGACCCGGCCGGCGAGGCAATGAACCGCGCTGCCGCCGATCGTGCTGATGTAATCGAGCGCGCGCGCGAACGTCTCGCGCCACTCGGCCTGCCGTCCCGGCACCGCGGCATAGCCGAACTCGCCCTCGCCGCCTTGCAGCGTATTGATGCCGAGCACCGTGAGCTTGTTGCGCTCGATCGCGGCCTTCACCTCCGCGACCGGCACGTCATAGGGAAATTGTAGTTCGATCGCTTTGAATCCGCAGGCGGCGGCGGCGTCGATGCGCGCGACGAGCGGACGATCGGTGAACAGATAGCCAAGATTGGCGGCGAAGCGCGGCATGCCTGATCCCCGGATTGGTGGCTTGCTCTCGCTAGCCTTTATCTGTTGATTAGCGCGCAATGCAAGGCCGGGTGCGACCGGCCGCGGCATATCCCTGAAGGAAACGCGAGAAGAGGAGCGCTTCGTGAAAAAATTCATTGTTGCGGCATTCGTCCTGCTGGCCGGCTGGAGCCAAAATTCAGGCCAGGCCATCGCCCAGGACTACCCGACACGCGCCATCCGCATCGTGGTTCCCTTTGCGCCCGGCGGCGGCACCGACGTGCTCGCCCGCATCGTGGCACAGCGCCTCAGCGAAAAATGGGGCCAGGGCGTCGTCGTCGAAAATCAGCCGGGCGCCTCGGGCAGCATCGGCAGCAAGGCGGTCGAGCGCGCCGCGCCCGATGGCTACACGCTGGTGATGGCCTCGACCGGCGCCTTGATGTCGATGGCGACCTTCTATGCCAAGAACGGGCCGTTCGACGTCAACGCGCATTTCGCGCCGGTGACGCTGGTCGCCGATCCGCCTTACGTCATCACGGTGAGCAAGGAGCTGCCGGTCAAGAACGTCGCTGAGCTGATCGCGCTCGCGCGCGCCAAGAATGGCGGCATCACGTTCGGTTCCTCCGGCGTGGGCGCCGCCTCGCATCTCTCGGGCGAGCTGTTCCAGAAGGAAGCCGGCGTCACCATGCTGCACGTGCCTTACAAGGGCACGGGCGCGGCGGTGACCGATCTGCTGGCCGGCCGCATCGATGTGATGTTCGCGCCGCCGCAGACGGTCGAGCCGCTGGTCAAGGCCGGCAAGCTCAAGGTGCTGGCGACCACCGGCATGACGCGCTCGCCGCTGTTTCCCGATCTGCCGACCGCCAATGAAAGCGGCCTCCCCGGTTACGAGTCGGTCGGCTGGTTCGGCCTGCTCGCGCCAGCGCATACGCCGCAAGCGATCGTCGACAAGCTCAACGCGGCGACCGTCGCCATCCTGAAAACCCCCGACGTGACCGAGCGGCTGGCCAAGCTGGGCGCGCAGGCCCATCCGATGACGCCGGCCGAATACGGCCGCTTCATCACCGCCGATCTGGCGAAATGGACGCAGGTGATGCACGACGCCGAAGCCAAGCAGCAGAACGGAGCCAAGAAGTGAAGCTAGCGACTTTCATCGACCCGGCCGCCCCGGCCGGGTCGCGTTTCGGTATCGTGCGCGACAAGGGCATGATCGATGTCGCGGCGGCCGCGCATGCACTCGACCGGCATGTGCCGGCGCCGAGCGTGAAGCTCGCGCTCGCCGCCGGCCCCGCGATACTTGCCGCGCTCGAGGATCTCGCCAAGGCGGCCGAGCAGAAGGGCCTCGCGCGTCCGCTCGATAAGCTCATGCTGCTGCCGCCGATCCCCGACCCGTCCAAGTTCTTCTGCGTCGGCAAGAACTCGCGCCAGCATCGCGAGGAACTCAAAGCCAACAAGATGCTGACCGAGACGCCGAACGAGCCGACCGGCTTCATCAAGCTCACCGACACGATGTGCGGGCAGGACTCCGCCGTGGCGCGCCCGGCCGGCATCACCACTTTCGACTACGAGCCCGAGCTCGTCTTCGTGGTCGGCAAGCGCGCGCACCGGGTCAAGAAGGCGGACGCGCTCGCGCACATCGCCGGCATCACCGTGTTCAATGACTTGAGCATGCGCGAAATCCAGAAACGCGAGGTCGCCTCCGGCAGCCGCTTCTGGACCGCCAAGAACGCGCCCGGCTTCGCGCCGATCGGCCCGTTCATCGCCACGCTCGATGAGGTAGCCGACGTCGACGATCTCTGGATCACCTGCGACGTCAATGGCGGGCGCCGCCTGCGCGAGAACACCAGCCAGTTCATCTACAAGATCGCCGACGTGATCGAGCACTTCTCGCATTTCATCGTGTTCGAGCCGGGCGATCTGATCGCCATGGGCGCGCCCAAGGGCGTCGCCGTGGGCCAGCCGAACGCGGCCGAGCTTTATCTCAAGCCGGGCGATAAGATGGAGATCGCGATCGAAGGCCTGATGACGCTGCGCACCACCATCGTCGACGATCCCAACTGACGGGAGCGCTTCCGGATGTCCGCCAACAGCGCCTTCCACATCGCGGTCCTGCCCGGTGACGGCATCGGCATCGAGGTGATGGCGCCGACGCTTGACATCCTCAAGACGATCGAGGCGACCACGCCGGGGCTCGACTTCCGCTTCACCGAAGCCCCCGCCGGCGCGGTGCACTATCAGGAGACCGGCAAGTCCATGCCGGACTCCACGGTCAAACTGTGCGAGGAAGCCGACGCCATCCTGCTCGGCGCCTGCGGCCTGCCGAGCGTGCGCTATCCCGACAACACCGAGATCATGCCGCAGGTCGAATTGCGCTTCATCTTCGACCTTTATGCCGGCGTGCGTCCGGCGCGGCTCATTCCCGGCGTGCCCTCCCCCATCGTCGGCGCGCATGAGCACGGCATCGACTTCGTGCTGATCCGCGAATCGACCGAGGGCCTGTTCGCCTCCATGGGCAAGGGCGTCACCACCGAGACGGAAGCGCGCGAGACGCTGGTCGTCACGCGCAGCAAGACCGAGCGGCTGTTCGACTTCTCGCTGCGGCTTGCCGAGCGGCGCAAGAAACGCGGCCGGCCGGGCAAACTCTCGCTCATCGACAAGGCCAATGTGTTCAAGGCGTTCAACTGGCAGCGCGCCATCTTTAACGAGCGCAAAGCGAAATTCCCCGGCGTCGACACCGAGATGCTCTATGTCGATGCCTGCGCCGCCATGATGGTGCTCAAGCCCTGGCGCTTCGACGTCATGGTGATGGAAAACATGTTCGGCGACATCCTGTCCGATCTCGCCGCCGGCCTGATCGGCGGTTTGGGCATCGCGCCTTCAGCCGACATCGGCGATACGCATGCGGTGTTCCAGCCCTGCCACGGCACCGCGCCCGACAGTATGGGTCAGGGAAAGGCCAACCCGACCGCGATGATCCTGTCGGCCGCGATGATGCTGGACTGGCTCGCCGACAAGCACGACCATCAGCCTGCGGCAGAAGCCGCGCTGCGCATCGAACGCGCGGTCGACAAAGCCTACGCCGGCGGGCTCAAGCCGATGGAATATGGCGGCAGCGATGGCACGGCCGCGATTGTGAAAGCGGTGACGGCGGCGCTTTAGATTGACGGCATTGCCTCACCCGTTCGTCCCCGCGAAAGCGGGGACCCAGCGCTGAATCGCTACGCCGCGCTGGATTCCCGCTTTCGCGGGAATGAACGGAGGATAGGTCAGCACATGAGAAACAGTCTAACGGGAGGATGAAACAATGCTCTTTTCAGTTCACGCGCTCGATGCCCCCAACGGTGCGGCGATCCGCGCCAAGGTGCATCACGAGCACGTCGCGCATCTCAAGACGCAAAAGGACTACGGCGTGACCATGGTGATCGGCGGGCCGCTGGTCGCCGATGACGGCAAAGGCTCGGTCGGGAGCCTGATGGTGTTCGAGGCAGAAGACCGCGCCAGCGTCGAGAAATTCAACCGCGCCGATCCGTTCCACAAAAATGGCGTCTGGGCCAAGGTGGAAATCCAGCGCTTCGAGAAGCTGACGGGGTGAGCCGTCATTCCGGAGCGCTCGCGGCACGCGAGCGAGCCCGGAATCCAGGGGCCAGGAGCTCAGTGGGTGTTGTTGATGGATTCCGGGTTCGCGCACTTCGTGCGCGCCCCGGAATGACTACAACTCAACAAACCCCTTGATCGCGGCCAGGAACGCCTCCGGCTGCTCGAGCGGCGGGCAATGGCCGCAGCCGGGCAATTCGACATAGCGTGCGCCCGCCACCTTCTCGGCGATCACCTTGTTGAGCGCGACCGGCGTCGCCTGGTCGAACTCGCCGCACAGCACCAGCGTCGGCACATGCAGATGGTGCAAGAGCGGCACCAGATCGGTCTCCTGCAAAATCGTGCAAGCGGCCTGGAACGCCTTGGGATGAATGTCGAGCAGGACCTGCTTGCGCTCCTCGATCTTTTCCGGATGGGCGGCGAGATAGGCCGGTGAGTAGACGCGGCGCGCCGCGATCTCGGCCACGCTGCCGAGCCCGCCATTGGCGACCTTCTCGGCCATCGCCGCGAAGGCCTGCCGGCCCTCGGGCGGGAAGCAGGCGGCGGCATCGCTCACCACCAGGCGGGCAATGCGCTCCGGATGCGCGAGCGCGAAGGCGAGCGCCACCGTGCCGCCGAAGCCGTTGCCGATCAGCACGGCATCGCTGGCGATTTTGAATTCCTGGAAGCCGTCCTCGATCGCCGCCACATAGGCATCCATCAGCGCCAGCAAAGGCGGATGCGAGCCGTGAAAGCCGGGCAGATCGATCAGCGTGACGCGGTGCTGGGCCGCGAGCGCCGGCAACACGGGATCGAAGGCGTGGCGGTCGGCGAGCAGCGAATGCAGCACGACCAGATCGCGTCCCTCGCCGGTGCGCACCGCGTGCAGCGCGCCGTGCCCGGCGGTCAATTCCTCCATCTGCATGGCATCCTCCCTCGGCCCCACACGACTCAAACCGAACACCTCGACCCAAACCCGTTCGGCCCGAGGCCGTTCCCGTTTCGCGGAAACGAAAGCCGGTGGGACAAGGCCCCCACCCTCATTCGTTCTTTACAACATCGAACCTCGCATTGCCTGCCGTCTTGTGCAAAAGTCCGGGCAAGGGACGCTAAGTCGCAACGGGTCCCGTCAGGATTGCGCGCCCGCAAGGGCGCGCTTTTGGGCGGTACAACCCGAGAAACCAGAACGACCAGGGAGGACTTTTGCCATGTCGATCTTAACGCGCCTGTGGACATTCCGGCCGCTCACGGCCGCGCTCGCCGGCGCCGCCGCCGCGCTCACGCTGGTCGCTCATCCCGCCGCGGCGCAGAGGCCCTATGGCTTCGCCACGCTGCCGCCCGGCACGCTCAACTACACGACCTCATCGGCGGTGGCCAAGGTGCTCAAGGAGAAATCCGGCATCAACATCCTGGTGCAGCCGACCGCCGGCGACACCGCCATCATCCCGATGGTCGGGCGCGGCGAGGCCGAGCTCGGCATTTCCAACGTGATGGAAGTGGCCGACGGCTACAAGAGCACGCAGAAGGATCTGCGCATCATCGCGGCGGTGCATGCCTATCGCACGCCGTTCTTCGTGCGCAAGGATTCCGACATGCACACCGTCGCCGATCTCAAGGGCAAGCGCGTGGCGCTCGGCTATTCGGCCATGCGCAACATCGACAAGGTCAGCCGCGCCGAGCTCGCCACCGCGGGCCTGAGCGAGAAGGACGTCAAGGTGGTGCTGGTGCCGAACGTGGTGGGCAGCGCCGACAATTTCGTCTCGGGCGCCGCCGACATGTTCAACTTCGCCTTCGGCGCGCCCAAGGTGCGTGAGGTCGACGCCACCGTCGGCGGCATCCGCGTGCTGTCGCTCGACGAGAAGGGCATGCCGGCCGCGCGCAAGATCATGCCGTACGGCTATCTGACGACGGTGCAGCCCGGCCCGGTGTTCATCGGAGTCGAGAAGCCGATGAAGGTCTATTCCTTCGACGCGCTGATTTTCACCAGCTCCAAGGTGCCGGACGATTTCGTCTACAAATTCCTCGCGGCGCTCGACAAGGACAAAGCGGACCTGGTGGCCATTCAGCCGGTGCTGCGCGAATTCAATCTGAACTTCGCCTACAAGAAATACGACATTCCATATCATCCGGGCGCCATCAAATATTACAAAGAACATAACATCGAGCCGACGGGCCTGGAGTAAGCGCGATGTCCGAAGAAAGCGACGCGGCGGGAGCCAACCGTCCCGCCGCGTCACCGGCCGTGGCCTGGGCGAGCGATCTGCTGCAAGGCCTGCTGATTCTGTGCGTGGTCGGCTGGGTGCTCGATCTGCCACGCCGGCTGTTCGGCGTGGCGCTCTATACCGAACAATTGCTGGCGTTCTGCCTTGGGCTTGGGCTGGCGCTGAGCTTCGTCAGCGCCACGGCGCGCCAATCGTCGCGCTTCGATTTCGCCGGCCTGCTCGCGGCGGCCGGCCTCGTCGGCTACATGTTCTGGCAATACGACTCGTTGGCGGAGGTGCCGGCCGCGCTGTTCGTCGCGTTGATACTGGCGATCGGCTGGGCCGCGATCGGCGGGCGGCTGTGGGCCATGCGCTGGTTCGATGCGGTCGCCGCGATCGCCTCGATTGCGATCTGCGGCTACATCGCGGCGCGCTACGAGGCGTTGACCTATGAGGTCGCCCTGCTGCCGACCGACGCCATCATCGGCAGCGCGATCCTGCTGCTGCTGGTGCTGGAAGCCACCCGCCGCTCCTCCGGCGGCGTGCTGGTCGGCATCATCCTGGTGCTGGTCGTTTATGTTTTCGTCGGCCCCAATTTGCCCGGCGACTTCGCCACACGGCCGGTGTCACCGGCGCGCCTGATCACTTATCTGGGGCTCGATACCAACGGCATGATCGGCATCATCCTGTCGGTCGCCGTGCTCATCGTCATTCCCTTCACGCTGCTCGGCCAGGTGCTCGGCCGCACCGGCGGCGCCAACTATTTCGCCGATCTGGCGATGTCGGCCATGGGCCGCTTCCGCGGCGGCGCCGCCAAGATCGCGGTGTTCGGCTCGGCGCTGTTCGGCATGATCTCGGGCGCGGCGGTGAGCAATGTGGTGGCGGTCGGCATCGTCACCATCCCGCTGATGTCGCGTTCCGGCTTCTCGCGCACACGCGCCGCCGCCATCGAGGCGGTCGGCTCGACCGGCGGGCAATTGATGCCGCCGGTGATGGGCGCCGCCGCCTTCATCATGGCGGAGTTTCTTCAACTGCCCTATGGCGCGGTCGCCATGGCCGCGGTCATTCCGTCGGTGCTCTATTACGCCGCGCTGTTCATTCATGTGGACCTGGAGGCGGCGCGCCAGCGCATCGGCGCGGCGCAGGTCGAGGACCCGCCCAAACTGTCGGAAGTGCTGAAGTCGGGCTGGCATTTTCCGATTCCGCTGATTTTCCTGGTCGTCACCATCGCCTATCCCGCGGTGTTCCAGATTCCCATCGAGCGCGCGGCGATCTACGCCACCGGTCTTTTGATCGTCTTGAGCATGACATTCGGCTATCGCGGCAAGCGCGTGAGCCCGCGCGAGATGCTGCGCGCCATTATCGACACCGGGCGGGCGTCGCTCGATATTCTATTGATCGGCGCCGCCGCCGGGCTGGTGGTCGGCTCGCTCAACGTCTCCGGTATTTCC
>DASZQT010000106.1:0-3060 GCA_035549515.1 Pseudolabrys sp. | reverse complement strand
CGCAGGCGCTCGAACACTTTCGGCCACACGATGACATTGGCGACCGCGCTTTC
Source organism: Pseudolabrys sp. (assembly GCA_035549515.1). GTDB lineage: Bacteria > Pseudomonadota > Alphaproteobacteria > Rhizobiales > Xanthobacteraceae > Pseudolabrys. The sequence goes on along the minus strand of DASZQT010000106.1, from coordinate 3,007 downwards.
GTCCTCGATGGTCATGAACACCACGCCATTGGCCGAGCCCGGCCGCTGCCGGCAGGTGACGAGGCCGGAGATGGTCACGCGTGCGTTGCGCGCGATGCCGCGCAGCGCCTCGTTGCGCAAGATGCCGCGCTGGGCGAGATCGCCGCGCAGGAATTGCGCCGGATGCGCGCGCAAGGACAGCCGCAGGAAGCGATAGTCATTGACCACTTCCTCGCCGATCGGCATCGGCGGCAGGGCGACGTCGGGTTCGCGCGTGCATTCCTTTTCCCCGCGCACTGCATGCTCCCTCCTCCTGAAAGGGGGAGGGTTGGGGAGGGGGCTACTTTCTTCGCGCACCGCACGATAGACCCTCACCCGCCCGCCTTCGCTTTCAGCTTCGGCGGGCGACCTCCCCCTTTCAGGGGGAGGTAAAGGAGAACCAAACAACGGCAGATCGTCGTCGCGGTCGCCGACGCGGCCGAGCGCTTTGGCCGCCCACAGTGCGTCGCGCCGCGACAATCCGAGCGAGCCGAAGGCATCGGCATCGGCGAGCCGTTCCAGCACGCGCGGCGACAGCCCCGTGCGGAGCCAGACATCGCGCATGGAGTCGTAGGGCGCTTTCTTTCCCTCCCCCCACGCGCTCTTGCGCGTGGCGGGGAGGGTCGGCAGCGAAGCTGCCGGGGTGGGGGGCTCCTTTGAAATTTGTTCGGCTGCGGATAAGGCTCCCTCACCCCCGCCCTCTCCCCACCGCTCCGCTTCGCTTCGCGGGGGGAGGGGAGAGGAACGCGCATCGCATTGGGTTAAATCGACTCCATCGCGCTTCGCCACAAGCGTCCGTGCATCTTCCTCGCTCAACCCCTTGATCTCGCGCAGGCCGAGACGGATCGCGTGCGTGGTGTACACATCCTCGCGCATGGCGCGGTGTGCATCGTGCAGATGTTCGGCCGCGCGCGCGCCCGGCTCGAGCGTCGAATCCCAATTGGAATGATTGATGTCGGGCGGGCGCACCTCGACGCCGTGCTCGCGCGCATCGCGCACGATCTGTGCCGGCGCATAAAAGCCCATCGGCTGCGCGTTCAACAGTGCAGCCGCGAAGACGTCGGGATAGCGGCATTTGAGCCAGGCGGAGGCATAGACCAGGAGCGCGAAGCTCGCCGCGTGGCTTTCCGGAAAGCCGTATTCGCCGAAGCCCTCGATCTGCTGGAAGCAGCGCTCGGCGAAATCGCGCGCATAGCCATTGGCCAGCATGCCGTCGATCATCTTGCGCTGGAAGGTGCCGATGGTGCCGACGCGCTTGAACGTCGCCATGGCGCGGCGCAATTTGTCGGCTTCCGCGGGCGTGAAGCCGGCGGCGACGATGGCGATCTTCATCGCCTGTTCCTGGAACAGCGGCACGCCGAGCGTTTTCGACAGTACCGCCTTGAGCTCATCTTTCGGATAGGAAACCGTTTCCAGTCCCTGCCGGCGGCGCAAGTAGGGATGCACCATGTCGCCCTGGATCGGGCCGGGCCGCACGATCGCCACTTCGATGACGAGGTCGTAGAAATTGGCCGGCTTCAATCGCGGCAGCATGGTCATCTGCGCGCGGCTTTCCACCTGGAACACGCCGAGCGAGTCGGCGCGCTGCAGCATGCGATAGACGGCGGGGTCCTCGGCGGGGATGGAGGAGAGATCGAAGTGCGGTGATGCCGCAGTTTTTCCCTCCCCCCGTGAGCGCTTGCGAGCGGTGGGGAGGGTCGGCGACGAAGTCGCCGGGGTGGGGGGTTCTTCTACATTCGCGCTCAGAGAAAAGTGCCCCCCACCCCCGACCTCTCCCCACCACGCTTCGCGTGGGGGGAGGGGAGAAGCATCCGCATAATGCCTCCCCACCAAATCCAGCGCTTTGCGCAGGCACGACAGCATGCCGAGGCCGAGCACGTCGATCTTGAGAATGCCGAGCGCGTCGAGATCGTCCTTGTCCCATTCGACGAAGGTGCGGTCTTCCATCGCCGCATTGCCGATCGGCATGACTTCGTCGAGCCGGCTCTTCGTGATGACGAAGCCGCCGACATGCTGCGACAGATGGCGCGGGAAGCCGTTGATCTCGGCGGCAAGCGCCGCGATCTGCCGCATGCGCGGGCTTTGCGGGTCGAGGCCGGTGCGCTTGATCGCGTCTTGCGACACCGCGCCGCCGCCGCCACCCCAGATCGACGACGACAATGCGCCGATGGCGTCCTCGCTCAAACCGAAGGCCTTGCCGACTTCGCGGATGGCCGAGCGGCCGCGATAGGAGATCACGGTGGCGGCGATGCCGGCGCGCTCGCGCCCGTATTTCTTGTAGATGTACTGAATGACCTCCTCGCGCCGTTCGTGCTCGAAATCGACATCGATGTCGGGCGGCTCGCGCCGCTCGGGCGAGATGAAGCGCTCGAACAAAAGATCGGCGCGCTCGGGGTCGACCTCGGTGATGCCGAGACAGAAACACACCGCGGAATTGGCGGCCGAGCCGCGGCCTTGGCAAAGGATGCCTTGCGAGCGCGCGAAGCGCACGATGTCGTTCACGGTGAGGAAATAAGGCGCATATTGCAATTGCGCGATCAGCGCGAGCTCGTGTTCGATGCTTGCGCGCACTCTCTCGGGCAGGCCGTTCGGATAGCGCCGCGCCGCGCCCTGGTAAGCTAGATGCACGAGCGCGTCCTGCGCATCGGTGAAGCCTTCCACCGTCTCGTCGGGGTATTCGTAGCGCAATTCGTCGAGCGAGAAACTGAGCGCGTCGCTGAGAAGCAGCGTTTCCTCGATCGCCTCCGGTGCGTCGCGGAACAGGCGCGCCATTTCGTGCGGCGGCTTCAGGAAGCGCTCGGCATTGACGCTGAGCTTGCGGCCGGCGCGATCGATGGTGACCTTTTCTCGGATGCAGGTGAGCACGTCGGCGAGCGGCCGGCGATCGGGGTGGTGGAAGTGCACGTCGTTGACCGCGATCAGCGGCACCTGCGCTTCGCGCGCGATTTCCTTGAGGCGCGCGAGCCGCGCGCGATCGCGCCCGCGGTAG
>DASZQT010000105.1:0-1733 GCA_035549515.1 Pseudolabrys sp. | reverse complement strand
CGCGCCGGAGAATTGCTGCTGATGGCGCTGGCGGCGGCAGTACGGCGTTAACCTCGAAGGGCCATGATGGCGGCATGCAGATCGACCGCCGCGGCTTCATCGCCGGTTCCGTGGCGAGCGCCGCCGCGCTCGCGACGCCGGCTATCGCTGCGCAAGGGCTCGATGCCGCGCAATTCGGCGTGCGGCCGGGCGCGCCGGACGATCAGAGCGTGCGGATGCAACGCGCCATCGACCGCGCCGCGCGCACGCGCGCGCCTTTGTGGCTAGCGCCCGGCGTCTACCGCGTCGGCGACCTCAAACTGGCGGCCGGCTCGCAGCTTATCGGCGTGCGTGGCGCCACCACGTTGACGCTCACGCAAGGCGCCTCGCTCGTTTCGGCCGACCACGGCGACACCATCACGCTCAGCGGCTTGACACTCGACGGCACTGGAGCCGCGCTGGCGCGCGGGCGCGGGCTGATCGATCTCGCCGACATCCGCGCCTTGCGCATCGAGGATTGCGCGATCGTGCGCGCGGGCGGCAACGGGCTCATGCTCACGCAATGCGATGGCGACATCATCCGCAATAGCATCATCGACGCCGCCGAGACCGCGCTGTTCTCGACCGACGCGCGCGGGCTAAACATTGTCGGCAACACCGTTCGCGGCTCCGGCAATAACGGCATCGCGGTCTGGCAGAGCGACAAGCGCCACGACGGTAGCCTGGTCGCCGACAACACCGTCGAGGACACAAAGGCACGCGCCGGCGGCAGCGGGCAGAACGGCAACGCCATCTCCATGTTCCGCGCCGGCGACGTGATCGTGCGCGGCAATCACATCCGCAACGCGGCGTTCTCGGCCGTGCGCGGCAATTCCGCCGCCAATATCCAGATCCTCGGCAATAGCTGCCGCGACTGCGACGACGTCGCGCTCTATTCCGAATTCGATTTCGAAGGCTGCGTCATGGCCGACAATGTGGTCGATGGCGCCGGCAACGGCCTCTCGGTCACCAATTTCGATTTCCAGCACGGCCGCCTCGCCACCGTCCACGGCAATGTCTTGCGCAATCTGAAGCCGCGCGCGGCCGGCGCCGCGCCGGAGGATTTCGGACGCGGCATGCTGGTGCAGGGCGACACCACAGTGACCGGCAATGTGATCGAAGGCGCCGCCGCGGTCGGCATCCGCGCCGGCTGGGGGCCTTATCTGCGCAACGTCGCGATCACGGGCAATGTGCTGCGGCAATGCGCGGTCGGGGTCGAGGTCTCGGTCGTAAAAGGCACCGAGCAGGCGCTGATCGCCGACAATATTTTCGATCAAGTGCCGGGCGGCGCTGTGGTCGGCATGGAGTGGGTCAAGCCGGTGACGGGCGATCTCACCAAGGACGGCGCGGCCGCCTATCCGCAACTCACCATCGCGAACAACCGGGTGCGGCAAAACGCTCGATAGTGTGTAGCCCGGATAAGCGTAGCGCAATCCGGGACTGACGTGCAGCGAGGCAACACCCGCCCCGCATTGCGCTTCGCTTATGCGGGCTACCGCACACTCACCCCTTCGCCGCCGGCGCCCAGAGCTTGGGGCCCGAGCGCGCATATTGCACCGGGCGCGGCACCTCGGCGCCGAGCGCCTTGGCGGCGTGCCAGCCCCAATGCGGATCGTCGAGGAAACCGCGGCCGAGCGCGACCTGATCGGCCTCGCCCTTCGCAACGATGTCCTCCGCCTGATCGGGCTTCACGATCAGCCCGACCGCGCGTGTCA
>DASZQT010000104.1:0-47011 GCA_035549515.1 Pseudolabrys sp. | reverse complement strand
CGCCAGATGTGGCGTTCGATGGTCACGTTCTCGGCGGCGAAGACCTGATGCAGGTAGCGCTTGGAGCAGCCCATGGCGCGCGCGATCCGATCGATCGACAGGTCGGGATCGCTCAAATGCGCCAGGACATATTGCCTGATCCGGGCGCGCAATTGGGTGGACGGGGCCTGGACGGCGCCACGCGCGGAGGAACCGGCATGCAAGGCGCGGCGGATGAAACCGACCGTCGTTTCCGCCAGGAAATCGTCGCCGTCTTCCGGCTTCAGGTCCGGATTCGTGTAGGAACGGATGAAGGAGGCCGTGATCAGCGCCATCGACGATCGATTTGGGTCGGCGAGGAACGGCTCGGCGAGCCGCCGAAAACCCCGGTCGATGATCTGATGACGCGGGATCTGGATCACGACCTGCTCAATATCGCCGATATTGGTGAGGCCGTAGGGACGCCAGGTGTCGTAGACGCACCACGATCCCGGCTCGAGGTCGGCGGTTCGCCCGTCCTGGTCGACGCGGCAGCGGCCACGGACCTGCAGCAGGAGCTTGATGGAATCGGGAATCGCGCCGCCGCTCGGCCGGTCGCGCCGGACCTGGTGACCGGAGCCGACGATATGGAAGGTGCGCAGGAACGAGACCGGGCGGGTGGTCAGCGTGGCGTTGAATTCCGTCCGGCCGGTCGCGCGCGTCTCGAGTGGGCCAAAGAAATGGGTGGTGATCCCGTTCCAATATTCCGCGCGCGCGTCGTCGCCCACATCATGGGTCGAGAACACGGCAAGGCCGCTACCACAAAGCTGCGCGGAACCAAGGCCCGTCATCGCCGAACACGATACCGCATGGACCGGGACCCAACAACTGGCCCGCCGGAGCGGTGGGCCGGAACTCCAGGGCGTCCGCGCGCTGTTCGCTGACAAGCAATGCCGACTTCCCTCTCGGAAATGCGCCGGGCGGCCCGCGCCGTTATGGTCGCCGCCCGAAAACAGGAAATTCCATGTCCCGGCAGATGCAAGACAAGGTGTGCGTCATCACCGGCGGGGCCGGCAGCATCGGCCTGGCGGCGGCCAGGCTGCTGCTCGCGGAGGGTGCGAAGGTCATGCTGGTCGACCTCGACGAGGGAGCGCTCGAACAGGCCGCGGCGCATCTCGGCGCGGATGCGGGCGAGCGCGTGGCCTGGTCGGTTGCGGATGTGAGCCAGTCCGCGAGCGTCGCCGGCTTCGTCTCCCGGACCGTGTACCTGTGGGGGAAGATCGACGTCCTGTTCAGCAATGCGGGCAATTTCGGCGTGGTCGCGCCGGTCACCGACTATCCCGACGATGTCTTCGACCGGGTGATGGCGGTGCATGTCAAAGGCGCATTTCTCGCCGCCAAGCATGCGCTGCCGCAGATGAACGACGGCGGCGCCATCGTCATCACTTCCAGCATCGTCGGGGTCACCGGCGACGCCGGCGTCTGCGCCTATGTCACCGCCAAGCACGCGCAGGTCGGGCTGATGCGGGTGCTCGCCAAGGAAGCGGCCGCGCGCAACATCCGCGTCAACACCATTCATCCCGGCCCGGTCGACAATCAATTCCAGCTCGGCGTGGAAAGGAACCTCACCGGCGTGCTCGGGCGCGACGCCACCGCGTTTTTCAACGAGATCATTCCGCTGCGCCGCCACGCCCGCGCGGAAGAGGTTGCGCGTTCGGTGCTCTTTCTCGCGTCCGACGCCAGCAGCTTCACGACCGGAAGCCTGCTGATGGTGGACGGCGGTTTGAGCGCGTGAGCGCGCACGATGTTTGCTTCAGCCCGCTGGCATCCGCTCAAAGAAATGCGCCGGCTCTTGCCCAGACTCGGCATGTCCTGGAATGCGCGGAATTGAGCGTGTCGGCAATGGGCAAAAAAGTCGCGTTTTCCCTCGGCCCTGCAGCACTCTCACTTCATTCCCGGCATAGCGAAGAGTTGCGCGAAGACGTTCTCGCGTGAACCGTCCGAACTCTGCGATGGCGCCTCCTGATCGTCCACAATCGTGGTGTTGACCAGGGTTTCTCCACCGGCCCGCGTGCCGGCCGCCGTGTAACGCTGCATGTAGACGCCTAGGCCGGTGGTCGTCGCCGTGCAAACAGCCCGTCGGCCCCAGACACCGCTGCTACCCCCAAAACACTGCCCGGAAAATGTATGCCCTCAATAGCGCGACCGCTCCGGAACGCGGGCCTCTCTTCCTTTAACGGCGTCGCCCGGCGACCACGCCGCCCGCCGCTACGGCAGTTCGGAAACGATCCGCAGGAAATCGGCTTCCGGCCACGCGCGCACCGTCTTGGTGTGGACGTTTCCGAGAGAGCCGAGCGCAAGAGCAAAGCGTGGCATCGCGTCCGGATCGCTCGCTTCCAGGAAGGCCACGAGATCGCTATCCCCAGCGGTGAGATAGACCTGCTTGATGTCCACCCCCATCTTCTTGGCAAGCTGGCGCGCGCCTTCCATTCTCTTGGGGGCGTCCTTGATTGTGCTGACGCCCTGATCGGTGAAGTTCATGGTCATCATGAATGTCGTCATGTCTGCTTCCCCTTTAGTTTTCAGACCGGTCACGCTGCTTCACGGCAGCATTTCATCGTCCAGTTTCTCTTCGAGATCCGCGCGAAATTGCTTCAGGTCCTGCATGCACTCCGCGTGCCGGAGCGATCCGCGTTGAAGGCCCCACTTTTCACAGTACTGCGAGCACCGGCTCACAAATCGCGCGGCTTCGGCGGCGGCCGCGCGCCGCTGAACTGCGGGAATCCCGGGCGCGACGATCACAGCAAAAAACAAGACGCCAGTGAGCAAGATTGCCCACAAAGCGCATTGGATTTCGAAATGGAGCCGTACCAGATAGGCTTTGAGCCCGCCGGTTCTCATGCCGTCTCTCGACCTGGTAATCGATTAAGGACCTGTAAAACCACGCCCTGCCGAGCTTTCGACAGGGCGCCGTCGACGGGAGCCTAATGCATCGGCCTCGGCCGACTTCGGAAAAGATTGCGTGTAAATTTCCGGCTACATAACACGCCAGGTGGCGGACTGCGTTTCACGCAGTCGGGCGAGAACGCGGTGTGCGACCCGTACTCGTTACGTCGGTCCGGCTTAATCAGGTCGGCATCGGCCGCGAAACGGGAAGGCCTCGTCCAAACCGACACGTCTTGCCAAAATGTTTGGAGGCCGCCATTACAATGCGTTGTGTTTGTACGAGGGCCGGATGAAGGCAACCGCCAAAAAGACGAAGCAAGCGGCAATGCGCCACGGCAAGGGCGCCGCGGCTCACCCGCCCGCGCCCAAGAAGCGCAACGCCGAGGCGACGCGAGCGCGCATTCTTCAGGCGGCGATGTCGGAATTCGCGGCCAAGGGCCTCGATGCGCGAATCGAGGACATCGCGGAAATGGCCGGCGCCAACCGGCGCATGGCCTATTATTATTTCGGAAGCAAGGAAGGGCTCTACCTTGCCGCGCTGGAAGCCTCTTACTTCGAGCTGGTCGAAGTGGAAAAGGCGATCGACGTCAACGCGCTGGATCCGCTGAAGGCTATCGAAGCGCTGGTCGTCGCCAAGTTCGAGCACTACGTCAAATATCCGCACTACGTCGAGTTCGTAAAAATAGAAAATGTCTACCAGGCGCGCCATTTGAAGACGTCGAAGCGCACCGGTGAGATGCGCACGCCCATGATCGGCAGCATCAGCCGCGTGCTCGAGCGCGGCCAGGCGCTTGGTGTGCTGCGCAAGAACGTCGATCCGCTCGATCTTTATTTGTCGATCTGCGCCTTGGGATTCTTCGTCTTTTCCAATCGGCACACGCTCGACACCATCTTCAAGTCGGACGTGACCGGCCCGAGCGCGCTCAAGCGCCGACGCCAATTCATCATCGACATGGTGACGTCGTTCCTGCGCGCAACATCGGATCAGCTCGAGCCCGCCTGACGGCAAAACGTCGCGACCGGCCGCCGATCGCGCGGCGTGGCTTGACAGCCGCCGCGCCTGCCATTTAACTCACGCATGAGTTAATAAGAGGTCAGGGGAGAAAGCGACCGGAACTGGCGCGGCAACCTTCGCGCAAGGCGCAACAGGCCGGAAGCCAGGATCGTCACAAATGTGGTGAACGACATGCGGTCCGCCCGGCGCCATCGGGCGTTGCCGCTGCTTCACTTTCCGCAAACGACGGCGAAACAAGGCTTCGGGCGTGCACCGGCTGGAGGATCAAAGGTTTCTTACGGGCCATGGACGATATGTCGATGACATCGTGGTGCCAGGCCAGTGTTATCTGCGGGTGGTGCGCTCGCCTCACGCGCATGCGCGCGTGCGTGCGATCGATACGCGTGCGGCCGCGGCCGTGTCCGGCGTGCTGACCGTCCTGACCGCCGACGACATGCGCGCCGACGGCATCGGCGATATCGGTTGTCATTTCTACCCGGAAGATCTCTTCCCCGCCCCGCCGAGCCGGCGCATCTCGCGCTCGATCCTCGCCGACGGCGTGGTGCGTCATCTCGGCGACCGTGTCGCCATCGTCGTTGCCGAGACGGCGCAGGCCGCGCGCGACGCCGCAGAACTGATCGAGGTCGATTACGAGCCGCTCGCCAGTGTCGCCGATGTCGACGCCGCCACGGCTTCGGACGCGCCGCGGCTCTGGCCGCACGTGCCCGACAATGTATTGTTTCGCTATTCGCTCGGCGATGCGGCGGCGACCGAGGCGGCGCTGGCGAGCGCCGATCACGTCGTCACGCTCGAACTGGTCAATCAGCGCGTGCTCGCCTTTCCGCTCGAGCAGCGCGGCGCGCTCGGCGAATATCGGCGCGACAACGGCTATTTGCTCCACACCAGCGCCCAGTCGCCGCATCGGCTGCGCACGCAACTGGCGCAAGGCGTGCTGCACGAGAGCGAGAACCGCATCCGCGTGGTTGTGAAGGACGTGGGCGGCGCCTTCGGCCTCAAGGTCGCATTGTTTCCGGAAGAAGCCCTGGTGCTGTGGGCGGCGCGTCGCACCGGCCGGCCGGTGAAGTGGACGCCCGACCGCTCGGAAAGTTTCATCGCCGACGATCACGCGCGCGATCAGAAGGCGAGCCTCACGCTCGGTCTCGACGCCGACGGCCGCTTCCGCGCGTTGAAGGCGACGCTCACCTGCAATCTCGGCGCTTATCTGGCGTCCACCGGCACGGTGTCGGCGATCTTCGGCCCGCAGATGATGACCGGGGTCTACGACATTCCGGCCGCGCACGTCACCGTCGCGGGCGTGCTGACGAACACGCAGCCGATCGCGCCTTACCGCGGCGCCGGCCGGCCGGAAGCCATCTACGCCATCGAACGGCTGATCGATCACGCCGCGGCCGAGCTTCGGTTTGATGCCGCCGCGCTGCGGCGCAAGAACATGGTGGCCACTGCCAGCATGCCGTATCGAACGGCGCTCGGCCCCATCTACGACTGCGGTGACTTCGGCCAAGTTTTCGATCGCGCGCGGGCGCTCGCCGACTGGCCCGGCTTCAACAAACGCCGCCGCGACGCGCGCCGGCATGGCCGCCTGCGCGGCATTGCGGCGGCCTCCTATATCGAGGTCGCCGCTTTCTTCAACGATCAGATGGATATCCATCTCGAACCGGACGGCTCGGTCACCGTCATCGCCGGGACCGTCTCCACCGGGCAGGGCCATGAGACGGTCTACGCCAGGCTCATCAGCGAATGGCTTGGCGTCGCGCCCGAGCGGATCCGCCTGATCCAGGGCGACACCGGCGCGGTGCCGTTCGGCCGCGGCACCTTCGGCTCGCGCAGCATGACGGTTGGCGGCAGCGCGCTGAAGATGGCGAGCGACCGGCTGATCGGGAAGGCCAAGCATATCGCCGCCGATTTGCTGGAAGCGAGCGCCGACGACATCTCATTCGCCGCCGGCCGCTTCACGGTCGAGGGCACCGACCGCGCCACCACGCTCACGGCCGTGGCTGCCGCCGCCTATCGCGGTTCCGGCGCCGATGCCAATGCCGAGCTTGGTCTGCGCGCCAGCGCCACCTTCAATGCGCCACCGGCCAACTATCCGAACGGCTGCAATGTCTGCGAGGTCGAGATCGATCCGGAAACCGGCATCGTCGACATCGCCAATTTCGTTGCCGTCGACGATTGCGGCCGTGTGCTCGATCACACCCGCCTGGAAGGACAAATCCACGGCGGCCTGGCGCAAGGCATCGGCCAGGCGCTGATCGAGCAGGTCGTCTACGACGGCAACGGCCAGCTCGTGTCAGGCTCGCTGATGGACTACGGCCTGCCGCGCGCCGCCGACCTGCCCTCCTTCGTTACCGACTCGATCGAAATTCCGACCGCCACGAATCCGCTCGGCGTCAAAGGCGCCGGCGAAGCCGGCTGCGTCAGCGCGCCCGGCGCCGTGGTCAACGCCGTGCTCGATGCGCTCAGGCCGCTCGGCGTGCGATCCATCGACATGCCGCTGACGCCCTATCGCATTTGGCAAGCCATTCGTGACGCAGAAACCGCGAAAGCCAACCGGGCCGCTGCGCCCGATAATCCTGGGAGGATGCAATGAAATTCCAAACTCGAGCGTTGATGGCGGCGACGCTGGCGCTGTCGCTCGTCGGTGCCGCACACGCCGCCGATAAGGTGCGGGTCGCGGTCGCCGCGGTCTACGTGCCGTTCGCGCCTATTTTCGTCGCGCAGGAGCTCGGCTACTACAAAGAGAAGGGCCTCGACGTCGAGGCGACCGTCTATCAGGGCGGTGGTCCGGCGCAGGAAGCGATGGCGGCAGGCGCCGCCGACATCCTCACCAACTCGCCGATGGGCGCCGCGCTCGCCATCAGCAAGGGCATCAAGCAGAAGGTGGTCGCCGCCGGCGGGACCGTCACGCCGGGCGGCTGGCACGTCATCGTGCGCAAGGATTCCGGCATCAAGACCATCGCCGACCTCAAAGGCAAGAAGATCGGCGTCAGCGCCAAGGGCTCTTCGAGCGACTTCTTCGCGCTCTGGACCGCCAAGCACGGCAATGTCACCGTTCAGACCATCCCGCTCGGCGGCAACGGCCTCCTGCCGGCGCTGAAGAACAAGCAGGTCGACGCCATCGTGCTGTGGCCGACCTTCAGCTTCCGCGCGCTGGCCGACAGCCAGCTCGCCGATCTGGTCGATCTCGGCGCCGTGGCCGGCGAGATCATTCCCGACAGCGTGGTCGTCTCCGACGAAATGATCGAGAAGCGCCCCGACGTGCTCAAGCGCTATCTGCAGGCCCTGATGATGGCCGTCGACTATATGCAAAAGCACGAGGACTGGACCAAGAAGTACCTCGCCAAATATGCCGGCGAGAAGGATCCCAAGGTGCTCGACCGCGCCTATACCGACGTGATCATGAAGATCCGCACCGACGGGCTGATCAAGGACGAGTGGATGGAAAATTCGCTCGCCTTGATGAAACTGGTCAGCGCGGACAAGATCCCGCCGCTCGACGCCGTCTTCACCAAGAAGTTCCTGCCGATCAAGCAGTGATCGGCTGAGCTGACACCAAACGGGCAACCCATGAGCCTTGGCCGGCAGATATTGATAGGGCAGGTCCTTATCGTCGCGCTCTTCCTCGCCTCATGGGAGCTCGCCACCCGCACCGGCGTGATCGGCATCGACACGCTGGCGCCGTTCTCCACCGCGGTCGAGCGGCTGATCGAGCTGTTCGGCACCGAGAGCTTCCGGCGCGATTTCGGCGCCACCGCAAGCCGCGTCGCCATCGCCTTCGCCATCGGCGCGCCGGCCGCGGTCATCTGCGGCTTCATTCTCGGCGAGTGGCGCGAGGTCGAACGGATGACGCGCCCCGTCGTCAATTTCGCGCTCGGCATCCCGCAATCGATCTTCCTGCCGATCTTCATTCTGGTGTTCGGCATCGGCGCCCTGCAGAAGATCGTGTTCGGCATCACACACCTGTTCTTCGTCACCCTGGTCAACACCATCGGTGCCGTGCGCAGCATCCCGTCCGAGCAGGTCACCGCGCTGCGCTCGTTCGGCGCCTCGCGCTGGCAGATCTATCTGCGCCTCTATCTGCCCGGCATGCTGCCGCTGGTGCTCACGGGGCTGCGGCTCGGCATGATCTTCAACATTCTCGGTGTCCTGCTTGCCGAGATGTACGTGGCGCAAAACGGCCTCGGCAAAGCCATCTTCAACTGGGGCGAAAGCGGCGACACCGTGCCGCTGACCGCGGCGATCATCGCCGTTTCCGTCAGCACTATTCTTCTCAACGAGATCATGCGCGTGTTCGAACGGCGGGCGATGCGTTATCGGCTGGAGGTCGGGTCATGAAAAGCGATGTCGTGCCGAAGCCCGCGGCCGTCTCCATCCGCGGCGTGGACAAGAAGTTCGGCAATGGCTTCCACGCACTCGACAAGATCAGTCTCGATATCGCGGACGGCCAGTTCCTCTCCGTCGTCGGACCGAGCGGCTGCGGCAAGTCCACCTTGCTGCAGATCGTTGCCGGCCTGGTGCCGGCCTCCGGCGGCAAAGTGTTGCTCGACGGTCATCCGGTGGTCGGCCCGCAGCCGCACGAGGTCGCCGTCGTGTTCCAGGACGCACTCCTCTTGCCGTGGAAGACGACGTTGCAAAACGTCGAGTTTCCGCTCGACTTGCAGGGCGTGCCCGCAGCCGAGCGGCGCGCCAAGAGCCTGGAGATGCTCGACCTGGTCGGCCTCTCGGCCTTCGCCGACGCCTATCCGCAGCAGCTTTCCGGCGGCATGCGCCAGCGCGTGTCGATCGCGCGCGGCCTGGCGCAGGACCCGCGCATCATCCTGATGGACGAGCCGTTCGGCGCGCTCGACGAGCAGACTCGCATCCGCATGGGCCAGGAGTTGCTGCGCATCTGGGAGCGCTCGCGTAAGACCGTGCTGTTCATCACGCACAGCCTGGCCGAGGCGATCTTCCTTTCCGACGTGGTCGTGGTGATGGGCCGTAATCCCGGCCGCATCCTCGAGCGCATGGAAGTGCCGTTGCCGCGTCCGCGTTCGAGCGACGTCATGGGCAGCGACGTGTTTGGACAGATGCGCAACCGGCTCTGGCACCTGCTTAACGACGAGATCGATCGCACCGACCAGGCGGCGCCCGAGCTATGACGCGGTCGTTCCTCATCAAGACGGCGGCGACCATCGTCTTCCTCGGCGTATGGGAAGGCATCTGCCGTGCCGGTTGGGTGAACCCGATCATCCTGGCGCCGCCGAGCGCCATCGTCGCCGCGCTGTATTCCAGCGGGTGGCAATTCTTGGATGCCTTCCAGCTCACCATCCTCTGCATCGTTTTCGCGGCCGCGCTCGCCTGGCTGATCGGCATCGGCTTCGGTCTCCTCGTCGGGCTCTCGCCGCTCGGCTATGGCATCTTCTCGCCGCTATTGACCGGCGTGTTCGCCATTCCGCTGATTACGCTCTATCCCCTGTTCCTGGTCTGGTTCGGCATTGGTCCCGGCTCGAAAATCGCCTTCGCCGTGCTCTCCGGCTCGATCCCGATCGCGCTCAACACCATGGACGGCGTGCGGCTGATCGACCGCGGCTATATCAAGCTCGCGCGCTCGATCGGCGCTTCGCCGCTGCAAGCCTATCTGCGTATCTACTTTCCGCTGTCGCTGCCGGCGATCCTGTCCGGGCTGCGCATCGGCACCTCGCTGGTGGTCATCAGTGTGGTGGTCTGCGAGATGCTGGCCTCGGTGAACGGGCTCGGCTTCTGGATCTCCTACAACCGCACCCTGTTCAACACGGGGCATGTCTATCTCGGCATCACGCTGGCCATGGCCTGCGTCATGCTGGTCAATTTCGGGCTCGGCCATATCGAACGGCGCTACGCCGCGCTCGGTGAGGCACGCCCGGCAAAAGCAGCAAGGGTTTAACGTGGAAGAGTTCAAAGGCAGGCACGCCCTCGTCACCGGCGCGGCCAGCGGCATCGGGCGCGCCACCGCATTGGCGCTCGCCAAGCACGGCGCCGATCTCACCGTCCTCGATCTCAACCCGAAAGGGCTCGAAGACACGGCGGCGCAGATGGCGCGCGAGGGCGTCAAGGTTGTTGCGCTGCCGCTCGATGTGTCCGATCCGGCAGCCGTCAGCGCCACCATGCGCAAAGTGGAAGAGACCTCCGGCACGCCCGACTACCTCGTTAACGCCGCCGGCACCTTCTTCGCCGGTCCGATCGAAGAGATCGGCGACGAGGCTCTGCTCAAGTGCTTTTCGATCAACGCTTTCGGCGTGGTCTACATGTGCCGCGCGCTGCTGCCAGGCATGAGCCGGCGCGGCAGCGGCGTCATCGTCAACATCTCCTCGCTGCACGCGCAGAACGGCCAGCCGGGCGCCTCGCTCTATGCCGCCGCCAAGGGCGCGGTGATGGGCTTCACCAAATCGCTCGCGCGCGAAAAGGCGGCGAGCGGCATCCGCGCCAATGCGGTCGCGCCCGGCCCGATCGATACGCCGTTCTGGCGTAACGCCATGATCGGCGACGACGCCGAGGCTGCGATCGCGCGGCGCGTGAAGAGCATTCCGCTCGGCCGGCTCGGCCAGCCGCAGGACGTCGCCGCGGTGATCGTGTTCCTGCTCTCGTCGGCCTCGGCCTACATGACGGGCCAGGTCGTCACCATCGGCGGCGGCGAGATCATGCCGTAATCCCATTTCCACTTGACGCCCGCGCGACCTGTTATTTAACTCACACGTGGGTTAATACGAAAATGCAAGAACGTCGAACCTGGGAAATGCAATGAGGGTTTTGATCACCGGCGGAATGGGCGTCATCGGCGCCGAGGCGACCCGCAAGTTCGTCAAGGAGGGCCACCGCCCCGTCGTCTTCGCCCGCCATCGCGACGATCGCCTCGTCGGTGACATCGTCGACAGCATGGATTTCGAGGCCGGCGATATTCTCGATCTGCCGCGCCTGCTCGACGTCATCAAGCGCCACAAGGTCACGCATATCGTGCACGCGGCCGCATTCGTCGGCGCGGTGTCCGCGCAGAACCCGGCGCTCAGTATTCAGGTCAACGTGATGGGTACGGTCAACGTGCTCGAGGGCGCGCGCTTGTTCGACATCCGTCGCGTGGTGTTCACCAGCGCCAAGGGCATCTACGGGCCGATAACCGGGGAATATGGGCCGCCGCATTATCGGCCGGTGCCCGAGGACATGCCGAAGAATCCGCAGCGCATCTACGACAGCGCCAAATTGATGTGCGAGCAGACCGTGCTTTATTACGCCGCCAATTACGGCGTCGATGGCGCCATTCTGCGCTTTGCCACCACCTACGGCCCCGGCAAGACGGCCCGCCACGGCAAGATGGGTGTGACCAGCCAGATCGTGGAGAACCCGTTCCACGGCCTGCCTTTCCACCATCCGTATGGCGGCGAGGCGAAGGACGACTTCATCTACAACAAGGACTCCGCGCTCGGCGTCTATCTCGCCACCGTCGCCGACAAGGTGCCGAGTCGGGTCTACAACATCGGCAGCGGCAGAGCGCACACGCTGGGCGATCTCACCGCCGCGATCCGAAAGCAGATCCCCAAGGCCGACATCAGCATCGGCCCGGGCGACAATTTCCTCGGCATGCCTTATCCGCCCCACGGCATCTACGACGTCAGCCGCGCGCGCAGCGAGCTGGGTTTCGACATCCAGTACGACCTTGACGCCGCCGTCGCCGACTATCTGGGCGCCCTCAAGCGCATGCAGGCGCAAGGCGTCTGACAGCGAAGGAAACCGCAACCATGCGTGACGTTCTCGAACTGCCGCGTCTCTCGCTGAAGGAGCGCGACCGCCGCTGGCGCATGACGCGCGCGGAAATGGAAGCGCGCGGCCTCGATTGCCTGGTGCTGTGGGGCTGGCCGGCGGTGTGGGATTTCTGCACCGCCAATGCGCGCTATCTCTCGCCCATCGGCGGCAATGCCGAGTTCAACGTGCTGGTGTTCCCGCTCAAGGGCGAGCCCACCTCTTTCGTGATGATGCCGACCTTCGTGCCCGGCTGGCTGGCGGCGCAGGACTGGATCACCGACGTGCGCGCCAAGCGCGGCACCTGGGCCGATTCCGTCGTCGACCGGCTGAAGGAGCTCGGCGTCACCAAGGGCCGCATCGGCATCGACGGGCTGGCAAGCCCGCTCGATCCCGACGGCTGGCTGCCGCACAGCAGCTATCAGCGGCTGATCGAGACGATGCCGCAGGCCGAGTTCGTCAACCTCGACGACATGATGGAAATCATGCGCACGGTGAAGAGCGAGGAGGAATTGCAGCTTCTCGCCAGCGCCGCGTGCATCGGCGACCACATGCTGGCCGCTTGCCGCGACCTTGCCCGCCCCGGCGTCAAGGAGTCGGAAGTCTACGGCCGCATGATGGAGACCATGATCGCCAATGGCGGGGAAGAGCCGACGCTTTTCCTCTGGGCCTGCGACGCGCTGCCCTATCCGCATCCGTTCCGCGTGCCCACCGTGCGGCCGATGGTGCGCGGCGATGTCATCATCTGCGAGATTCATCCGAAGACCGGCGGCTATTACACCCATGTCGAACGCACCTTCTCGCTCGGCAAGGCGCTCCCCGAGCAGCACCGCATCTATGACGGCTGCATCGCCGCCTACGAGGAAGGGATGCGCAACTTCGGACCAGGCAAGCCGATCTCGGTCGCGATGAACAAGGTGCGCGACGTCATTCACGCGCAAGGCTTCGGCATGTGCGAGACCGGCATTCACGGCCACGGTCTCGCCTCGCTCGAATATCCGCGCTACCGCCACCATGCCATCAAGGCCGACGAAGCCGCGCTCGCCAAGCTCGGCGACGCCTTCAAGCCGGGCATGGTGTTCGCCTTCAACATCGATCTGTTCGATCCGAAATTCCACGACGGCAAGACGGGCTGCGTGTTCGCCGAGACGGTGGTCATCACCGAGACCGGCGCGCGGCGCATGCACGACTACCCGATGGATTTTCAGACGCTTCCCGTTTGAGGATTTGGAATGCCCGAAAACCCCAATCCGCCGATCCGCCGTATCGTCACCGGTCACGACGAAAAGGGCGTTGCCAAGGTGCTGCTGGACGGTCCCGCGTCCAACGTCAAAGTGCCGTCGCCGGGCACCGCGTCCACGCTGATGTGGTGCACCGACACGGCGCCGGCCGCCATCCCTCTCGGTGGCGACATCGAGGACATGGGTGCGCGCATCATCGGCACCGCCCCGCCGGCCAAGGGCACGCGTTTCGCGATCATCGACTTCCCGCCCGGCAACAACGCCTTCATGCACCGCACCGACTCGATCGACTACGTGATCGTGCTCGAGGGCGAGATCGAGATGGACATGGACGACTCGACGGTGAAGATGAAAGCGGGCGACGTGATGATTCAGCGCGGCACCAATCACGCCTGGGCCAACCGCAGCCAGGCGCGCGCACGGCTCGCCTTCGTGCTGATCGACGGCGAACCGCTCGGGATCGGCCACGCCATCGCCGGAACGGCCAACGCGCGCTGAGAACGTAATCGAGATATCCCTTTTTCGTTTCAAAATTTGACCCGTAACCGCTCCAACAGGATGCCCGCACCCGGCCAGGCGACATGAATTGTGGCTGGTCCCGATGGCCTGTGGTTCTCCGATCATTGCTTCAGCGAGCCCGGGATCAATCGAACTCAGGACGACTCCTGAAAGGGCTTGACGGCTACGCCGTCCCAGAACACTCTGTGTTCACAAGTCGCACGATTGTTCGGATTGCGCACAGTTCTATGCGGGTCGCTATGCCCCGCGCTTGGTGCGCGCAAGGGCAATCGCCGCGACGAAGGACGCCAAGCCGGACCATCAACCGGCAGCCAAAATAAAAAAGTTTCGGGGAGGAGACGATGCCGAATTTGAAGGGATTGGCGACGGCTTGCTTATTGACGGCTGCTGCCGCCACCATAGGCCCGGCAAACGCGACAACCGTGGTCCGCTACGGTACGACCTCTGCTTCGGCCGCCGAGTGGATGGAATTCATCGCCTCGGATCAGGGCTACTTCAAAGCCGAAGACCTCGACGTTCAGATCACATTCACCGGAAACAACACCGCGGTCGTACAGCAACTGATCGGCGGCAGTTTCGACCTTGGCCAATCCACCTTCGAGACGACCATTCGCGCCGTCGACAAGGGCGCGCCCATCGCCATGATCGGCGCCACCATGATCAAATATTCGTACTCGATCATGGCGCAAAAGGACATCAAGTCCGTCAAGGACATGAAGGGCAAGCGCATCATTCTCGCCCTGCCGAAGAGCGCGCTCACCGTATTTTGGAACCGCGCCGTCGAGCAAGCCGGCATGAAACCGTCCGATGTCGAACAGGTTTACGACGGTTCGACGCCTAACCGCTATGCGGCTCTCGTCAGCGGCACCGTTCAGGCAGCCGGCCTGACACAACCAATCGACCTCCTTGCGATGGACAAGGGCTACAACAAGATCGTCGATGTCACCAAAGTAGCCAAGAATTTCGGCTTTACCGACATCGTCGCGACGCGCGCCTGGCTGAAGGCTCACGGCGACACGGCAAAGGCCTTCATGCGCGCCACCAAGAAGGCGACGGACTTCTTCTACGACAAGAAGAACCGGCAGGCCGCCATCAGTAGCCTGCTCAAGCATTCAAAGATCGATGCGGAATCGGCGGCAAAGACCTATGACTATTACGTCAACGATCTGATGCCTTACGAAGTGAACGTCGACGCCGACGAGAATTACGTCAAGGCCGTGGCGCAACTGCTGATCGATATCGGGGACAAGCCGGCCGGAACGATCGATGTCTCCAAATATGCCGATCGCAGCTTCCTTCCGAAATAAGGACACGATTTGGTGGCGCAGGACGATACCTCGTCTTTGAAGGCGCGGATAGCCGCCCCCGGCGCCGGCTGGAAATGGCCGCAGGTGAAGCCGAGCTTCTGGCAGGGCTTGGCCTCGTTCATCATTGCCGCCGTGCTGTGGGAGATCGTGGCGCGGGTCGTGGTCAAGAACCCGCTATTCTTTACGTCGCTGGTCGACGTGGTCGAACGCGGGATCGCGCTATGGCAGAGCGGCGAACTGCAGACCCACATCTGGACGAGCTTTGTCGAATTCGCCGGCGGATATCTGCTGGCGGCGGTGCTCGGCATCCTTGGCGGCATCGGCATGGCCGCGTCGAAAACGGCGCGCGGCTTTTTCGACCCCTGGATGTCGATGCTTTATTCGACGCCGATTCTGGCGCTCGGCCCGCTGTTTATCCTCTGGCTCGGCATCGGCATGACGTCGAA
This sequence comes from Pseudolabrys sp., assembly GCA_035549515.1. GTDB lineage: Bacteria > Pseudomonadota > Alphaproteobacteria > Rhizobiales > Xanthobacteraceae > Pseudolabrys. The sequence goes on along the minus strand of DASZQT010000104.1, from coordinate 31,833 downwards.
GATCGCCGTCATTTTCATGGTGGCGGTGTTTCCGATTCTCATCAACACGCTGGTCGGGTTGACCACGACCGACCGGCTGCTCCTGGATGTCGGCCGTTCGCTCGGCGCCACGCCGCACCAGCTTTATTTGAAGGTGCGCATTCCGGCCGCGCTGCCCTACATCATTGCCGGTCTGCGCCTGAGCGTGGCACGCGCGCTGGTCGGCGTCGTGGTCGCTGAACTGTTCGGTGCCCGCGCCGGGCTTGGGTTCCTCATCCTGCAATCGGCGCAGAGCTTCGACACCGCGGCGATGTTCGTCGGCGTCGTCATCCTGGCCGCGGCCGGCGTCGGCTCAGTGGCCCTGCTCAAGCTCGTCGAGCGGAAAATGGCGCCTTGGCGGTTCGAGAACGTCGATGACTGACGCGAAACCCGCCAAATTGGCGATCCGCGGCCTGTCGAAATCGTTCCGCAAGGGCGATACGACGATCGAGGCGCTACGCAATCTCAGCCTCAATATCGAGGCGGGCGAATTCATTGCGATTGTCGGCGCGTCCGGCTGCGGCAAGACCACGATGCTGCGTCTTGTCGACGGCCTCACCGAACCGACCGCGGGCACCATTCTTGTCGATGGCAAGCCGCTCGAAAACCCGGGCAAGCAGTTAGCCTTTGTCTTTCAGCAGGACGGCCTGTTGCCGTGGCGAACCGTGCTTACCAACGCCGTGTTCGGGCCCGAGCTGCAAAGGCGCGACATGGCGCAGTCGATTTCGGTCGCGCAGCGTTTTCTGCGCCTCGTCGGCTTGAAACAGTTCCCGCGCCATTATCCGCACGAATTGTCCGGCGGCATGCGCCAGCGCGTCAACATCGCGCGCGCGCTCACCGTCGGCGCCGATATCCTGCTGATGGATGAGCCGTTCGCGGCGCTCGATGCGCAGACCCGGGAAATTATGCAGGCCGAGCTTCTGCGAATTTGGAGCGAGACCCGCAAAACGATGCTGCTGGTCACCCACCAAATCGATGAAGCGGTGTTTCTCGCCGACCGCGTCCTCATCTTCACCACGCGTCCGGGCCGCCTGAAGGATGAAGTGCGGATCGATCTGCCGCGCCCGCGCGATCTTTCAGTCAAACGCACCCCGGCCTTCACGCGCTACACGGACTACATCTGGCGCGCCATCGAGGAAGAAGTGCGCCACAGTATCGAGGCTGAACTGGAGCAAGCGTGACGGGCGCGGCTTCAACGCACCTGTTGCAGCGCGGTGCTGATGTCGGCGGCGGCGCGCAGCAATTCCGGCAGCAAGCGGTCGCGTGCCTCGGCGTCGTTGCGGACGCCGGCATACCAACCGATGCCGAGACCGGCGACGATGCGCGAGCGATCGGTAACGGGAACGGCAAGCGTGCAGCGCTCGCCCGACTCCTGGCTGACATAGGAATATCCAAGCGTGCGGTCGCGCGCGACGACGGCCTTGAGACGCTCGGGTGCGGTGATCGTGTTCGGCGTCAGCGCGACCAATTCGGCGTTTCGCAGGTAGGCCTCGAATTCCTGCTCGGGCAAGCCGCCGAGCAGGACACGCCCAAGCGCCGTCGCGTAAGCCGGGAATCGGCGGCCGATGTGAATGCCGAGGTCCTCGCGGATAAACGGCTTCGCGGCTACCCGCGCGACGTAAATGACATCGACAGCGTCCAGCACGGCCAGATTGCAGGGCTCCTGCACCCGTGCCACCAGGTCCTCCATGATCGGCTGCGCGATACGCGCGGCGCTCAAAGACGACAGATAGGAAAAGCCGAGGTCCAGAATCCTGGGTCGCAGGCGAAACTCGCGTCCTTCCAGTTCGGCATAACCGAGTTCGACCAGTGTAATCAGGACGCGGCGCGCTCCGGCCCGGGTCAGCCCAGTACGGGCGGCGGCTTCGGAGACCGTCATGGTGGGCGCGTCGGCGCCGAAGGCGCGGATCAGCGCCAGCCCTTTGGCAAAGGACTGCAGGAAACCCTTGGATTGATCGCCGTGGTTGTTTGCCATTTCCATTCTTTAAAGCGGCCGCATTGACTTGTGTCACTTGGTAAGTTTATGTTTGATATAAGAACAATTGTTCGCATATCGCACAAAATTGATCAATCCGCGTCAAGGCGAGGTAATGCGCCGGGACCGGAAACAGACCGCCGGGATGATGCGCTTGGAGCAGATCGTCGCGAATGTCTTGATCATCGGCGGCGGCTTCGGCGGCATCTGGGCAGCCCTGCGCGCCGCCGAACTCACCGACAAGGTGGTTCTGCTCGAAAAGGCCTATGTCAGCCGCAGCGGCGCCTCGACCATTTCAGGCGGCGTCACCACCTGTCCGCTCGACAGCGACGATCTGTCGAAATGGGTCGCCGAGTTCGTCACCCGCGGCGGCTACATGTGCGACCAGGACTGGACCTGGCAACTGATCGAAGGCCAGCGCGAGCGCGTCAAGCAATTGTCGGACTGGGGCGTCCCGATCTCGCGCAATGAGCGCGGCGAAATCCGCCGTTTCTCGAGCCGCGGGATGATCGATGTCCGCTGCATGCAATACAGCCCAAAAGCCGCGATGGAGGAACTGCGCAGACAGGCCATTGCGCGCGGCGTCCGTATTGTCGACCGCGTCTGCGTGACCGACCTGCTGACGAGCGATGGCCACTATCCGACCAAAGGCGCGATCTGCGGCGCATTTGGGTTCGACACGCGCTCCGGCGAATGTATTGCCGTCTCGGCCAAGCAGACCATCATCGCCACCGGCGCCATGTCGATGAAAGGCCAGCACCAGATCGACAATGTCGTCTGCGACGGCGTCGTCATGGCCTATCGCGCCGGCGCGCGGCTGGTCGACCTCGAGTTCAGCTTCGGCGGCACTTTCTCGCTGCTGATGGGCAAATACACGCTCGGCAGCTACAACGTCGCGATCGCTCATGGCGCGCAACTGATCAACGCCAAGGGCGAGCGATTCATGGCGAAATACGATCCGGTGCGCTACGAGCGCAGCGAACTCGCGCGCGTCGTCGCCGCTTTTGCCAAAGAGATGATCGACGGCCGCGGGCCGGTCTACGTCGATTTCCGCAATTGCGACGATTCCTATTGGACCGATCTCAGTGTCGTGCAGCCGAGCCGTGGACCCAGCGTGCTGGTATCCGGACTCGTGCCCGATCCGAAGACTTCGCCGCTGGCGATCGAGCCGACCTGGGGCCTGTGGAACGGTGGCCGCAGCGGCCTGATGATCGACCTGAAATGCCGCGCCAGCCTGCCCGGCCTGATGGCGGCCGGCGTCGCCGCCAAGATCACGGCGACGGGGACTCACGCGAGCGCCGGCGTGCCGACCGCCTTTGCCATGACCTCCGGCTATTGCGCGGGTGAGGCGGCGGCCGAATTGGCCAACGACATGGCGGAAGCGCGGCCGCCGAACGGCCTGCTCGACATGCTGGCCGAGCGCACGCGCGCTCCCTTGCACCGGCCGGTCGGCCGGGTAACCGCCGACCGGTTGCACGATGAGCTCGTGCTGCTCGAAAGCTCGGTGGTCGAGACCATGCCGCTTGATGCGGCCAAGCTCGCCAGGATGGTCGCCCGCACGCAGGAGGTGACGGCCGAGGCAGGGGCGGCCGGCGCCGCCGACGTGCACGATCTGGTCAAGCTCATCGAAGCACGCAACATCGCCGAGTGCGCCCGCCTCGTCTACCAGTCGGCGCTCGATCGCACCGAGAGCCGCGAGCAGTTCTATCGCGCCGACTTTCCGGAAACCGACGACGACGAATGGTTCTGCTGGCATGGCCTTACCCGCACGGAACAAGGCCCCTCCTTCGACCGCCAGCCGATTCCATTCGAGAAATTTCCGCTGCAGCCGCCCGCGATGCGGCCGAAGCATCTGAGCCCCATCGCAGCGATCATGAGCGGATCGTACGATCCGAAGCACTATGAATAGCTATGTCGCCGAAGCCGTCACGCTGGACGCGGAGCGCTGCTCGGGCTGCTGCCGCTGTCTCGATTCATGTCCGACCGATGTATTCGGTTTCGACACCAAAAGCCGAAAGGCTTATCTCGCTTACCCGGCCGACTGCTCGAGCTGCTTCCTGTGCGCACCGGATTGCCCGACCGGCGCCATTACGCTCGATTACGCCATCAACAATCCGCGCAAGCACAGCGCCTATGACAGCACGGATCCGGAGTTGCTGACACTCGACGTGTCGCAGCTTGCAGCCAAAGCGCACGGCTGAACCGACCGCCGCACAACCAGAACGACTCCCGAATGGGAGCGGTCCGCAGGGGATACGTCCAATGCTCGGCGGCGAGATCGTCGCTTTCCAATCCTGCTCCCCGGCGACCTACAAGGCGCTGCTGGCGGGCGCGCCGTTCGCATCCGAGGAAATCTGCGGCTACCTGTCGATGCCGGACACGTCCGCCCGCAAGCTGCCGCTTGTCGTCATCAGCATCGGCTCACAGGGCTTCAAGGCCGGACGCGAATTGCTTTACAGCCGCGCGCTTACCAGCATCGGCATTGCCGCCTTCGTGGTCGACAGCTTCACCCCGCGCGGTTTCAGCGAGACGACCTCGGGCCAAGGCCGGCTGTCGATGGCCGGGTCGACCGCCGATGCGCTCTTCGCGATCGCCCATCTGCGCAACGATCGCAGGTTCGACGCCGAGCGGATCGGCATTCTCGGATTTTCGCGCGGCGGGCACGCGGCGGTCGCCTCGCATCACCGCGGTCTGCAACGCAGCGTACTCGGCGACAACGGAACGATCGGCGCCCATGTCGCGCTCTATCCCGCACTCAATCCGCGCTGGCGCCACCCGCAACCGACCGAAGCGCCCATGCTGTTGCTCTATGGCGAGGCCGACGAACTTGTGCCAGCGTGGAAGTCGCGCGCCTGCGCCAAAGAAATCGCGGAGGCCGGCGGCTCGGTCGAATTATTTGGCTATCCAGCCGCTCATCACGGCTTCGACTCGCTCACGCCGGCGGCGCCGGTGACCAGCGCCAACTCGTCCCGCTGCAACACGTTCATTGAAGACGACGGCGAGATTGTCGACGAGGCAACCGGCATGCGTGCCGGCAGCGACTGGGCCGGATTTCTCGGCCATTTGCAGCGCACCTGCGGCTTCACCGGCGGGACGGTCGGCTATGGACCGGCGCCGCGGGACGTCGCCGTAGCCAGGATCCAGGATTTTCTCCGCAACACATTGTCGGAAGGCAAATCGTGACGATCGACGCGACCTATATGACCATCGACGGCCTCGAAACATTCGTGCGCACGGCCGGCTCGCGTGGCGCGCCCGTTGTCCTGCTCGTGCATGGCGGCGGCATGGGGACGAGTTCGACGGTCTGGCATTACGTCATGCCGGAACTGGCGAAGACCCATTTCGTCATCGCGTCGGATGCGCCCGGGTTCGGCTTCAGCGGCATACCGCAAGGACCGTTGGACGTCGGCGTGATCGCCGCGCATCTGATCAAGCTGCTCGACAAGCTCGGCGTCGAACGGACGAGCCTCGTCGGCCATTCGATGGGCGGACAGATTGCCATGCGCATCACGGCCGAGCACCCCGAAAGAGTGAACAGGCTCGCCCTTGTCGCCATCGGCGGGCGCTCGCTCGGCCTGACCTATGACAGCCCCGGAATGGCGCTGATGGACCGCCTCGCCATCGACCCCGATCCGGCGATGATCCGGGAGCTGGTCGAGACGCTGAATGCCCGGCGCGATCACGTGATCGAAGAAGAAGTGAAGGAGCGCACGGAAACGGCCAAGCGGCCGGGCGTTCTCGAGGCGCAACGCAAACTGCGCGCGGCGCGTGTCAATGAAAAGGAAGGCCAGGCCGAACGCGCCAAAGTGCTCATCAATAAGCTCAGGGCGTCCGGCGTACCGATCATGCTGCTGTGGGGTTCGCAGGAGCGGCTCAACCCGGTCGATCTCGGCGAGCGCATCGCCAAGGTGCTCGACTGGGCCGAATTCCATCTGATCGAAGGCGCCGGCCACAATATTCCGAACGACAAGCCGGAGAAGGCGAATGAGCTGCTCGTGCGCTTTTTGAATGCTTGAAGAACAAACCGTAACGCTCTTGGGGAGGAACGTACAATGATGAGACTGATTAGCGCGCTGGTACTGGGCGTTGCGCTCCAATGCGCCACGGCCGATGCCCAGACCTACCCGTCGCGGCCGATCACGCTGATGGTGCCGTTCGCTGCCGGCGGGCCCGCCGATACTCTCGCGCGCTTTATCGCGGAGCCGATGAAGAAGGCACTCAATCAACAAATCGTCGTCGAGGACGTGCCCGGCGCCGCGGGAACGCTTGGCGTCGGTCGCGTGGTGCATGCGGCACCCGATGGCTACACCATCGGCATCGGCCATCTTGGCACGCATGTCTTTAACGGCGCCGTATATAAGCTGTCGTTCGATCTGGTGAACGACCTCGAACCGATCGCGTATCTGCCGTCCAACGCCTATGTGATTACGGCCAAAGCCGGCGTGCCCGCAAAAACCGTGCCCGAACTGGTGGCTTGGTTGAAAGCCAATCCGGCGGAAGCGACCGCTGGCACTGCCGGGCTCGGCTCGATCGGCCACCTCGCGACCGTCGATTTCGAGCAACGCACCGGGGTGTCGCTGCGCATCGTGCCTTATCGCGGGGGCGCACCGGCATTCAACGATCTGGTTGGCGGCAATATCACGCTCCTCATGGATTTGCCCACCGCGTCCGCGCTCGCCATCGGGCGCGAGAAGAAGTTGCACTACTATGCCGTCATGGCGCCGCACCGGCTGCCGGCCGCGCCCGATGTCCCGACCGTCGACGAGGTCGGTCTGAACGGCCTTTACGTCGCCGCCTGGTATGGCCTGTGGGCGCCGAAAGGCACGCCGAAGGAAATTGTCGCGAAGCTGAATGAAGCCGTGCGGGTCGCACTCGCCGACCCTGAATTTCGTAAGCGAATGCAAGCGCAGTCGGCCATTTTTCCGACGCCGGAGCAGCAGACGCCCGAATGGCTCGGGCAATTTCAGCGCAATGAAGTCGCCAAATGGTGGCCGCTGATCAAGGCGGCGAACATCAAAGTACAGTAAGTCGATGCGGGTGGCCGGCTGGAGCAGCTTGCCATCCGCACCGCCCAATAGGTAGGCCCAGCCGGTCGCTTTGCGCGCCAAATTCAGCGCCGCCTCGACCGCGACCATGATTTGCGAGTACTAAATTGATGCCGCGATTTCAATCGGCCCCGATAAACTGCCTGTCGTCAAAGACCGAAAGCTATGCAGGCGGACAAGCCCCAGCGACGCACAGAAACCGCGTCACGCGGGCGAAAGCCACATACTTACGGTCGATGTAATCGCCAATCTGACGGGTCTTCCGCAGATAACCCCTGGCGCTTATGCAAGACGCTGCGCGGCATGGGCTATCTGACGACCATGCCGAGCAGCACGCACCGTCGTTTCGGACCTGCTTTGCTGAGCTTTGGATATTCGGCTCGCCTCAACATGGAATTTCCGGAGCTAGCCCGTACACCGTTGCAGAATCCGGCGGACGACTGCGGTGCCGTCTGTTCGGTCGCGAGACGCGACCGTCGATCGATGCTTTGCGTGCAGCGCTGCGAATCGTCCCCGCTCCAAACCCTTAAATTTCAGATCGGGTTGCTGGTTCCGATTTCGTTTTCCAGTCACGGCTGGGCCCAATGGGCCGGCTTGGCGGAGACGATCGCAATGATCCCATAGAGGGATTGCGCAAAGAACGGCCGATCGAATTCAAACGCGCCGAGAAAGTCTTTGCGACAGACGACCGCGAATGTTTAACGTCTGGGGTTATCTTAAACCTCGGGTACTATTATCCGAACGTATACTCTACCTCCCTTCCAATCTTGAGCGATTCCGGCGGATTTCGCTACACGATCAATGGCAGCGCGCCACCGTCGATTCTGAACGCCGACGTGCTGCGGCGCCAAGGCTTCTCACGGTTGAATGCCATGATTGTCGGGAAGTTTGCGTCATATTTTCCGCGCATCCTAACAGGCTCGCTCATCGGGCGGTAACAGCCTGCGTCGTGCAATGCTCGGCGAGAGACGTCCTCGCATACGCAACACGCTGCAATGACGAACAGGGTTCCCGCGGCATTGATACATCCCAACTCGACGGAAAGGAGGTCGACGAAATCATTTTCGATCGGGGGCCTCCTGCTCGGAACACTGTTCTTTTCTGCCTCCCTGACGCCGACGCTGCTGCCGCGGGGCCCCTTGATACAGGGCGTGCTATCGGGTCTCTGCCTCGCTGCCGGATACGCCATCGGCGTATCCTTCGGGGGAATCTGCAACTACGTCGGACTCGCATTACCGAAGAGCTTTTCGATGCGAGTGGCCGGATTTGTTGCGGCGATCGCTTGCGCGGGAGTTGCGATCGCCTCACTCCATTTAGCGGCGGGATGGCAGAATTCGATCCGCGAGTTAATGGGGCTCGAATCCGTCGATACGACCTATCCCTTCAAGGTCATCCCGATCGCGCTGGCGGTGTTCGCGATGTCGGTCGTGCTGGCGCGTCTTTTTCGGCTGCTGCTTCGCTTTACGGCAACAAAGATAGACGGATTTCTGCCGAAGCGGGTATCCCGCGTCGTTGGCTTCGCTGTCGCGGCTACACTGTCCTGGTCGATTGCCGACGGCGTTCTGTTGCGGGGCGCCTTGGCGGCGGCAGACGCCGCCTATATGGAGTTCGACAAGCTGATCGAGCAGGAAAGCGGGCAACCGACGGACCCGTTGAAGACCGGCAGCAGCGCGTCGCTGATCAACTGGTACGACCTCGGACGGGCTGGACGGGAGTTCATCTCCTCGGGGCCGACCCGCCACCAGATCAGCGCTTTCCTCGGCGGGAGCGCGCTTGAGCCAATACGCGTCTATGTCGGCTTGAGATCGGCGCCGTCGCCGGAAGCACGCGCGAGACTCGCGCTGGAGGAATTGAAGCGTGTCGGTGGATTCGAGCGGCCGGTGCTTATTGTGATCACCCCGACCGGCACCGGCTGGGTCGACCCTGCGGCGCTCGACAGCGTCGAATACCTCCATCACGGCGCCGTTGCCAGCGTCGCCCTGCAATATTCCTACGTCGGAAGCTGGGTATACCTGCTCGCAGGGGCGGACTATGGAGTGGATTCCGCGCGCGCTCTGTTCAGGGAGATCTACGAATACTGGATCACGCTTCCGAGACAGAGCCGACCGAAACTATATCTGTATGGTCTTAGTCTTGGCGCCAAGAACTCCGAACAATCGACGGATCTGATCGACGTACGGCGCGACCCGTTAGCGGGCGCACTGTGGAGTGGCCCTCTCTATTCGAGCCGGCTCTGGCGCACCTTCACCGACCTTCGCAATCCCGGATCGCCCGCGTGGCTCCCTCGGTTCGGCGACGGATCATTCGTGCGGTTCATGAATCAGCATGGAGAGAGTGCCGCCACGCCTCGGGCGGTATCGATTCCCTGGGGGCCGATCCGGATCGTCTATCTCCAGTACGCGAGCGACCCTGCGACCTTTTTCGAGTATCGCAGCCTCTATCGCCAACCAGACTGGATGGTGCCGCCGCGCGGCCCGGACGTGTCGCCGCAAATGCGGTGGTATCCGATTGTCACCTTGCTTCAGCTGATGGCGGATAAATTCATGTCGACCGAAGCGCCGATCGGTTTCGGCCATGTCTACGCTCCGGGTGACTATATTGACGCGTGGATCGAGGTGACGGACGTCCGCGGCTGGTCCCCAGATGACATCGCGCGACTCAAGCAGCACCTCTCGGAGCCGAAACCCATCGCCCCGCCGTAAATTTTCCCCAGCGCTCCCGATGCCGGCTCCGACCTGATCATGCAAGTCCGTGCAAAATCGAAGGCGCAGTGAAGGCGGGCGAACCGGTATCCTGCGAAGATAAAATCTGTTCGCTTAGTTTGCGCTTGTTGGCGGAAATTAAGACTAAGAGTCTCGCGACCGGATAACGAAATTGGTCATGTCTCGGCGCTAACTGACAAGAGAGCACCTGGGAGCATTATTGCCGCTGCGAGCAGCCCCGGGCGCTCTGGATTTCACAGGAGAAACCACAATGAGTAGCCTTGTCGTGCTGGGATTCGACGGACTCCATACCGCCGACGAAGTCCTCAACAAACTACGTTCTATGCAGAAAGAGTACCTTATCGATCTGGAAGACGCCTGCGTGGTCGAACGCGATAGCAGCGGCAAGGTCTACCTCAAACAAGCCGTCAACCTGGTGCGATCGAGCGCCGCCGTCGGCGGGACCAGCGGAGCTCTCTGGGGCGCAATTGTCGGCCTCCTTTTCCTGAATCCTCTTGCCGGGATGGCGCTGGGCGCACTGACGGGTGCGGGCGTCGGAGCCATATCGGGTTCTCTCGTCGACTACGGAATCAATGACGACTTTATCAAAAAGCTCGGCCAGACCATTCCGGAAGGATCTTCGGCGCTGTTCATTCTGTTCAAGAAAGTCACCGAAGACAAAGTGCTGCCCGAACTCGAGTCGTACAAACCGCGCATACTTCGAACGTCTCTTTCGACTGAGGCCGAGAAGAAGCTTACTGCGGAACTGGCAAAAGCGGCCTGACGCGCATGCCGGGTCAGGCAGCGTTCGCAAGGAGCCGGTAAACATCGAACCACCCGAGGAAACGATGACGCTATATCGGACGACACCTGGCCTATCCCCGCCGACCTGGGTGCGCGTTCTGCTGGGAGCCGTCTTGATTATCGCGGGATTATTCGTGCTGGGCGACATCGCGCTGGCCACCCTCATCAGCGCGATCTTCATCGCGATCACGGCTATCATCGCGGGCGGCTTTGAGATCGTCCATGCCTATTGGACGAAGGGATGGGGCGGCCTTGCCTGGCATGTTCTCCTTGGTGCGCTGTATATCGCCTTCGGCATCGTGCTCCTCACCCAGCCCGCAGCCAATATCCTGATCATCACCTACGTACTCGGACTCCTGCTGGCGATATCCGGCTTCGTTCGGATCTTGTTGTGCGTCGGTCACTGGAACGATGCCGGCTGGCTCATGCTGCTATCTGGCATATTCGGAATTCTGGCGGGCCTGGTAATTCTCACCGGATTTCCGATGACCGGACTTTGGGTGCTCGGCCTGCTGCTCGGCATCGATCTTGTCGGGCACGGCATTGCCTGGCTTGCATATGGCTGGCTGCCGTCGGCTTTCACGGCAATGCGATCTTCGGCCTCGCGGCCATAGAATACATCGGCATCCGCACCTGACTGCGCTTAGCGTTCACGCTATCTAGCGGAAAGTCGGCAATCGACGCCTCCAAAGCGGGCGCCGGAGCGGCGGTGGGCGACTAAGCCGAATATCAGAATGAACCAAAAACCGAGCCTAGTACGAGCACGGCGACGAGTGCGATAATGCAACTGACGATCACGGTCATCACCATGTCCAGGTAGCTTTCGCCATGGGTCAGCCCGCTGATTTGCAGTAACAGCAACACCGTGCCGTTGTGGGGAAGCGCATCCAGGGTACCGGCGCTCATCGTTGTTATGCGATGCATCAGGTCGGGGGCGATGCCATGCTCGGCGGCAAGACGCATGAAGTCCCCGCCGAATGCATTGAGCACGATCGCCATGCCGCCAGATGCGGTACCGGTCAGTCCCGCCAACACATTCATGGAGAGAGCCAGCGAGACCAGCGGCCCCCCCTGTACGGAGAAGACCGCGTCACGAACCAACGCAAATGCCGGCACCGCGGCAACGACCGCGCCAAAGCCGACAAGACTGGCGATCATCAGCATCGGCAAGGCGGCGGAATTCACGCCGGCGTCGAGGCTTTCGCGGGCCGATGGCAAACGTCGGAAGTTGACGAGGATGACGGTCACGTTCGCCGCCGCGAGCGCCACCAAGACCGACCAGACGCCGGAGACGGCGCCGATCGTGATACCGCCCCACCGGGGCTCGGACAGAAACGAAAAATCGAGTCGCGGGAATACGACGAGCGACATCAGGAAGTTCGTGACGATGACGACGACGAGGGGCAGCACGGCGAGGGCGAAGGACGGCCCGCTTTCGGCCTGCTTGCCATGCGACAGTTCGGCCGGATCGAAGTCGCCCGCCGGCGCCGCCTGCTCGCGGACCTTCTCGCTCAGGACTGGAACCGTTCCCGTCTCGCCGTTGTAACCCTCGCCGGCCATGCGCGCGCCGGCCTCCGCGCGACCAAGCCACCACATGCCGAAGGCGACGATGATTGCCGATGCAATGAGACTGAGCCCCGGTGCCGCAAAGGTAGTGGTGCCGAAGTAGGGCATCGGAATGGCATTGTTGACCGATGGCGTTCCCGGCATCACCGACATGGTGAAGGTGAATGCACCGAGGCCAACGGTTGCCGGAATCAACCGGCGCGGAATGTTCGCGGCCCGGAACATCTCATGGGCCAGTGGCGCCAGCACGAAAAATGCGACGAAAACGCTCACGCCGCCATAGGTCACAATCGCCGAGGCGGCCACCACCGCGAGCATGGTGCGGCCCGTTCCCAACTTCCGGGTCAAATACTGCGCGATGGCGCTGACCGAACCGGTGTCGCCCATGAGTTTTCCGAACAATCCGCCGAGCAGAAACAGGGGGAACCACTGCGCCACGAACCGCGCCGCTCCTTGCATGAATGTCTGCGTCCAGTTGGCGAGCAGCGGCTCGTTCGAGAAGGCGGCCACGATGAGCGCCGCCAGCGGAGAGACCAGCAGAATGCTCCAGCCGCGATACGCCAGCCACATGAGCAGGGCCAGACCAAGCAATATTCCGACGAGTCCCATGATTCACCTTCTCCTGGCCTATTCCAGTCGCTGCCGCGGTAGCAGGAACAGCCACGTCACGAGCACGAAGGGCGCGGTAAGGGCCGGAATGGCGAACGGCGTCAACGCGACGTTCAAGGCCGACTGGGCAACCACGGTAAACACGGTTGCCAGGGCCGCGTAGGCGACGACGCGCCAGCTCGGCTGGTAAAAGACGGTGCCGAGCGCGATCGCCGTCAGGACCGGGCTGAAGCCGAGCAGACCGCCGGTGATCAGGTCGCTTTCGGCCCCGAAGAGGTGGGCCGTCAGTACCGCCAGTATCGCGCCTCCGAGCGCGAAGGCGGCGGCCGCGAGCGAGTTGACGGCGAGGCCCGCAAGCAGGAACAGCGCGGCAACGCCGCTGGCCTTGAGAAAGACCTGCGAGATGCTCTGGAACACGCCCTGGACCAAGTCGACGAGCTGGATCGGATTTGCTTCGTAGGGCTGGAACGCAGCGACGACCCTGCCGGTCGGCAACGCCGCGCCGGCGAGGCCGGAAAAGCCATAGGTCGCCAGCAGAAGCAGCCACGTTGTGAGCACGAACGGAAATGTGAGAGCACCGCCCCACGGCTTGACCACATTGGTGGTGGCGAGCATCACGACAACAGATACGGCCGCTCCAAGGACCACATAAACCCAGAGCAGCGGCCCCGTGGTGAGGAACGTCGCCAGCGCGAGGCCTACGAGGACGCCGTTAAAGCCGCAAAGCCCGGCGTTGATCGATTCGTCATCGACGCGCAGCCACAATGCCGTCAGCGTGGCAACGACGACCGCGATCACACCCGCAATCGCGACTTGCGGAACGCCAGCCGCGTACGAACCCCAGGCGATTGCGATCAAGAACAGTGCTCCGGTCAGAGGATTGTCTTGAAACATCACCTGGCCAATGCCTCGCAAATTGACGTCCACGAACCATAAGATTCGCGACGAGGCGCAGAGGCGCTTCCAACTCGCTGAGACATTTCTCATTACCGTCTCCACAAAGTTCGACCTTACCGTCGGAGACTCTCGCAGATTCGTTCGTCCGTCAGCGCCACAGGAACGGCGCAGGGAGGCCGGCGCAGGTGACCTCCATGCGCGCTATTTCCCAGAACTCGCGCAGCTTGGCCTTTACCTGCGCTGTTTCGCGACCCAGGATCTTGTAGATTAGGCCGGCGTCGTTGGGCAGCCGACAGGCGCCGAACGCTACGCCTTCGGCAAGATCGACATCGGCCTCAATGCGTTCATATACGCGATCGGCCTTGTCCTTGGGCGTGCACAGGACCACGTTGGCGAATACGTCGAAGGAATCCATCACGCCGGTCTGTCGCATCGCATATCGTCCCGGCTGGATCAGCAGCCTTTCATTGAACAGGCCGCGGCCATCGGGGCGGGCAGCGGACGTCGATATCGACATCACGGTAGCGCCGAAACATTCATCCGGATGGTGATGCTTGCGGCCGGCCTGAATGATCTCCGAAAAAAGCAGGGTCGCGGATGGGGCGACGGAGATCCGCGTGTCGCTAATGAAGCGCGCCTGCCGGTGCGGGATCACCGGTTCAGGAAGGAACTCCAGATAGGCTTCGTCGGCGAGCGTGATGACCTGCGTCTGCGCCGCGAAGTTGGCGTCCATCGAATGGATCTTGGTCGCCGACTGCGTGGTGACGTGCGCCGTTGCGCACGGACCAAGTGCGATGTCGAGGGCAAGCCGGTCGCCTTGCAGCAGGCACCCGGTGGTAGTAATGAGGAATACCCAGGGCATGCTCGGCATTTCCAGATCGCAATACAGTGCGCGCTGCGCCATATACGGCGCGCGGCGTTCCAGATTCGCCAGAATTGTCCGGCCGTCCCGATGCTCGAAACCGAGGCCCAGGTAGCCGGTCTTACCGACCGTGCCGCTCTTCATCTGGGGCGGCTCGTCCTGAAACGCGGCCAGTTCTAGAACCGAAGCGCCGAGGGCCTCCGCATGCGTCCATGGCGCGGCGGCGGTGGCTGTCACGCCGACCTCCGCAGTTGCGGATCGATGTCGAAAAGAAAATCCTGCTTGATCCGGGCGACCAGGTCCGCGACACCCTCGCCGGTCTTGCAGTTGGTGAACAAGAACGGCTTTTTGCCGCGCATCAGCCGCGAATCCCTATCCATCACCTCGAGACTGGCGCCGACATGGGGCGCGAGGTCGGTTTTGTTGATGACCAGTATGTCCGAGTGGGTGATGCCGGGCCCATTCTTGCGGGGAATCTTGTCGCCGGCAGCGACGTCGATCACGTAGATGAAGTAGTCCACCAGCGCCGGCGAGAAGGTAAGCGTCAGGTTGTCGCCGCCGCTTTCGATCAGCACCACGTCGGTGTCGGGAAAGCGCCCCTCCATATCCTCGACCGCCGCGAGGTTCATGCTCGGGTCTTCGCGCACGGCGGTGTGAGGGCAGGCGCCCGTCTCCACCCCGAGTATGCGTTCCTGTAGCAGAATGCCCTTGAGGGTGCGCTGGACGTGCTTGGCGTCTTCGGTCGTCACCACATCGTTGGTGATAATAAGTACCTTTATGCCGAGATCGAGCAGCCGCGGCGTGATAGACTCAACAATTGCAGTCTTGCCCGAGCCGACCGGGCCGCCTATGCCGATGCGCGTGATTTTCTTCGACATTACAGACTCCAAACAAAGTGATCAGTTCATGAAAAGCCGCACGTGCGCCTTATTGTGAACCGCAGCCAGAATGTCGGTTAGCGGCGCATAGCCCGCCATGTCCGAGAGGCGGCTCGCGGCGGCATTGTGATAGGCCGCATCCGCGCGGCCGTTGATCTCGTAGAGAATCTTCTGCGTCTCAATATGGCTGATTTTCATCAGCCGCAGAGCCGCACCCAGGATCGTCGCCGCGACGCCGTTGTGGTGGACGACGAAGGCTTGGCGCGCCGCGAGATTCTGCGCCGCGAAATTGATCGCCAGGGCCACCGGATAACATCCGGGCGTGACCGATGTCGCAATGCAATCGCACCATGCGGCCAGCAGCGGTGCGCCAATCACCTCCACGCCCATCTCAGTGAACTTCTTGCCCATGCGCGTCGACATGGCGCGGGCCTCGTCGGACAGCTTGCGTGCGTACACCAGGGTGTCGATCCCGATGAGGGCATCGATGTCGCCTGCCCTCGCTGCACGATGCGCAAAGATCAGCGCGATCCCGTCACCACGCGCGGCCTGCTCCGCCGCGGTGCTCGCAAACGCGCGCAGCGACATCGGATCGGAAACGACGCCTTTCTGGATTGCGGATTCCAATCCGACGGAAAAAGAAAATCCGCCGATCGGGAACATCGAATCGCCGAACTGCAGCATCCGCGCCAATGACGCGCCGCCGCACGGCTCTTCGACGGTCTCACCCTCTGCGACCACGGGCGAGACCATTCTCGGCCAGCGATCCATGTGCATGGACGTGGTTCTCCGGGTGTTGAGCGACGCGAACCGGCGGGCGGCCAAATACCCGTCCTGTCTCGGCGTCAGTGGCGGCGTAGCTTTCATGCGTGTGCGAATGCACCGGACCCTCAGCAGCGCCGAAGAGCCGGCGCGATTCATGCGGCGCAAGGTAAGGAACGACCTCCCTCCCGGGCGCGAACTCGTAACGGATGCCTTCGAAGTGATGCGTATCCATGACCGAAGCCATCACCTTGCGGTCGACGGTCAGCGGCACATAGACAACGCTACCCTTGACCAGTGCCGGCCAATGCTGGTTACCCATCGCGTGTCCAAGTTCGACGCAGGTGCGCATCGCCACCTCCGGCGTGACGTGCATCAGATCGCCGAGATGAACGATCATGACGTCGCGCATCTCAAGGCGCGCGACGAGGGCGGAACGCGCCCCCGGGTCCCAAAGCAGCACGTCGCCATCTCGGATATGGGTGCCGCGATCGACAGAGATCGCGACGTCGGCACCCTGCACGGTCGTCTTGCGGAGGCGGCTCTTCTGCGCTTCCCACTGGTCGATATCCAGCACATCGACGTCGGAAACGGCGAGCCGGTCGGCCCATTCCGGATTGCTGATATTGCCGAGCACGGTTTCGATGACGATCATGGTGCGCCCCTCAGCTGAAGAAGTACTTCTGATTCAGCGAAACGGTCTTGAGCGGCGGGACGGTCGCGTGCTTGCCGTCGACGGTAACGGCAAAGGTTTCCGGGTTCACCTCAATTTTCGGCGTCAAGGCGTTCCCGACCATGTCGCGTTTGCCGATCTTGCGCGTATTGCGCACCGGCATCACGTGCCTGCGCAGGCCGAGGCGTTCCTTGATTCCCGCGGAGTGAGCCGCTCCGGAAACGAATGTGATGCAACTTGCCGCCAGGGCGTCGCCATAGGCGCCGAACATCGGGCGATAGTAGGTCGGCTGCGGCGTCGGCAGCGACGCGTTCGGGTCGCCCATCACGGCCCAGCTGATAAAGCCGTTCTTAATCACGATTTTTGGCTTGGCGCCGAAGAACGCCGGCTCCCACAGCACCAGATCCGCGATCTTGCCGACCTCGACCGAGCCAAGCAGGTCGGAGATGCCATGAGCAATCGCCGGGTTGATCGTGATCTTGGCCACGTAGCGCTTTACCCGGAAATTATCGTTACCCGGCGCGTCCTCGGGCAGTTTGCCGCGCCCCGCTTTCATCGCGTCCGCAGTCTGGATGCACCGCAGCCAGCATTCTCCGATGCGCCCCATCGCCTGCGAATCGCTCGAGAACATCGAGATCACGCCCATGTCCTGAAGCACGTTTTCAGCCGCGATGGTCTCGGCACGGATCCGGCTTTCGGTGAACGCCACGTCGGACGGAATGTTCGGATCGAGATGGTGACAGACCATGATCATGTCGTAGAGCTCGTCCTGCGAGTTGATGCCGTAGGGCAGCGTGGGATTGGTCGAGGACGGCAGGACATTGGGCAGGCCGGAAATCTTGATGATGTCCGGCGCATGGCCGCCGCCGGACCCCTCGGTGTGGAACGAATGGACCGTGCGCCCCTCAAAGGCTTCGATCGAATCGTCGACGAAGCCGGATTCATTCAACGTGTCGGTGTGGATGCACACCTGGATATCCATCTCGTCCGCGACCGTGAGCGCGGAGCGCAGCACCGCCGGCGTCGTCCCCCAATCCTCGTGGCATTTGAAGCCGACCGCGCCGGCTTCAATTTGTTCGACCAGAGCGGCTTTGCCGTGCCCATGCCCCTTGCCGAGTATGCCGACATTGATCGGCCAACTCTCGAACGCGCGCAGCATCATGGTGATGTTGCCGGGACCTGAGGTGACCGTCGTCGCGTTCGAGCCGTCCGACGGGCCCGTGCCACCGCCGATCAGCGTCGTGGTGCCGTTCGAGAGCGCCGCCTGCGCCTGCTGGGGAGAGATGAAATGAATGTGGGTGTCGACCCCGCCTGCGGTCAGGATCAGGTGCGAGCCCGAAATGGCGTCGGTTGCGAGCCCGACCTCGAGGCCGGGCGTGATGCGGTCCATGGTTTGTGGATTGCCCGCCTTGCCGATCGCGCAAATGCGGCCGTCCTTGATGCCGACGTCGGCCTTCACGATACCTAGCATCGCGTCGATGACGGTCACGTTCGTGATCACCAAATCGGGCGCGCCGCCCGCACGCGTCACCTGATTATCCATGCCCATGCCTTCGCGCATGCTCTTGCCGCCGCCGAAGACGATTTCGTCGCCATAACCGCCGCGCAGATCGCGTTCAATCTCGACGAACAGCCCGGTATCGCCCAGGCGAATGCGGTCGCCGGTGGTGGGGCCGAAAAGACCGACATATTCTTGTCGCGAGATAGTGGCCATGGGCAGGCTCCTGCAATAACGTTGATGACAAACGTTGACGCCTCGGCGCTTGACGTTGCCAGCTCACACTTTCTGCGGCGTCGACCGGAAACCACGCTTGGCCGCCAGCGCTACCGCCGCGGACTTGCGCGCGGCACCGCCGGCGGTCGGACCATCGACGAGATTATTGAAGCCGAAGACCTCCCGTTTCCCGCCATAGGGAACGAGTTCGACGTCGCGCTCGTCACCGGGTTCGAACCGTGTCGCGGTGGACGAAGGAATATTGAGGTGCAGTCCGAACGCCGCCGCGCGGTCGAATTCGAGCGCGGGATTGACCTCGAAAAAGTGAAAGTGCGACCCGACCTGGATAGGCCGATCGCCTGAGTTGCGAACCTTCAGTTTCGTCACGGGACGCTCTGCATCGAAGGTAATCGCGGCAGCGGCGCATACGTAACCGCCCACCGGCACCTTCGCCGTCACCGGATCGGCGTCGGCGGCAACGGTAGGGCCAGCTTTTGGTCCAGCCATATCAGTCTCCCGCTGAGCAAATTCACTGTATCGGGGTATGTACCGTCACAAGGCGACTGCCGTCGGTGAAGACCGCTTCGACCTGCACCATCGGAATTAGATCGGACACGCCGTCCATGACGTCGGCTTTCTTGAGCGCGCTCCTCGCATCCTTGGTCACATCCGCGATCGTCTTGCCGGCGCGCGCGCCATCGAGCGCGACAGCGGATATGACAGCGACGGCTTCGGGATAGTTCAGCTTGAGGCCCATGGCTTTGCGTTTGAGCGCAACGTCCGCCATCATGTAAATGAGCAGCTTGTCGAACTCTCTCGGGGTCAACTGCATCGCTATCCCTCCAGCGACTTCGGTTTGCGTGTAATTGCGAGGGCACAAGTTTTTCTAGCACCGCGATTCTGAACGCCCGGTGTTGGCCGTTGCAACGAGTCTCTGACAAATTTGGTCGAAGTGCTTCGACTCTCTTCAGATGACATTTTCGGTTCAGCCTTAGGATCGGCTTGTCTGCCGATACGAAGGCAAATCGTCGTGTATGCCGGCCGTGACAAGGTGAGGACATATACGGATACCAATGGAGAAGATCATGAGTCGCGTAGTCTTGAGGGCGCTGATCTTGCTTTGCGTTTTGGCTCCGACCGCCGCGTTGGCGCATCCCGGACACGGCGGCAGTAGTTTGACGGACGGCCTCGTCCATCCGATCACGGGGCTCGACCATGTGCTTGCGATGGTCGCGGTTGGATTGCTCTCGGCTCAGCTTGGTGGGCGCGCCGTATGGCTGACGCCGCTGACATTCCTCGGCGTGTTGGCGGTTGGCGGTGCGCTAGGAATGGCCGGCATCAATCTTCCGTTCGCGGAGACCGGAATTGTACTATCCGTAATCGTCCTCGGGTTGGCCGTCGCCTTGAGCCTCAGCTTGCCAACGCTCGGAGCGATGGCTTTGGTCGGCTTGTTTGCTGTTTTCCACGGCTATGCCCACGGCGCGGAGATGCCCGGCGGAGCTTTGGGCCTCCCCTATGCGGCCGGCTTCCTGACGACGACGGCGCTCTTGATTGGCGTAGGCGTAGGGCTCGGACTGCTGACCAGCCGCCGTGCCGTTCAAGTGGCCGGAGGCGCGATGGCGGCGCTTGGCGTGGCGATCCTGTCGGGCGTCATCTGAGCGTTGCCTCCGCTCAAACGAGGTCCTAGGGATGAGCGTCGCTGCCACTTTCGCTCACCGAGGCTAAGCAATCTCGGGCCTGGGAAAAGCGTGTTCGATCAGCTGTTGCTGCACGACGCTGAGATGTGCGCGCATCGCTTCCTCCGCCGCCTTCGGATTGCGCTCGCAGATCGCGGCGGCGATCTTGCGGTGCGCGGTGGCATATCTTGCCTGATTATTGATGCAGTGCGCGGTCTCCCGACCGTGCCGCCATGACCTGTCGGACGCGACGTACAGCAGAGCTTCGAAAATAGTGACGAGGACGGGGTTGCGGGCCGCGGCGGCGACGCGCCGGTGGAAGGCGGCGTCAGCCTTCTCATAGGAAATGGGATCCTTGGCGACGCGGCTCGCTTCCGCGGACTCGAACAGCTTATCGAAGTCGGCCTGCGTGCCGCGTAGCGCGGCGAGCCGCGCCAGCGTCGGCTCGATCGCCATGCGCGCTTCGAGCGTATCCACCGGATTCGTGAGCTTCGCGAGTTCGGCGCCCAGGTCGACTGCGCTGTCGCGCGCATCGCAAATAAGCGTCCCGCGTCCCTGCTGACGCGTGATGCGCCCTTCCGCTTCCAGCAATTCGAGCGCGTGCCGCACTGCGCGGCGGCTGATGCCCATCTGCTCGGCGAGCACGCGCTCTGGCGGCAACCGCCCCGCGGCCTGCACATTTCGGATTTCGATCATCGTCCGCAGGCGGGCAAGAGCTTCGCCTTTCGCTTCAGCAGGCGAGGAGGATCCGCCGGGGCTGCGACGCGCTTCATTCGTATGAAATTCGATGCTCAAGTGACCGCCTCCAGCTCCGCGCTGCATAAACAGGCTGCGCCTGCCTGCCGCGTAACCATCCATGGCTGCAGCGTAGCACCCGAGTGCGAACCAATAAAGAGATTGGTGCGCTCGACTTGATTGACGGGCGAACCATCTATGCTAGCGTTTGGACCAACTGATGCCGTGTCCTCGACAGGAGTTCCGCTATGTCCTCCTCTGCCAGCACCGTCACGCGTCTCCCCAATCGCGACATCGCGCTCAAGGCGCTCTACGAAGACGTCGCCGCGAAGCACATGTTTCCGTATTGGGCGACGACGAAGGAGGTCGCGAACGACGAGGACAGGCAGCTTCTGGCGGCGCCGAAGGCGGTACCGTTCCTCTGGCGGTGCGCGGAAGATATCGAACCAATTCTCGACCGTGCCGTGCAATTGGTCACGATGGACGACTCCGAGCGCCGCTCGCTCGTGCTGATGAACCCGGGCCTGGCGCCGAAGCGCGCCACCGTGTCGACGATGTACACAGCTTACCGTCTCAATGATGCGAACGAGATCATGCCGCCGCATAGGCATTCGCCGAACGCGATCCGCCTCGGTTTGAAGGGCGCCGGCAATTTTACCGGAGTCGACGGCGAGAACATTGTGTTCGGTCCCGGCGACATCGTATTGACGCCGAACGACACTTGGCACAACCACGGTACCATCGGCAACGAGACGGCACTGAACCTCTCCGTGCTCGATCTGCCGCTGGTCGAGTCGCTCAATGCGGTGCACTTCGAGCACGACTACAAGGAAATGGAGAACGGCAAGCTCGTCTCCAAGAAGCAGCAGAGCGAGCGCTTCTCGCCCGACTATTCCCAGCGCATTTACGGCTATGGCGGCCTGCTGCCGCGCTTTGCCAGCAAGCAGGCGCGGGGCGCCGGCACCTCGTCGCCGATGTTCGTGTACCGCTACGATCAGGTCCGCGAGCTTCTGCATCGCCACCGTGAGAACGATGGCGATGCGCATGACGGTCTGATGGTCGAGTACGTCGACCCGACCAACGGGCAACCGGTGTTTAAGACCATCACCTTCTTCATGCAGATGATTCAGCCGGGACAGAAGACGCTGCCGGTCAAAACGACGTCGAGCCTCCTGGTCTCGCCGTTTGAGGGGACGGGTCATACGCTCATCGACGGCCAGAAGTTCGAGTGGAACAAGTTCGACACGCTTGCCGTGCCGGCAAACTGCTGGTTCGAGCACGTCAACACGTCGTCGAAGGATCCGCTGATCCTGTTCGTCGCCTCCGACGAGCCGACGCTTAAGAAGCTCGCACTCTACCGCAAGTGGGGCATGTCGGCCTCCGGCGAAATCTCGCGCATCTTCGACTGATCGCGCCGTCTCCGGCCCGCGTGGGCCGGCCGGCCGAAACCGTCTCTCCCTTTCGTCAAGCGTCGAGTTTTTCAGTGCCAAGTCAATCGAACACCAAACTCATTTCCCATATCGATACCCCCGGCGGCGGCCAGGTCTGGATCGACGGCACGACGCTCTATGTCGGTCATATGCGGCCGACCAGCGGGACCACGATCGTCGACATCGCCGATCCGCGCAAGCCGAAGACGCTGGCGAGGATCGACGTGCGCGAAGGCTGGCACTCACACAAGGTTCGGGTTGCCGGCGACATCATGATCGTCAACCAGGAAAAGTTCGGTAAGTCGCAGCGGACCGAGGTCGGCGGCGGTATCGACATCTACGACGTCTCGAACCCATCGCAGCCGAAGCTGATCACCGAGTGGCGCACGATCGGCGGCGGCGTGCATCGCTTCGATTTCGACGGACGCTACGCGTACATTTCCCCGACCGCGGAAGGCTATATCGGCAACATCGTGATGATCTTAGACCTCGCCGATCCGGCGAGGCCTCAGGAGGTGGGCCGGTGGTGGATCCCGGGCCAGTGGGAAGCGGGCGGCGAGGAATATCCCTGGGCGAACTGGGTCCAGCCGCGTTGCCACCACCCGCTGCGGGTCGGCAACCGCCTATATGTGAGCTATTGGCATCACGGCTTTTTCATTCTCGATATCGCCGACATGTCGAAGCCCAAGCTGGTATCGCACTTCAATACGAGCCCGGCTTTCCCGCATCCGACCCATACTTGTCTCGTCATCCCCGAACTGCTCAAGGGGCGCAAGATTATGATCGTGGCCGACGAAGACGTCGCGAAACTCCGGCCGGCGGCGCCCGCCTTCTCGTGGACATACGACATCACCGTCGAGCAGTTGCCGATCCCGATCTCGACGTTCCAGGTGCCGGGGCTCGACAAGGACGGCAGCCCGCAGCCGGCCATGACTGGCTGTCATCAGCCTTCCGAGCGCTTCACCGGTACGATCGTTCCATATGCCTGGTTCGCTCAGGGCTTGCGGATCGTCGACTATGCCGATCCGTTCGCGCCCAAGGAGGTCGGGCACTACCTGCCGGACGCGGCGCCGGGCGCTGACCGCGCGTCCTCCAATGATGTGACTATCGACAGCCGTGGGCTCATTTATCTCGTCGACCGTATCAATGGCATCGACGTGATCGAAGCCGCGGCCATGTCCTGACAGGAAACGCCGTCATGAGCGAGACCAAACGCGCGGACGTCTACCCGATCGGCAAGAAGAACCCGAATCTGCCCTTCCACCCGGCCGTCCGGGCGGGCGATTACATCTTCGTCTCGGGCCAGGTCGCCAAGGACGCCAACGGCAATATGCTGTCCGGCACGATCGAGCAGGAGACCGCGGGCACGATCGAGTCGATCAAACGCATCCTCGCGGAAGAAGGCGCGACGCTCGCAGATGTGGTGCGGGTGACGACCTATCTCGAGGATACGCGCGACTTCGGCCGCTACAACAAGGTGTTCGCCGAGCATTTCAAGGATGCGGTGCTTGCGCGCACGACGGTGGAAGCGCGCGCCGTCATCAATACCAAGATTGAAATGGACGCAATCGCGTACAAGCCGAAATGAATGTGAGGGTCATGAGCGCAGCTGCGCGTAGCGCAATGTCAGCACCCGCCGTTGAAGCATCGGCGCCGGCGCACATCGCCGCACGCGGCCTCGCCGTGGATTTCACCGTCGAAGGCCGTCGCCAGCGCGTCCTCAACGACATTCATATCGCTGTGCCGAAAGGCAGTTTCGTCTCACTGATCGGCCCGTCCGGCTGCGGCAAGAGCACGCTGCTTAAGGTCATGGCCGGCCTCGTGCCGCCGACCGAAGGCGAGGTGACGGTTGCGGGGATGAGCCCGCTTCAGGCAGTTAAGGCGCGGCTGATCGGGCTCGTCTTCCAGGAAGCGACGCTGCTGCCCTGGAAGAACGCCATCGAAAACGCCGCCTTCCTGCTGATGACCGCCGACGAAACGATCAAGCGCGCCGACGCCTTCGACCGGGCGGCGGCGATGCTCAAGCTCGTCGGCCTAGAGGGCGCCGAGAAGAAGCGCCCGAACCAACTTTCTGGCGGTATGCGCCAGCGCGTCGCCATCGCGCGTGCGCTCGCGCTCGATCCGGAAGTGCTGCTGATGGACGAGCCGTTCGGCGCGCTCGACGCCATTACGCGCGAAGAGATGAGCGCGTGCCTGCTCGACATTTGGGAGCGCACGCGCAAGACCATCGTTCTGGTGACGCACTCGATCGACGAGGCGGTGTTTCTGTCGCGCGAGGTGCACGTCATGGGCACCGGACCGGCGCGCATCATAGAGACCTTGCCGATCACCTTGCCGTATCCGCGCACCGAGGAGAGCTATTCCGCGCCGGCCTTCGCAGCTGCCGAAGCGCGCCTGCGCGGCCTGCTGATCGAAAGCCACAAGCGAGGCCGCCGATGACCGATGCGACGATGGACGGTCCCGCCGCCGCGACGTCAAGCGGTGCGCTTGGAAAGGGGCTGCGCAGCTTGATGCCGGCGGTGATGCTGGCCGTCGGTCTGGTCATCTTCTGGGAAGTGGCGATCCGGCTGTTCAACGTGCCGACTTTCGTGCTGCCGGCGCCGACCGCGATTTTTTCCTCTCTGGTCAAGCATTGGCGCCCGCTCGCCATCGCGGCCAAGGCGACCTCCCTCGAGGTCCTGTTCGGCTTCGTCCTGTCAGCCATCGTCGGCATCGTGGTCGCGCTGGTGATCGTCCGCTTCGAACGTTTCGGCCGCGCGCTCTATCCGCTGATCGTCCTGTTCCAGAATGTGCCGAAGGTCGCGCTCGCGCCCATCTTCATCCTATGGTTCGGCTACGATCTTGCGCCCAAGATCCTGCTCATCGTCGTGATCGCGTTCTTTCCGGTGGCGATCGACATGCTGGCGGGCCTGCAATCGGTCGAGCCATCCTTCGTGTCCCTGATGCGATCGGTCGGCGCCAGCAAGGGCAAGATCATGCTGAGGGTGCGCATCCCGCATTCGCTGCCGCATCTGATGGCCGGCCTGAAGGTCGCGATCACGTTTAGCGTCATCGGCGCCATCGTCGGCGAGTTCGCCGGCGCTAATCAGGGCCTCGGCTACGTCATCCAGTTTGCCTCGACGCAACTTGATACGCCCCTGATCTTCGCGGCGCTCATCGTCGTGTCGGTCCTCGGCCTCGCCTTCTACTACATCATCGAACTTGCCGAATACGTGCTGGTGCCGTGGGCGCCCAAATTCGATCCGATTCATTCTGCCGGTTAGCGGCAAATACCAGGGGAGTGTCATGAAGATCGTTTCGCTTGCAGTCGTGCTCACCACGATGATCAGCACCGCTGCGCTGGCCACAGACCAGGTCTCTGTCCAGCTCGACTACGTCGTGCGTGGCAACCACGCTATGTTCTTCGTCGCGAAGAAGAAGGGTTACTTCGAGAAGGAAGGAATCGATGTCACCGCGATCCGGCGAGGCACCGGGTCGCCGAATGCGATGCGTCTCGTCGCCAACGGCAATTCCGAGTTTGGCTTCGGCGACCTTCCGACCCTCGCGGTCGCGCGCGCGCAGAACGTGCCGGTCGTCGCACTCGCTGCCGTCAACCAGCACAGCCCGCTCGGTATGCTTGCTTTGTTAAAGAGCCACAAGCTCACAAAGCCGCAAGACCTCAAGGGACTCAACATCGGCGTTCAGCCGTCGGGCTCGACCTACGTATTCCTTAAGGCTTTCCTGGCCGCGAATGGCATGAGCTTGGATGATATCAAGCAAAGCACGGTCAATCCGCCATACGAGAACTACCTGCTGCTCGGCCGCGTCGACGCCGTGCCCGGCTATATCGACGCCGAGGTGCCGGAACTCGAGCACAAGGCCGGCGGCCCGGGGTCGCTGTCAATCATGCAGGGCTCGGACTTCGGCTACGCGGTGTATGGCTCCGGTCTCTTCACCTCCGAGAAGATGATCGCCGAGAAGAGCGATGTCGTGCAGCGCTTCGTCAAGGCATACTCGCAGGCCTTCGCCGACGTCGTGCGGAATCCGAAGGAGGCCGCCGAGATCGTCGTCGAGATGAATCCCGAGTATGCCGACAAGAAGGAAGTGCTGGTCAAGCAAATCGAGGCCGACATCAAGGGCACTTTCTTCAGCGCCGACACCAAGGCGCACGGGCTCGGTTGGATGACCAAGGACAGATGGACCAAGACCACGAAGATCCTGCTCGACCAAGGCGCTATGCCAAAAGCGATCGACGTCGACGCGGCCTTCGACGACAAGTTCCTCAGCGGCGCCAACGCACTGAAGCAGTAACCGAATTATCGACCGGGAGACCAGTAATGATCCGCATCCTTGGCCGCGCCACATCGGGCAACGTCCAGAAGGTCCTCTTCTTCCTTGAGGAGGTCGGCCTGAAATACGTTCGCGAAGATTACGGCCGGCAGTTCAACAACACGAACACCGACGCCTACCGCAAGCTCAACCCCAACATGAAGGTGCCGACGCTGGTCGACGGCGACCTGGTGTCGTGGGAGTCGAACACCATCCTGCGCTATTTGGCGGCGACGCACGCGCCGCAGCTCACCGGCGCCACTCCGGCCGAGAAAACCTATGTCGAACGCTGGATGGACTGGACGTTGGCGTCACTCAATACGCCTTATGTCGCTGTCTTCAAGGATGTCAAGAAGCCCGCGGCCGAGCGCGCCGCCGACTTTGCGGCGCAAAGTGCGGACCTCGTCGCCCAGCTCAAGATCCTCGACGGTCACATCGCCGGCAAGCAATGGTTCGCGCTTGACCGGTTCACTCTGGCGGAGATCGCTCTGGCGCCGCTCGTCAAACGCTGCCTCGAATTCCCGATCGACCGTCCGGAGTTCGGCGAGCTTATGCGCTGGATGAAGGCGGTCGAGGCGCGTCCTGCTTTCGCCGTCGCCACAGGCGCGAAGCCGAGCACGCTCGCCAGCGCGGCCTGACGTGGCGAGCCGTCCGGCGCCCGCGGCGGGCGGCTCGACTACTTTCATGAACAGCGTTTTCGATTATGTGATTGTTGGCGCCGGCTCGGCCGGCTGTACGCTCGCCAATCGACTCAGTGCCGATGGCCGCACACGGGTACTGCTGCTCGAGGCCGGCGGCTGGGACCGCCATCCGCTCCTCAAGCTGCCGCTTGGCTGGGGGCGGGTTCTACTCAACCGTATGTACGACTGGGGCTACGACACCCAGCCGGAGCCGGGCCTGAACGGCCGCAGCATCGAGGTCGCGCGCGGCAAGGTCATTGGCGGCTCGTCATCGATCAATGCGATGGCCTATGTGCGCGGCAACCGCGCCGACTACGATCGCTGGGCTTCGCGCGGCCTTCCGACGTGGTCGTATGAAAGTGTCTTGCCGTATTTTCGCAGGCAGGAGAGTTGGGAGGGTGGCGCGAGCGCATTCCGCGGCGGCGACGGTCCGCTGGCGACGCGCAAGGCGCGCTATCAGGATCCGCTGGTTGACGCCTATCTCGCCGGCGCAGCGGAGATGGGCTACGCGCACAACGACGATTATAACGGCGAGAAGCAGGACGGCTTCGGCCGCATGCAGATGACCATTCGCGGCGGTCATCGCGAGAGTGCCGCCACCGCCTATCTGCATCCGGTGCGCGGGCGCACCAATCTGGTCGTCGAAATCGACAGCCTCGTCTCCCGCGTGCTCTTCGATCGGGCGCGCGCGCGTGGCGTCGACTATGTCCGCAACGGGCAGCGCTGTACGGCCACCGCGGAGCGCGAAGTGATCCTGTGCGGGGGGGCGATCAATTCGCCGCAGCTTCTGATGCTGTCTGGCGTCGGAGATCCGACCGAACTCGCACAGCTCGGCATCGCCATCAAAGCTCCGTTGCCGGGCGTCGGCAGGAATTTACAGGATCATGTCGCGGCGCTCCTGATCTACGGCCGGCGTGACCAAAGCCCGCTGCTGCGGCACATGCGCGCCGACCGGCTGCTATGGACGCTCGGGCAGGGGCTCATTGCCGGCAAGGGCTTCGCGACCGAATTGCCGGGCGGCATTACCGGCTTCGTAAAATCCAGCCCCGACGAACCGATCCCCGATATCCAACTGCTGTTCATCGCCGGCTCGCTGGCAGCGAGGCCATACCTGCCGCCGTTCTGGTCCGGTTTTGCCGACAGCTTTGCCTGCCGTATTGTTCTTTTGCGACCGCAGAGCAGAGGCCGGATCAAGCTCGCATCGACAGATCCTGCAGCGCATCCGACGATTAGTCAGGGCCTGCTGTCGGTCGAGCGCGACTGGCAGAAGCTGTCCGCCGGTATCCGCATCTTTCGCGATCTCGCGCGGTTGCCGCGGCTCGCGCCACACGTCGCGCGTGAGATCGGGCCGGGCGAGGGCGTCGCGACCGAGGGCGAGCTCAAAGATTACGTTCGCAAGACCGCGGTCACGGCGCATCACCCTTGCGGGACCTGCCGCATGGGCGTCGACGACGAAGCGGTGGTCGATGGGGAACTGCGCGTGCGCGGCGTCGAGGGTCTCCGCGTCGTCGATGCATCGGTGTTCCCCGATATTGTCGGTGGTAACATCAACGCCCCTGTGATCATGATTGCCGAGAAAGCCGCCGATCTGATCCTTGGGCGGTCCGTTCATGGGGAGAAGCTCTCGTGACATCGCCGTTGATGAGCCGCCGCGCCCTGATGCTCTCCGGCCTCGCGGTCGGCGCTGCCGCCGTCGCGCCGCGCGGCGTGCGCGCAGCCTTTCCCGAGCGCACGATCCGCATCGAGGTCGGCTTTGCCGCCGGCGGCACGGTCGACGCGGTTGCGCGCGTGCTGGCGCACGGCATGGGGCCGATCCTCGGCCAAAACGTGATCATCGAGAACAGGCCAGGAGGCAGCGGCAGCATCGCGGCCAACGCCGTCATCACCGCGCCCGCCGACGGCCACTCGCTGTTGTTTGGCATTTTCTCGCTCGCTGTGGCGCCGGCGCTCACCAAGCTGAACTATGACACGACGCGCGACCTTACGGCCGTCTCGCAGGTCGCAAGCGTACCGCTGTTCATGCTCTCGACCGCCAAGTCGCCGTTCCGCAGCGTTGCCGACGTGGTCGCCGCAGCAAAGGCCGCGCCGGATACGATCACCTATGGTTCGGGGGGCGTCGGCTCTTCCGCGCACATGGCTGCCGAATTGTTCGCGCGCCGCGCCGGCCTCCGTCTTATCCACGTGCCCTATCGCGGCAGCGCGCCGGCAATGCAAGGCTTGGTCGCCGGCGAAGTGCAATTGCTGTGGGATACGCCGACCTCGACCATGCAGAACTTCATCCGGCAGGGTCAGTTGCGCGCGCTCGCGGTCATGAGCCACAAGCGCCTCCCAGCCTTCAAGGACTTCCCGGCGATCGACGAGGCCGGGCTTGGCGGCGAGCTCGAAGTGCAGGCCTGGCAGGGCGTGCTGGTCCGCACCGGCACGCCGCCCGACGTCATCGCGACCCTCAATCACGCGGTCGTTCAGGCGATGAGCCAGCCCGAGACGCGCGACCGCATCGCTGCCATCGGGGTCGAACCGATGGCGACCAGTCCGGCCGAGTTCGACGCCTTTTTCAAGTCGGAAGTCGCGCGCTGGACCGCTGTGGCGCGGAATGCAGGCCTGAAGGCACAATAGTGCCGATGAGGGCAACTGCTTCGTAAGACGAGCCTTGTCCGCCCCTGACCCAAGCTGAAGTGGCGGCATGTCCGACTTGGGCCGCAATACGCCGCATGACTGACATTGGTGAGGGATTGCCGGCCACCTCAATTAATGAGTGCGAGACCCTATCAGAGCTTGTTTGTCCGCAAGCGCCAATTTCTGTTCGGCAATGCACATAACGCGGAGCGAAAGTACGGAGCCAGAGCGCGATAGGTTCCCATTTCGTGGTGGCGGCTCGCTCACGCAGCGGCGACGATTTCGACTTCCACCTTGAATTCCGGCCGCGTGAAGCCGGAGACGATCATCAGCGTCGAGGCCGGCGCCGGGGTCACCACGTATTTGTCGCGCACCGCCATATAGGGCGCCATATGCTCGCGCGCCGTCACATAAGCATTGATGCGCACGATGTTGGAAAAGCCCATGCCGGCCTCGGTCAGACAGCGGCCGATCGCCTCGAAGCACAAGACGGCCTGCGCTCCAGCCGCTTCAGGGATCGTGTCGTCCACGTCGATGCCCAATTGACCGGAGCAAAGCAAAAGCCGGGCTCCCGCCTGCACCTCGACCGCGTGACTGTATTGGGCAAACGGCGCCCGAATCCCTGCGGGGACAAGGTGGCGCAGCATCGCTTCAGTCCAATTCGACCGGGCTCTCGGCCATGGCGCGCTTGAGCGCTTCCGAGCCCTTCCGGCAGTAATCGATGTAGCGGGTCGAGACGCGGAATTCTTCCTCGCGCGGGTATGGAACGTCGATATCGATCTCCGCGCTCACGCGACCGGGCCGCGCGCTCATCACCACGATCCGCGAGGACAGATAGACCGACTCGTAGACGCTGTGGGTGACGAAGATGACGGTCAGGTTCTGCTTGGCGAAGAGCTTGAGCAGATCGTTGTTGAGCTTGGTGCGGGTGATCTCGTCCAGCGCCGCGAACGGCTCGTCCATGAGCAGGATTTTCGGATTGGTCACCAGCGCACGCGCGATCGACACGCGCATCTTCATACCGCCGGACAACTCGCGCGGATAGGCTTGCGCAAAACGCGCGAGTCCGACCTGCGCCAGCACCGCCGCGATGCGCTCGCGTACCGCCTCCCTGCGCTGCCCCGCGAGCTTCAGCGGCAAATAGACATTGTCGAACACGCTGCACCAGGGCAGCAGCGTCGGTTCCTGAAAGACATAGCCCAAGAGCCGCTCCGGCTCTCCCAGAGCGTCGTAACTCGACTGCGGCCAGTCAATTATGCCCGTGGTTGGACCGCTCAGGCCGGCGATCATCTTCAGCAGCGTGGACTTGCCGCAGCCGGAGGGCCCGAGCAACGTCAGGAATTCTCCCGGTCGGATCGTCAGATCGACATTCTCAAGCGCGACCGTTCCATTGGCGAAAACCTTCGAGATGTCGCTCAGACGCAGAAGCGCGCGCGCTGGGGCTGTCTCCGGCACAGTCTCCTCCGGCTCGGGCGATGAGAAGATCGGGACGACGCTGGCGCTCATCAAACCTTGTCCTGCCCTTGCGGGATGAAGCTGCGCATCTTGCCGGGATTGAGAAGTCCTAGCGGATCGACCTCGTGCTTGAACGTGAGCTGGTCGGCATCGACGCGCTTGTAGCGGCTGCCATCCTCCAAGGTGATGACGTGGGGATTGGCGATCTTGATGCCGCAGGATTCGAAGGCATCCATGATCTCGTAGAGCCGCTCGGGCGTCGAATAGCGAATCACCGGAATGCCGCTGGCGGTCATGAAGCCGTTGATGCGGATGAATTCGAGGTGCTGCATGACCTCTCCCTTGAATTTGGCGCCGATCTCGGCGACCGATTCAAGCACGCGATCGTGCGGATAAAGCACCTGCAGATAAGTAATGGCGCGGTCGAC
>DASZQT010000103.1:0-5772 GCA_035549515.1 Pseudolabrys sp. | reverse complement strand
GGGCGGCCTCGTCGTGCATCTCAATGCCGGCATCGCCGGACTTGTCTGCGCGCTGGTGATCGGCAAGCGCGAGGGCTACGGGCACGAATACATGGCGCCGCACAACCTCGTGCTGACCTTGATCGGCACGTCGCTGCTCTGGGTCGGCTGGTTCGGCTTCAACGCCGGATCGGCGGTCGCGGCCAGCACCAATGCGGGCATGGCGATGGCGGTGACGCAGATCGCCACTGCCACCGCGGCGCTGGCCTGGATGTTCGTGGAATGGGCGCTCAAGGGTAAGCCCTCGATCCTCGGCATCTGCTCGGGCGCGGTCGCCGGACTCGTGGCCATCACCCCGGCTTCGGGCTTCGTCGGTCCGGTCGGCTCGCTGGTGATCGGCGCGGCGGCGGGCGTGGGCTGCTACTGGGGCGCCACCAGCCTCAAGCACATGTTCGGCTACGATGACTCGCTGGACGCCTTCGGCGTGCACGCGGTCGGCGGCATCATCGGTGCGCTGCTCACCGGTGTGTTCGCCGAGAAGGCGATCAACAGCCTCGGCTCCGGTCTGATCGACGGCAACGGCGGTCAGGTTCTGATCCAGGTCTACGGCATCCTCGGCACGCTGATCTACGACGCCGTGGCCACGTTGATCATCCTCTACATCCTGAAGTTCACCATCGGCATCCGCGTCTCCGAGGAAGCCGAGCGTGACGGTCTCGATCTCTCGCTGCACGGTGAGGTGGTGCAGTAACGCTTACCGGCGCGCGGTCGAAATCCGAAACTTCTCTCTCCGTTTCGGGATCGTGCGCCGGACCAGCCAGCGGTAGGGGCGGAAACCCGGCACTGTCCCTTCCGTCGAGGCCCCGGTTCGCAAGGACCGGGGCCTCACTTTTTTGGGGTGGTCCTTTTTTGGGGGGCGGTCCCTGCCGGAGCTCATGCCCCGCCGCGCCATGCCGCTCCGCTCGCAAAGTCCGCTTGAGCGCGAGCCCGGTCGATGCTTAATCGCCTCGCCATCGACCGCCCGCCGATGGTTAATCGGGGCTTAACCTCGCCCCGGTTAGTGTGGCTTAAGCCGTCTGCCGCGGGCTTCTCTCGCCGCGCATGATGCCAAAAGGCCTGTCCCGGACCCGTTCGGGCGATGGGAACCCGGCCTTCGGAGGAGATCATGCGCCATTCGAATGTAGTTGCATGTCCATGACGAGTGCCCTGCGCGCCCCTTCTCCGGCCCCCGCCCCGGCGGCTTCATCCCGCTCGCCCTTCGTGCGGCTGACCGACCTCATCGCCGGCATCGAGCCGGGCAAGCCGATCATCAACCTGTCGGTGGGCGAGCCGCAGCATCCGATCCCGCCTTTCGTCGGGCCGACGCTCGCGGCCCATCTCAACGAATTCGGCCGCTATCCGGCCAACAAAGGCATCGAGCCGTTCCGCCGCGCCGTCGCCGACTGGCTCGGCCGGCGCTACCGGCTTCCGCGCGCGGTCGATCCCGAGCATGAAGTGCTGGTACTCAACGGCACGCGCGAGGGCCTGTTCCTCGCTGCCATTTCGGCCGTGCGCTGGGTCGCGCCGCGCAGCGGTCCGCCCGCCGTGCTGATCCCCAATCCGTTCTATGCGGCCTATGCCGCCGGCGCACTCGCCGCCGGCTGCGAGCCGGTCTATCTGCCGGCCACGCGCGAGACGGGCTTCCTGCCCGATCTCGATGCGCTCGACGAGAAGCTGCTCGCGCGCACGGTCGCCTTTTATATTGCCTCGCCGTCCAATCCGCAGGGCGCGGTCGCGAGCCTTGCCTATCTCGAAAAACTGGCGAGCCTCGCGCGACGCTTCGGCTTTCTCGTGTTCGCCGACGAATGCTACGGCGAGATCTACAGCACCGATAAGCCGGCCGGCATGCTGGAAGCCTCGGGCGCGGACTTCGCCAATGTGGTGATCTTCCACTCGCTGTCGAAGCGCTCGAACCTGCCGGGCCTGCGCGTCGGTTTCGCCGCCGGCGACCGAAATTTTCTCGCTGCCTTCCTCGAGCTGCGCAATGTCGCGGCGCCGCAGGTGCCGACGCCGGCGCAACACGTCGCCATCGCCGCCTATGGCGACGAAGCGCATGTGGAGGAAAATCGTAAACTTTATGCGGCCAAATTCGATCTCGCCGATCAGATCATCGGCGACCGCTATGGCTATGTGCGCCCGGCGGGCGGATTCTTTCTGTGGCTCGATGTGGCGGCGTATGGGGGCAGCGAAATCGCAACCAAGCGGCTGTGGTCGGAAGCCGGCGTGCGTGTCGTGCCAGGGCGCTATCTCGCGCGCGAGCAGGCCGACGGCTCCAATCCGGGCGCGGACTTTATCCGCGTTGCCATGGTGCAGGACAAGGCCATGACCGCCGAAGCGCTGCATCGCATCGTTGCAGTGTTACGGTAACGCATTATGCGAATGATCCAAGACGCAACGAATCTCCGTTCGTCCCCGCGAAAGCGGAGACCCAGCGCTGGATTCCCGCTTGCGCGGGAATGAACGGAGAATGTGAACGCCATCGGGATTGGAAATAGAGAAGAATGTCCGCCGCCGATCGCAGCCTCGATGTGATCGCCTTCGTCTCGGAGCACTTCCGCGACATCGTGCGGCGGCGGCTGCGCGAATTGGCCGGCTTGTCGCTCATCGTTCTCGCATTCCTGGGCGCCGTCGCGCTTGCCACCTGGTCGGTGCAAGACCCGTCCCTCAGCCACGCAACCGAACGGCCGATCGACAATCTGCTCGGCTTCCCCGGCGCCATTTTCTCCGACCTCGCGATGCAATTGTTCGGCCTCGCCAGCGTCGTGCTGCTCGCGCCGGCGGTGTTCCTGGGCTTGCGCCTGCTGTCGCACCGCCCGCTCGGCGAACGCTGGCGTGGCGGGCTGTGGATTCCGGCCGCGCTGCTGGCGGCCGGTCTGGCCTCGACCCTGCCGGTCACGCAGCACTGGCCCTTGCCGACCGGATTGGGCGGCGTTTCCGGCGATGCCCTTTTGAGCCTCGCCGCGCTGTTCGGCCTGCCGCTCAACGGCGTGGGCCTCGCGCTATTCGCCGGGGCTTTCGGCCTGGCCACATTCGTGACGCTCGCGCTCGCCGCCGGCTTCACCTGGCCGCGCCGCGCGGCGGCGGAGGATGAGGAAGAGGAAGAGGAAGACAAAGAAGAGGAAAGCGAGGAAGAAGAGCGCGATCGCGCCTCGCCCTGGCTCGGCATGATCGTGCACGCGCTGTTGAGCTGGAAGGCGCGCCTGATGCTCGTGCTGCGCGGCGCGCCGCGCAAGCGCAGCGCAGCGCCGGTGGCCGCCGCCGCCCGCCAAGAACCCAATTTTGGGCCGCGCTTCGACAATCTCGGCCGCGTCGCCGCGCCGAGCACCGCGCCGAGCCACGCGCCGGCCGCCGAAGAGGCCGCTGAAGAAGAAGACGGCGAAGACGAAGAAGAGCCCGCGCCGCGCCGCCGCGCCACCAAGAGCAAGGCGCCCGCGCGCCGCGCCGGCGCCGGCTTCGCGCTGCCGTCGCTCAATTTGCTGACGGCGCAGAAGGCGTCCGAGCGCACCTCGCTGCCGAAAGAGGTGATCGAGGCCAATGCGCAGGCGCTCGAAGTCGTGCTCGGCGATTTCGGCGTGCGCGGCGAGATCATCAACGCCCGGCCCGGCCCGGTG
The DNA here is from genome assembly GCA_035549515.1 of Pseudolabrys sp. Taxonomy (GTDB): domain Bacteria; phylum Pseudomonadota; class Alphaproteobacteria; order Rhizobiales; family Xanthobacteraceae; genus Pseudolabrys. The sequence goes on along the minus strand of DASZQT010000103.1, from coordinate 2,143 downwards.
GTGACGCTCTACGAATTGGAGCCGGCGCCCGGCATCAAATCCTCGCGCGTGATCGGCCTCGCCGACGACATCGCGCGCTCGATGAGCGCGGTGTCGGCGCGCGTCGCGGTCGTCTCCGGCCGCAATGCCATCGGCATCGAACTGCCCAATCCGACCCGCGAGAAGGTCTATTTCCGCGAGCTGTTGTCGACCAAGGACTACAACGAGACCGCCGCCAAGCTGCCGCTCTGCCTCGGCAAGACCATCGGCGGCGAGCCGGTGATCGTCGACCTCGCCCGCATGCCGCACTTGCTGATCGCCGGCACCACCGGCTCCGGCAAATCTGTCGCCATCAACACCATGATCCTGTCGCTGGTCTATCGGCTCACGCCGAGCCAGTGCCGGCTCATCATGGTCGATCCCAAGATGCTCGAGCTCTCCGTCTATGACGGCATCCCGCATCTGCTCACGCCCGTCGTCACCGATCCCAAGAAGGCGGTGGTCGCGCTCAAATGGGCGGTGCGCGAGATGGAGGGCCGCTACAAGAAGATGTCGAAGCTCGGCGTGCGCAACATCGACGGCTACAATGCGCGCGTCGCCGAGGCCAAGTCCAAGGGCGAAACGCTGCAACGCACCGTCCACACCGGCTACGACAAGGAGACCGGCGAGGCGATCTACGAGAAGGAAGAGCTCGAGTTCGAGCCGCTGCCTTATATCGTCGTGATCGTCGACGAAATGGCCGACCTGATGATGGTGGCCGGCAAGGACATCGAAGGCGCCATCCAGCGTTTGGCGCAAATGGCGCGCGCGGCCGGCATCCATGTCATCCTCGCCACCCAGCGCCCGTCGGTCGATGTCATCACCGGCACGATCAAGGCGAATTTCCCGACCCGCATTTCGTTCCAGGTCACCTCCAAGATCGACAGCCGCACCATCCTGGGCGAGCAGGGCGCCGAACAACTGCTCGGCCAAGGCGACATGCTCTACATGGCGGGCGGCGGCCGCATCAGCCGCGTGCACGGGCCGTTCGTGTCGGACGACGAGGTCGAGAAGGTGGTGCGCCACCTGAAGTCGCAGGGCATGCCGGAATACCTCGAGGAGGTGACGGCGAGCGAGGAGGAAGTCGGCGAGGACGGCGCGGTGTTCGACGCCACCGGCATGGGCCAGGCCGACGGCGGCGACCTCTACAGTCAGGCGGTCGCCGTGGTGAAGCGCGACCGCAAGGCCTCGACCTCCTACATCCAGCGCCGGCTGCAAATCGGCTACAACCGCGCCGCCTCGCTCATGGAACGCATGGAGCAGGAGGGCATCGTCGGCCAGCCCAACCATGCCGGAAAGCGCGAGATTCTGGTTCCGGAAGAGGGCGATTTTGAACGCTAAGCACCGCCGCCGCGGGCCGTCCCGGAATGACCGCGAAACCGAATCAGCGCATGATTCCGCCGGGGTCGCGAAATAGCCACAGGGCTCCCATATCGAGGCGGGCGCGCAATATAGGTGAGGCAGAGATCGCGATGGGGACAAAGTTGAGCCGGGGGCGCGCGTCGACGGTGGTACTGGCCGCGCTGCTGGCCGGTCTTGTGGCCGCGCCGGCCATGGCCGAAAGCGTGCCGCTGCCGCATCCGCGCCCGAAAATCCATGCCGCGCCAATCCATACCGGTTCGATCGGTGCGATCCGTCACATCCCCCCGGCCGCGCTGCGCGCCCGCGCGCAGGCGAGCGCCGCGCCGACGCCGCCCGCCGCGGTGCCGCAGGTCCAGTCGCCTAACCCGATTTCCAATCCGTTTGCCGCGCTCCTGGGCAAACCCGGTTCGACCACGGCGCTCAGCCCCGAGCAGCGCGGCATCATCGAGAAGGTGAATGCCTACCTTTCGGCCATGCAGGTGCTGCAGGGCAATTTCGTGCAGGTCGGCCCCGACGGCAGCCGCACGCAGGGCACCTTTACGATTTCCAAGCCGGGCAAGGTGCGCTTCGAATATGACGATCCGAGCCCGATCGAATTGATCGCCGACGGACAATCGGTCGTGGTGCGCGACCGCAGGCTCGCGACGCAGGATGTCTATCCGCTGTCGCAGACGCCGCTGCGCTTCCTGCTCGCCGACAAGATCGACCTGATGAAGGACACCAATCTGGTCGCGGTCTATGCCGACGATGTGTTCGTGACCGT
>DASZQT010000102.1:0-4704 GCA_035549515.1 Pseudolabrys sp. | reverse complement strand
TTCAACTTCACATCGTCTTGCGCGAGCGCGAGCTTCTCGCCGGCGGCGACGCGGATCATCTGCTCCACCAGATCGATGCCGGTGATCAGCTCGGTCACCGGATGCTCGACCTGCAGCCGCGTGTTCATCTCCAGGAAGTAGAAGCTCTTGTCCTGGCCCGCGACGAATTCGACGGTGCCGGCGCTGTCGTAACCGACAGCTTTCGCCAGGGCCACAGCCTGCTCGCCCATCTTCTTGCGCGTCGTCTCATCGAGCAGCGGCGACGGCGCCTCTTCGATGACTTTCTGATTGCGGCGCTGGATCGAGCACTCGCGTTCGCCGAGATAGATCACGTTGCCGTGCTTGTCGCCGAGCACCTGGATTTCGATATGGCGCGGATCGACGATGAACTTCTCGATGAAGACGCGGTCGTCGCCGAAGGACGATTTCGCTTCCGAGCGCGCGCGCGCGAAGCCTTCCGCCACTTCGACGCGCGAATGCGCGACGCGCATGCCCTTGCCGCCGCCGCCGGCGGAGGCCTTGATCATCACCGGATAGCCGATCTCGTCGGCGATGCGCATCGCCGCATTGTCATCTTCGATCACGCCGAGATGGCCGGGCACGGTCGAGACCTTGGCGGCGGCTGCCGCCTTCTTGGACTCGATCTTGTCGCCCATGGCGGCGATCGCTTTCGGGTTCGGGCCGATGAAGACGATGCCGGCCGCTTCCAGCGCCTTGGGGAAGGCCTCGCGCTCGGACAGGAAGCCGTAGCCGGGGTGGACGGCCTCGGCCCCGGTCGCCTTGCAGGCGGCTACGATCTTGTCGATGACCAGATAGCTCTCGGCGGCGGCGGGGGGACCGATATGGACGGCCGCATCGGCCATCTCGACATGCAGGGCGTCCTTGTCGGCGTCCGAATAGACGGCGACCGTTTCAATTCCCATCCGGCGTGCGGTCTTTATGATCCGGCAGGCGATTTCGCCGCGATTGGCGATAAGGATGCGCTTGAACATGCGGCGTTGAGGACCTCTGCGAGCCGGCCCACTGGCTTGCGGCGTTGCAGCGAAAAAGTCAACGGCCGGTCACGAGGATCGTGGCCCACAGCGCCGCCAGGGCGGCCACGTAGCAGGCAGCGGTCATGACCGTCAGTTCGACGGCAAAGCGGCCGCGCCCAATGACCCCTCCGGCCACCAGTTTGGACAGCATGTTGCTGGCGACCGCCGCCAGGATGGCGGCGCCGGCGGCGGCCACCCCGAGCGGCGCCGGCACCAGCCGGGTCATGGCGACGGTGATGGAGTCGACATCGCCGAGCCCGACCACCACCGCGCCGATCAGCGCGCCGCGCGCACCATAGGTGTCGCCGACCAAGCGCCCGAGCACGATCACCGCGCCTAGAAACAGCGCATAGCCCACCACCGGCCAGAAACTGAACGGGTTCTTGAACTCGACCGGCTTGTTTTGGCCGCGCTCGCCGTCGCCCATCCGCCAGGCGACGGCGATCACGGCATAGGCGCAGGCCGCCGCTGTGGCGGCTAGCAGCGGCGGCGCGGTCACGCGCAGCAGTTCGGGTTTCAGCACCGCCGCGATGGCCAGCACGCGCAGGAACGACACCCCGCTCGCGATTGCGGTGCCGGCGACCAGCAGCGTGGCAGTGCCCTCGCCCGCGGCGGCGCGGCGCGCGCTGGTCATGGTCACGGCGGTCGAGGACACAAGGCCGCCGGCCAGCGCCCCGAGCAGCACCCCGCGTTCGGCGCCGAACGCCTTGACCGCGGCATAACCGAGGAAGGAGACGCCCGCGAGCACGATGGCGATCAGCCAGAGCTGCCGCGGATTGATGCCGTAGGGAGGGCCGATCACCGTATCGGGCAGGACGGGGAGCACGATGAAGGTCATGGCGAGGAGGATCAGCGCCGAGCGCAGTTCCTCCCAGGTGATGCGGGCGACCCAGCCATGGATCTCCTCGCGCGCCGCCAGGATGCCGGTCGCCGCCACGGCAGCCGCCCCCGCCGCGCGCGTGTCGCCAATCACCGCAAAAGCGCCGAGCAGGAAAGTCAGCATGATGGCGACCATGGTGGTCGCGGAATAACTGTCGGCGGCGCGGTCGGCGGCGCGCTCGAACACCGCGGCAATGCCGGCATAGACCGCGAAGCTCAGGCCCAGCACCAGCCCCGCCCCCACCGCATTGCCGGTCGCCTGCGCGAGCGCGGCGGCGATGCCGCCGAGGAGCCCGCACAATGCAAAGGTGCGAATGCCGGCCGCGCGGCTACCGGGGGTGACTTCCCGCGTCTTCCAGCCGCGCTCGAGGCCGAACAGCAGCCCAATACCGAGCGCGACGGCCAGATGGGAAAGAACGGGCGCAAGCTCCATGGCCTGACAACGGCTCCGGTGACCGGAGCCACTGTAGGGCATTTTCGGTTACCGAGAATCCCACCCGGCGCCACATACCGCAGTGTCATCACCGGGCTTGTCCCGGCGATCCCGCTTAGAAACGCAAGGTGCCAACCTAAGCGAGATGGCCGGGACACAAGGACGTTCACGCCGGTCTTCGACGGGCTATGCCCGGCCATGACAGAGGAGAGGCACGCCCAGCGGTATCTACTTCGGCAGGTCGAGCGCCGCCGTCAGGTCGCCCATCGGCGGCTCGTTATGCGCCTTCAAAGCCGCGTCGCGTTCGGTCAGCCCCGGCAGGGCCGGCAGATCGAAGCGCTCGGTGACAAAGCGCAGAATCGAGGTGGTGTCGTACTGGGTGTGGTCGACATAGCCCTTCTTGGCATAGGGCGAGACGATCAAGGCCGGGATGCGCGAGCCGGGACCCCAGCGGTCGGCTTTGGGCGGCGCGACGTGATCCCAGAAGCCGCCGTTCTCGTCATAGGTGATGATCACCAGCATATGCGGCCATTGCGGGCTCTTCTCCAGATGCGCGACGACGTCGGCGATGTGCTCATCGCCCGACTCCACGTCGGCATAGCCGGCGTGCTCGTTGAGATTGCCCTGCGGCTTGTAGAAGGTGACTTGCGGCAGCTTGCCGGCGTCAATGGCGGCGATGAATTCGACGCCGTTCATGCCGCCGTCCTTGAGATGCATGGCGCGCATCTCGGTGCCGGGCGCGTAGGCGGCATAGTAGTTGAACGGCTGGTGATGGAATTGGAAATTCGGCACCGGCTTGCCGCGATTGCCGTCGAGCGTCGCCTGCCAGGCGCCGGCATACCAGGCCCAGCTCACGCCCTTGGCGCTCAACAGATCGCCGATGGTCTTGTCGGTCTGCGGCGGCAGCGTATTGGGCTTGGCCGGATCGGCAAAGCGCGCGTCGCCGCCTTTGGCCGGCGCGTTGGCGCTCGGCTGATAGGGCGGCTGCATGGTGTTGATGGCGTAGAAGTCCGGCGAGATCGTGCCGTTGTTGACGAATTTCGGGATGCCGTCGAGCGCCGACTTGGGCGAGTCGGCCGCGAGCGTGAGCGACACGCCGTCCGGCTCGACCGCGGCGATCAGTTTCTTGGCGGGGCCCTTGTCGGCATCCGGATATTTCGGCGTGCAGGCGCAAACCAGCCACTGGTGATTGAGGAACGAGCCGCCGAAGGCGGCCATGAAGAAGTTGTCGGCCAGCGTGTATTTCTTGGCGACGCTCCACAAGGGCAGCTTGGTGCCGTCGTAATGGCCCATCACCAGCCCGCCGGAATCGGCAAAGGCGGCGAACTTGTCGTTCTTGCCGCCGTCGATCTGCATCTGGTTCTGGTAGAACAGATGCCAGAGGTCGTGCGTGACCACGCCGAGCTTGGTGTTGAAGCCGTTCGGATCGTCGATGGCGAACGGCTTGTTCGGCAGGTGCTCGGTCTGCGCCTGCGTCACCACCGGCGTCACGCCCTTGGCGGTGAGGTTGTTCCAGACCGGCGGCAATTCCTTGAGCGGGGTGCCGTCGCGGTCGAGCTGGGTGGCTTGCTCGGGCTTGACGTTCGCGAGGCCGTTGGCCCCCGGGAACGAGCCGTACAAATTGTCAAAGCTGCGGTTTTCCGCGTAGATCACGACCACGGTCTGGATGGCGTCGAGGCCGCCGCTCTGCGCCTGGGCCGTTGCCGACAATCCGGACAGCGCCGTGGTGGCGAGTGCCAGCGAGAGAATAGACCGCAGCATGAATACCTCCTTGGCGACGGCTAGGATGGCCCGCACTCTAGACGATGTTCTATGGCAGTTGCATGAAGGCATCCACAGCCGCGGGCGCTTCCTGTCAGACGGTCGTCACGAAACGCCCGCAGGGTAACGGGGTTATGTCGGGCCGAAGTCGGGCATGGTGAAATTCTTGCAATATCTGGTGGCCGCTAGTCTGATCGCGCTCGGCCTTGCCGGTGTCGTGGCGCGCGCCGGCGACACCCCCCTTTCCCGTCCGCAGGCCTATGCCCGCGCCGCCGCGCTCGAGGCGCTCGGCCGCAAGCTGTTCTTCGATCCCGCGCTGTCGGCCTCCGGGCAGATGGCCTGCGCGACCTGCCACGATCCGGCGCACGGCTTCTCGCCGGCCAATGACCGCGCCGTGCAGCTCGGCGGCAAAGATATGCGTCAAGCTGGCCTGCGCGCGGTGCCCTCGCTCACTTATCTGCAAGCCGCGCCGCCCTTCGCCGAGCACTATTACGACTCCGACGACGAAGGCGATGCCAGCGTCGACAATGGCCCAACCGGTGGACTGACCTGGGACGGCCGCATGGATCGCGGCCGCGACCAGGCCGCCTTCCCGCT
>DASZQT010000101.1:0-11468 GCA_035549515.1 Pseudolabrys sp. | reverse complement strand
GTGAGCAACGCGGCGAGATCGCCGGCCTTGGCGATCACCGGGCCGGAGGTGGCGCGGAAATTGACGCCCAGTTCGCGCGCGACGATCTGCGCCAGCGTGGTCTTGCCGAGGCCGGGGGGACCGACGAACAGCACATGGTCGAGCGCTTCGCCCCGCGCACGCGCGGCCTCGATAAACACCGACAGGTTGGCGCGCGCCTTCTCCTGGCCGATGAAGTCGGCCAAGCGCTGCGGACGCAACGAGGCATCGACATCGTCGTCGCGTTTATCGGCACTCACGAGACGGCGGGGGGCGGTGGTCATCGTGGCTGTCGTCCCGGCCGAGCGAAGCGAGGGCCGGGACCCAGACGCCGCAGCCTATCGTGAGGACACGGTGTATGGGTCCCCGCCTTCGCGGGGACGACAATCATCCGAGGTCGCGTGTAGCCAAACAGCCTCACGTCATCCCCCGCCGGTATTTGTTCGGCAGCAATTCGCCGATGGTGGTGACTTCCGGTCCCTTCTTGCCGTTCGGCACGATCACGCGCGCCTTGGCGTCGTAGTCGTGGATCAATTCGCGGCAGGTGCCGCAGGGCGACACCACCGCGATCTTGCCCGGCTCGCCGGGCTTGGGATGGCGCACCGCGACAATGGTTTCGATGCCCTGGTCGCCTTGCGCGGTCAGCGCGGTGCCGATCGCCACCGCCTCGGCGCAGACCGCGCCGCGCCCCACGTAAGCATCGAGATTGACGCCGACGACAATGCGGCCGTCGCGCGTGCGCAGCGCCGCGCCGACTTCCTGCCAGTCGTTGCGGTAGCGCGACTTGATCGCTGCGGTCGCAGCCTCGATGAGTTCCTGGTCTTTCTTGGCTAATGGCATGACGTCATTTCATTTCGCAAGTTCTTTGAGCCCCTGCCGGATCAATGTCGCCGTATCGGCGCCCTCGCCGGCCGCGCGCGACGCGGCCGCAATGGCGGCGGCCGCCTGCGGCTGTCCATAGCCGAGATTGACCAGCGCCGAAACCGCGTCGCTCACCGGCTTGGGCGCGCGTTTCTCGTCGAGCGCGCCGGCGAGATGCACCGCGCCGATGTCGATAGTGGCGAAGGCCGGCACCTTGTCCTTCAGTTCGGTCACGATGCGCTCGGCGACCTTGGGGCCGACGCCCGGCGTGCGCGCCACCATGGCCTTGTCGCGCATCGCCACCGCGTCGGCCAGTTCGGAAACCTTGAGCGTGCCGAGCACCGAGAGCGCCACCTTGGCGCCGACCCCCTGCACCGTCTGCAAAAGCCGGAACCATTCGCGTTCGACATCGCTCGCGAAACCGAACAGCTTGATCTGGTCCTCGCGTACATAAGTTTCAATCGACAGCGTGGCGGCTTCGCCCGCCGCCGGCAGCGCAGCAAGCGTGCGCGCCGAGCAGTGCACCTGATATCCGACGCCGCCGACATCGAGGATCACATAATCCTCGCCGTAGGAGTCGATGACGCCCTTGAGCTTGCCGATCATGCACGGCCTTCTTTTTCATTACCTCCCCCTGAAAGGGGGAGGTCGCCCGCCGAAGCGCGAGCGAAGGCGGGCGGGTGGGGGTCAGCAACGCCGAAGGTGACCCCCTCCCCGACCCTCCCCCTTTTAGGGGGAGGGAGCGCGCTGTGCTCATCGCAACTCATTGTGCAACAACCTTCATCACTACGCTCGTCCGATGGTGCGCGTGGCAGACCGCGATCGCCAGCGCGTCGGCGGCGTCCTCCGATTGCGGATCGGCCTTCGGCAGCAGTACGCCGATCATCATGCGGATCTGCGCCTTCTCGCCGTGGCCGGCGCCGACGATGGTCTTCTTCACCAGGTTGGGCGCGTACTCCGCCACGGAAAGCCCCGCCTTGGCCGGCACCAGCATGGCGATGCCGCGCGCCTGGCCGAGCTTGAGCGTCGCCGCCGCATTGGAGTTGACAAAGGTCTGCTCGACCGCCGCCTCGTGTGGAGCGTAGCGCTCGATCACCGCGACCAAGCCGTCATGGATCGCCACCAGCCGCTCGCCGAGCGCGGCCTTGTCGTTCGTCGCCAGCGAGCCGCAGGCGACATGGATCAGCCGGTTGCCGTCGGCCTCGATCAGGCCCCAGCCGGTGCGGCGGAGCCCGGGATCGAGGCCGAGAATGCGAATCGGAGCGCGCGACATGTCCGTTGATACCCTCGCGCCGGTTTCCGGGCCAGAACCCCCTCGTCGGGCGGCCCCCGGAACCTAAAGGGTAACACGCCACCCGCCGGCGCGTCCGCCAAGCGCGATGCGCGGCAGTTTAGCCGAAGCGGCAAGGCATTCTTAGACATCGCGCGTCATCTCGCCCCGCGCGATTGACTCACGTCAAATCCGGCCCAGGCCGCCGCCGTCTTGCTTGACTCCGACGCAATTTCACAAGCGACGGAGGCCGCGCTTGCTGCACTGGTTTGTCCAGACCTTACGGACCTACCCGGAGATCGCGATCTTCCTCTCGCTCGCCATCGGCTATTGGGTGGGCGCCAAATCGTTCAAAGGCTTCAGCCTGGGCGCGGTGACCGCCACGCTGATTGCCGCGGTCGTCATCGGGCAGCTCGGCATCACGGTCTCCGCCAACGTGAAGACCGTCTTCTTCCTGATGTTCCTGTTTGCGATCGGCTACAGCGTCGGTCCGCAATTCGTGCACGGCATCGCCAAGGACGGGCTGCCGCAGGCGCTGTTCTCCGTCGTGATGGCGGTGTTTTCGCTCGCGGTCGGCTACATCGCCGCAAAAATCGCCGGCTACGATCTCGGTTACGCGGCCGGACTTTATGCCGGCTCGCAGACCATCTCCGCCTCGATGGGCCTGGCGACCGACGCAATCAACCGGCTCGGGCATCCCGCGGCCGAAACCAAGCAACTGCTCGATGCCATGCCGATCGCCTACGCGGTGACCTACATCTTCGGCACCATCGGCTCGGCCGTGTTGCTCGCGCAGATCGGGCCCTGGTTGCTGCGCATCGATCTTGCCGCCGAGTGCAAGCGCTACGAAACGCAGATGGGCGCCGGCTCCGCGGCCGAGGAGGATGGCGGCGGCTGGCATCAGTTCGAATTGCGCGCCTATCGCGTCGAGCCGGGCGGCCGCGTCGTCGGCCTCTCGGTGGCACAGGCCGAAGCGCTGGTCACCGACGCGCGCGTTTTCATCGAGCGCATCAGGCGCGACGGCAAGGTGATGGAAGCCACCGCGCAGACCATCCTGCAGGCCGGGGACATTGTCGCGCTCGCCGGCCGGCGCGAGGTGCTCGTCGACATTGTCGGCAAGGAGGCCGAAGAGGTCGAGGACCGCGACCTGCTGTCGGTCCCGATGGAAGGCGTCGACCTCTACGTCACCAGCAAATCCATCGACGGAAAGACCTTGGCCGAACTTGCCAAACAGCCGATGGCGCGCGGCATATTCCTGCGCAAGATCACGCGCGGCGCCACCGCCACCAACATTCCGATCCTGCCGCAGACCACCGTCCACCGCGGCGACATACTCACCGTGGTCGGTCGCACGCGCGACATCACGGCGGCCGCCAAGGTGGTGGGCTATGCCGACGTGCCGAGCACGGTCGCGGACGTCGCCTTCATCGGCGGCGCCATCACATTGGGTGCGCTCGTCGGTGCACTCGTCTTCATGGTCGGCAAGGTGCCGCTCACGCTGTCGACCGCCGGCGGCACGCTGATCGCCGGCCTGGTGTTCGGCTGGCTGCGCTCGATCCATCCGACCTTCGGCCGCATTCCGCCCTCGACCGTCTGGTTCATGAATTCGGTCGGCTTGAACGTCTTCATCGCCGCGGTCGGCATCTCGGCCGGGCCCGGCTTCGTCGCAGGCCTGCAACAGCTCGGCATCAGCCTGTTCCTGTGGGGCGTGTTCGCCACCACCGTGCCGCTGATCCTCGGCGTCTATGTCGGACACTACGTCTTCCGCTTCGATCCGGCGATTCTGTTCGGCTGCTGCGCCGGCGCGCGCACCACCACCGCCGCGCTCGGCATGATCTGCGAACAGGCCAAGAGCCAGGTGCCGGGGCTCGGCTACACCGTGACCTACGCCGTCGGCAACACGCTGCTCACCATCTGGGGCATGGTCATCGTCATGCTGCTGGCATGAGCGCGCGCCCCGCACCGATTTGAAACGCTGCAACAGGAGCAAAGCATGCCAAAGCTCGGCGAGAAGAAACCCGACGTGACCCCGCTACAACACATGGGCCGCGAGCAAGAACGCGAACTCGAAACGCTGAGCCCGTTCGAGTTGAAGGACAAGTTCATCAAGCTCGCCGAGGAACATTCGCAGATGGCGGGCGCGAGCCAGATGCTCAATGCCGGACGCGGCAATCCGAACTGGATCGCCACCACGCCGCGCGAGGCGTTCTTCCTGCTCGGGCAGTTCGCGCTCACCGAGTCGAAACGCGTTTGGCAGGACACGGATCTCGGCGGCATGCCGGCCAAGCCCGGCATCGCGCACCGGCTCGACGAATGGCTGGTGAAGAACGGCGACAGCGACGGCGGCCGGTTGATCGCCGAAGCGGTCGACTACGGCGTTGGCAAGCTCGGCTTCGACCCAGATGCTTTCGTGCACGAACTCGCCGACAGTGTGATCGGCGACAACTATCCGGTGCCCGACCGCATGCTCAAGCACGCCGAGGCGGCGGTGCATGCTTATTTGATGCAGGAAATGTGCGGCAACAAGCCGCCCAAGGGCCAATACGATCTGTTCGCGGTCGAAGGCGGCACGGCGGCGATGTGCTACATTTTCGACAGCCTGCAAATCAACCGCCTGCTCAAGCGCGGCGACAAGATCGCCATCGGTGCGCCGATCTTCACGCCCTATATCGAGATGCCGGAGCTCGACCAATACGGCCTCGAACTCACCCGCGTCGATGCCTGCGAGATGCGCAAGGACGGCAGCCACACCTGGCAATATCCCGACAGCGAAATCGACAAGCTCGCGGATCCGCGGATCAAGGCCTTCTTCCTGGTTAATCCGAGCAATCCGCCCTCGGTGGCGGTGAGCCAGCATACCATCGACCGCATTGTCGACATCGTCGAGAAGAAGAACCCCGGCCTCATCATCATCACCGACGACGTCTATGGCACCTTCGTCGAAGGCTTCCGATCGTTGATGGCGGACCTGCCGCACAACACCATCGGCGTCTACTCGTTTTCGAAATATTTCGGCGCCACGGGCTGGCGGCTCGGCGTGGTGGCGATCCACCAGGACAACATCTTCGACCGCAAGATCGCGGTGCTGCCGGAAACCGACAAGCGCGCGCTCGCCAAGCGTTACGGCTCACTCACGCTGCACCCCGAGGCGATGAAGTTCATCGACCGCATGGTGGCCGACAGCCGGCGCGTCGCGCTCAACCACACGTCCGGCCTGTCGCTGCCGCAGCAGGCGCAGATGACGCTGTTCGCGATGTTCGGATTGATCGATACCGGCAACCACTACAAGAAACTCACCCGCAAGATCATCAAGAAGCGCTACGAGACGTTCTGGAAGGGCTTCCATGCCACGCCGCCGGCCGATCCCTTGCGCGCCGGCTATTATTCGACGGTCGACATTCTGATCGGCGCCGAGCAGCGCGTCGGCAAGGACTTCATCGACTACATGCAGAAGACCTACGAGCCGATCGACATCCTGATCCGATTGGCCGAGGAATACAGCACCGTGCTGCTCAATGGCAGCGGGTTCGACGGGCCGCCCTGGTCGGTGCGCTGCTCGCTCGCCAATCTGCCGGACAAGGCCTATGCCGAGATCGGCAAGCAGCTCGAGGCGGTGGTCGGCGAATATGCCGAGGAATGGCAGAAGGGGAAGAAGAAGTAGCGGTAAAACGGCCCTCCTCTCACGCGCTTCTCTTTACCCTCCCCTTTGTGGGGAGGGTCAAGAAAGCGCGCCTTTGGCATAACGAAACAACGACCGGCCATGATTGGATATTGAGCCTCGTCCCTGTACATCGCCGCAGGCGTGAGGCTTAATCCGCGTTAGCGATCACGTCCCCTCCCGCGCGGAACTCTCATGACACCCGGTCTCGGCTTCGCGCTCGGCGCCATGCTTTTGTTCGGCGCCAGCGACCTCATCTACAAACGCGCGGCGGCCGCCCAGATCGAGCCAAGCCAATTCGTCATGCTGCAATCCTGGGTGTTCTGCCCCGGCATCACGCTTTACGCCTGGGCGAGCGGCACGCTCGATGCGCGGGCTTCCGCGCTGTGGGGGGCGCTCGCCGGTCTGTTCAGCTTGATCGCCTTCAGCAATTTCGCGCGCAGCCTCAAGGACGGCGCGGTGAGCACCAATGCGCCGATCTTCCGGCTCAATTTCACGCTCACCGCCGCGCTGGCAATCGTGCTCCTGGGCGAGACGCTCACAGTGACCAAAGCCGCTGCGCTTTTATGCGCGCTCGTCGCGGTCTGGCTGCTCCTGGCCGAGCCGGGCGCGGGCAAAGGCGTCACCGCAAAATCGCTCACGCGCGTGCTGATCGCGACCGTGGCGATGGCTTTCGCCAATCTGTTCTACAAGATCGGCCTATCCCAAGGCGCACTGCCGGAAACCATGGTGGCGGCGCAGGCCTGGGTGTTCTCGTCATCGGCGACACTGTTCGTGCTCGCGCGCGACAAGAGGCTGCGGCTGACGCCTCACGCCTGGCGCTTCTCGTTGCCGGCCTCGCTCGCGCTGGTGGTCGCCTTCGTGCTGTTGATGCATGCGCTGTCGCTTGGGCCGGCGAGCGTGCTGGTACCGGTCGCGCAGATGAGCTTCGTGTTCACGGCGCTTCTGGGCGCCGCCATGTTCCGCGAGCGGCTGAATGCGCGCAAGCAGCTTGGGCTGGCGGTCGCGGTGGCGGCGTTGGGACTGTTCGCGGTGAGTTGAGGGATTCGCATCACATTCCGCTCATTCCCGCGCAAGCGGGAATCCAGCGCTGACTTGCATCTCTGCGCTGGGTCCCCGCTTCCCTCCTTCGCTTACGCTTCGGAGAGCTTAGGCATCAACCCGTCGAAGCTTCCAGCGAAGACGGGTCGCGGGGACGAACGGAACTGAAAGGCCCGCGCGCGCCGGAGGCTACGCGCTCATCTTCTGCACGAGCGCGTCGGAAACTTCGAAATTGGCGTAGACGTTCTGTACGTCCTCGTTGTCTTCGAGCGCGCTCATCAGCTTGAGCACCTTCTCGCCCGCCTCGTCGTCGACCGCGACCGTGTTCTGCGGCTTCCACACCATGCCGGACTTGCGCGGCTCGCCGAACTTGGCTTCCAGCGCCTTGGCGACCTCATGCAGCGTGTCGGTGGTGGTGACGATCTGGTGGCCGTTCTCGTCCGACGCGACGTCCTCGGCGCCGGCCTCGATCGCCGCTTCCAGCATAGCGTCGGCGCTCGCCTTGTCGGCGTCGAATTCGATGACGCCGACATGGTCGAACATGAAGGACACCGCGCCGGTGGTCGCCAGATTGCCGCCGGCCTTGGTGAAGATCGAGCGCACTTCGCCGGCGGTGCGGTTGTTGTTGTCGGTCAGCGCCTCGACGATGACGGCGACGCCGCCCGGCGCATAGCCCTCGTAGCGGATTTCGTCGTAGCTCTCGGTGTCCGCCCCCGAGGCCTTCTTGATGGCGCGCTCGATATTGTCCTTCGGCATGTTCTCGGCGCGCGCTTCCAATACGGCCGCGCGCAGGCGCGGGTTGAAGGCGGGGTCCGGCATGCCGAGCTTGGCCGACACGGTGATTTCGCGGGCGAGCTTGGAGAAGAGCTTGGACCTGACTTTGTCCTGCTTCCCCTTGCGGTGCATGATGTTCTTGAATTGGGAATGACCGGCCATGACCGAGAGCGTCTTCAGTTGAGGTTGCGGATGGCGGCTATATAGGCCGCGGCGGCGGGAAAATAAACTCTTTGTCTACTCCCAGAACGCGGGCCGGGCCTCTTCCAGCGCGCCGCCGAGGCGGACCGCGGCGACCTTGGCCGCCAGCCCCTTGCCGTCGGTCTCGACCGCGACGGCGCAGAGCGTGGCCGGTCCATTTGCCGGCTCGAATTTGGCGGTCGGGATCTTGCGCAGGAAGCGCGACAGCGGCTCCTCCTTGTTCATGCCGATGACGCTGTCGAAATCGCCGCTCATGCCGACATCGGACATGAAGGCGGTGCGCCCGGGCATGATGCGATGATCGGCCGTCGGCACATGGGTATGCGTGCCGACCACGAGGCTCGCGCGGCCGTCGCAGAAATAGCCCATGGCCTGCTTCTCGCTGGTCGCTTCGCAATGCATATCGATGATCACGGCGTCGGCGCCGGTGCCGAGCGGACAGGCGGAAATCTCGCGCTCGACCGCGGCAAAAGGATCGTCGAGCGCGTCCATGAATACGCGGCCCATGACATTGACGATGAGCGCGTGCTTGCCGTTCTTGGTCTCGACCAGCGCGGCACCGCGCCCCGGCGTGCCCTTGGGATAATTGGCCGGGCGCACCAGCCGCGGCGCGCGTTCGATGAAGACGAGGGCCTCGCGCTGGTCCCAGGAATGATTGCCGAGCGTCACCGCGTCGGCGCCGGCGTCGATGAGATCGCGATAGATCGCCTCGGTAATGCCGAAGCCGCCGGCGGCGTTCTCGCCATTGACGACGACCAGATCGAGTTGCCAGCGCGAGACCAGGCCCGGCAGATACTCGACCACAATATTGCGCCCGGAGCGGCCGACGACATCGCCGATGAAGAGAATGCGCATTTAATTAGAGCCCGCGGAAGTCGATCACCTCACGCTCCGTTAGCACGAGATCGAGCCGCTCGTCGCGTTCCGTCGCCGGAACCCGGGGGATTTCCTGCACCGCAAAAGCGACGCCGATGGCGGTAATTTTCTTCAGGCCGCGCAGGCGATGGATGGTCATGTCGTAATAGCCGGCGCCATAGCCGATGCGGTGGCCGGCGCGGTCGAAGGCCGCGAGCGGCACGATCAGGACGTCGGGATCGACTTGCGGAGCCTCCGGCACCGGCTCGCGGATGCCCCATTGCCCGGCCTTGAACGGATCGCCGAAGGCCCAGGCGCGCATGGTCAGCGGCTTGCCGCGTCCGGCAATGGCCGGCAGCGCCAGCGTTGCGCCCTGCTCTGCGAGCTTGCGCAGAAGCGGCAGCGGGTTGATCTCGCTTTTCATCGGCATGAAGCCGGACACGATCGTGCCGGGCGTGACGCCGACCGGAAACACCCGCGCGGCGATTGCCTCCGCACCGGCCTGCCGCTCGGGCGGGGGCATGCCGTCGCGGCGCGTGAGCGCCTCGGCGCGAAGTGATTCTTTGGATGGTGCCGTGTCGATGGTGCTCAATTCGTCATCCTGAGGTGCGAGCCGCGCTAGCGGCGAGCCTCGAAGGATGACGGGCACCAATATAGGCCGTCGTCCTTCGAGGCTCGGGACCTTCGGTCGCTCGCACCTCAGGGTGACGGCGAGAGGTCGGGGAGGAACTAAGTGCGGAGCCACAGTGGCCGTGGGAGGCTGATCCCGGGAACCTACAGAAGTAGGTGGGCGCCATATGTCCGAGCCCACGGGCCCGGTCAGGGACAGCTCCCTTAGGGATCGTAAGGCCCCGGGGAATGTGACTCCTACACGCACCCCGCAGCTCCGCGAGGGGCAATGTAGGGGTTATGAACCGGAAGCGCCATGGCCGCGCTTCCCTCTCCCCGTTCTTGACGGGGAGAGGGTGGCGAGCGCCGGCATAAGCGCGTTCACGCGGGTCTTCCACGCGCTATGCGCGAGCAGGGTGAGGGGCTGTGCATGGCCCCTCACCCGACACGCCTTCGATAAAGCGTCGGCGTGTCGACCTTTCCCCGCGAAGCGCGGGGAGAGGTGAAGAGAGAGAGAATGCGGCGCGCGGCCCCTCAGCCCATCGGCGTGACGGTGCCGTTCGGCAGGCTCTGGTTGAGCTTCTTGGTGATGCCCTCGAGCCGCTCGGCCGCCGAGTGAAAGGCGCCGACCACCGCGTCGGAGGCGGCCTTGGCACGGTCGGAGGCGACCACGCGCGCGTCCTTGAGCGCGGCGATCTCCTCCTCCAGCCCGCGAATCCGGCGGTTGGCCTCGGCCAAATCGTCCGCCACCATCAGCGCCGCCATGACGGTCAATCGCGTGTCGCCGATCTCGCCGAACTTGGCGCGCAGGTCGATGACGCGCTGGTCGATGTCATGCGCCAGCGCCTGCAGATGCTCCTCCTGCCCGTCCTCGCAGGCGAGACGAAACTGGCGTCCGGCAATTGAGGCAGTGACCTGGGCCATTTGCTGTCACTCTCTCCTGTGGCGCTACTCGTTCGCGTCCAGCACCGATTGAATGCCGGCGATGGCGGCGTCGAGCCGCGCGGCGATGGCGCGATTGGCTTCTTCCAGCTTGCGCGTATGCGCGGCTTCCTTGTCGAGCGCGCTGGCGAGCCTGTCGCGGTCGAGCCCGAAAGCATGCACCTGGGCGGCGAGCGCCCCCTCGGCGCGGTCGGCCTCGCAGCGGCGCTCGACCGCGGCATCGAGCGCGTCGAGGGCGAGCGCCAGCCGCTTCACCGCCGCGTCGATTGCGCTCTGACCCGTCACCGCCCCGCTCCCGCTACAAAAACGCTTGTGGCAGCAATCGTTTAGAGCAAGAACTTTACGTGCGGCGCGATCCTCTCGTCAACGCGTCAGCGCCGATATGCCCTGTTGTTTTCGCCCGCCCTGTGCATGGCGGGCCGCCAAGCCTGTCGTCACATTGACTTGGGGGCGTCACATGCTATCCACCCCCGGCAAAAGGCCTTTTTTCATGAATGCACCCGCATCGCCGTCGGCCGCCGTGGCGCCCGCCGCACCGTCGCGCCCCGCGCAAGACGCCCCCGCTACCGCCCACGACCGCATGGCCAACGCCATCCGCGCGCTCGCCATGGACGCGGTCGAGCAGGCCAAGTCCGGCCATCCCGGCATGCCCATGGGCATGGCCGACGTGGCGACGGTGCTGTTTTCGCGCTTTTTGAAGTTCGATCCGGCCGCTCCAACCTGGGCCGACCGCGACCGTTTCGTGCTGTCGGCCGGCCACGGCTCGATGCTGATCTACGCGCTGCTCTATCTCACCGGCTACGAGGCGATGACGCTCGATCAGATCAAGCGCTTCCGCCAGATGGGTTCGATCACCGCCGGCCATCCCGAATACGGCCACACGCCGGGCGTCGAGACCACCACCGGGCCGCTCGGCCAGGGCATCGCCACCGCGGTCGGCATGGCGATCGCCGAGCGGCATCTGGCGGCGGAATTCGGCGGCATCGTCGACCACAAGACCTACGTGATCGCCAGCGACGGCGATCTGATGGAAGGCATCAGCCAGGAAGCCATCGCGCTCGCCGGGCATCTCAAACTGTCCAAGCTGATCGTGCTGTTCGACGACAACGGCATTTCCATCGACGGCGCGCTGTCGCTCTCCGACTCGGTCGATCAGGTGAAGCGCTTCGAGTCGGCCGGCTGGGCCGCCTGCCGCGTCGACGGCCACGATGCGCAAGCCATCGCCGCCGCGCTCGAACA
>DASZQT010000100.1:0-13214 GCA_035549515.1 Pseudolabrys sp. | reverse complement strand
TCGCCGCCCACCATCAGACCGGCGAGATGCGCGGCGTACCAGCCAAGCGTGATCGCCGGCGGCAGGATCTTGCCTTCGGTCAATTGCCAGAGCCCGAGCGCGGCGAGCCCCAGACCGACCAGCATTTTCGGATTGAACTCGGCCGCTTCCGTCGGCGGCGGAACGGCGGAGGCCTCGCCCACCGCGAACAGGCGCGCCTCCTTGGCGGCGGCCGCAATGCGTTCGAGCGGCGGGCCGTGCTGGATCAAAAGGCTGCCGGTGAACGGGCGGACATCGACCTTGTAGACGCCGGCCACAGTCGAAAGCCCGGTGGCGACGGCGGCGAAGAACACCGCATCGCCGCGCCGGCCCGCGATGCGCAGGCGCGCCCGCCCGGGCATGGCGTGTACAATTTCCGCGATGGGCAGCGGCTCAGCCATGACTCACGGGGACCGGGCGCGAACGTTTGGTCGGCGCGCGCTTGCGCGCGGCCTTGGCCCGGCTGGCCGGCCGCGCCGTGGCGGTCGCAGCCGTTGCAAGTACAGCCTCGGCCGGTTCGGCGGCGCCGTTGCCGGCAGCCTTCGCGTGCGCGCTCTGCGCCGCCTTTGCCGCCGCCATGGTGGCGGCCATCACCTCGGCGGTGACCTCGGCCTTGGCTTCGGCATAAAGGTCTTCCATCATTTCGGCGATCTGCGCTCCCTGCACCTGGGCTTCATGGCTCGCCGCCAGCGCCGCCTTGAGGGCGGCCTTCGCCACTGGGCGGGAACGGCGCACGATTTCCGGGCCGAGCAACAAACCTACCGCCGCACCTGCAATCGCTCCGATCGCCAAACCAACGCGCAACATTCAAGCAAACTCCAATCCATCAGCCTCGTGCGGCCCGGCTATCATAGCCCAAGGCGACAAGGGTTCATCACGCTCATACACTAACATATGGCAACAGATTTTGACATTACTGTCACAAAAGTCATCGAGGATGACATGGCCGTTGAGCCCGATCGAGCGGCCTATTGAGCAAGATCAAACGCTTGGCGGCATAATCGGCTCATGAAGATCGTGCAACGGTGAACAGGCATTTCCGCCGAGGGCCGAGCGATGGAACAGGACGCCCGCAAACGCCAGATCATGATCTGGTATACCGTCGCCGCCGTGATCGGCGTCCTGCTCGTCCAGTATTTCTGGATGAGCTACACCCAGATCGAGACCATTCCCTATAGCGAGTTCGAGCGCCTGCTCGGCGATAACAAGGTGACGGAAGTCACCGTTGGCGCCGACTCGATCCAGGGCAAGCTGAACGCGCCGCTGCCGAGCGGCAAGAGCGCGTTCTACACCACCCGCGTCGATCCCAAGCTCGCCAGCGACTTCGCTGCTCACAATGTGGTGGTGAACGGCGCGCCATCGAGCGGGCTGATCGGAACAATTTTATCCTGGGTGATTCCGGCCGCGCTGTTCTATCTGGTCTGGCTTTTCATCCTGCGCCGGGTGACCACCGGCTCGGGCATGGGCGGATTGATGACTGTCGGCAAGTCGCGCGCGAAGGTCTATGTCGAGACCAATACCAAAGTCACGTTCAAGGACGTCGCCGGCGTCGACGAAGCGAAATTCGAATTGCAGGAGGTCGTCGCCTTCCTGCGCGATCCGCATTCGTATGGACGGCTCGGCGCGCGCGTGCCGAAAGGCATCCTGCTGGTCGGTCCGCCCGGCACCGGCAAGACACTGCTGGCGCGCGCGGTGGCCGGCGAAGCCAAGGTGCCGTTCTTCTCGATTTCCGGCTCGGAATTCGTCGAGATGTTCGTCGGCGTCGGCGCGGCGCGCGTGCGCGACCTGTTCGAGCAGGCGCGCAAATCGGCGCCCTGCATCATTTTCATCGACGAACTCGATGCGCTCGGCCGCAGCCGCGTTTCCGGCGCCTATGGCGGGCTCGACGAGAAGGAGCAAACGCTCAATCAGCTATTGGCCGAGCTCGACGGCTTCGATCCCAGCACCGGCGTCATCCTGCTCGCCGCCACCAACCGGCCGGAAATCCTCGATCAAGCTCTGCTGCGCGCCGGCCGCTTCGACCGCCAGGTCCTGGTCGACCGCCCCGACCGCAAGGGACGCCTGGAAATCCTGAAGGTACACGTGCGCAAGGTGAAGCTCGCGCCCGAGCTCGATCTCGACGCCGTCGCCGCGCTCACCACCGGCTTCACCGGCGCCGACATCGCCAATCTTGTCAACGAGGCCGCCATCATCGCCACCCGCCGCGACGGCGTCGCGATCACGCTCGATGACTTCACCGCGGCGATCGAGCGCATCGTCGCCGGACTCGAGAAGAAGAGCCGCGTGCTGAGCAAGGACGAGCGCCGCCGCGTCGCCTTTCACGAGATGGGTCATGCGCTGGTGGCCTCCAGCCTGCCCGGCGTCGATCCGATCCTGAAAGTCTCGATCATTCCGCGCGGCGTCGGCGCGCTCGGCTACACCATCCAGCGGCCGACCGAGGACCGTTTCCTGCTCGCCGAAAGCGACCTCGTCAATCGCATCATCGTGCTGATGGGCGGGCGCGCGGCGGAAAACCTGATCTATGCCGGCAACGTCTCGACCGGCGCCGCCGACGATTTGCAGCGCGCCACCGAAATCGCGCTTGAAATGGTCACGCGCCACGGCATGGACGAGAAGGTCGGGCAGCGCACCTATGCGCCGCCGCCGCAGCCGTTCATGCCCGCCGATCCGACCGGCGGTGTCGAGGCGGCCGAGACCACGGCGCGTGAGATCGATGTGGCGGTGCGCGACATCATCGCCGCCGCCTTCAAGCGCGCGAGCGAGATCCTGCAATCCCGCCGCGCCGATCTCGACAAGGGTGCCGAACTGCTGCTGACGCGCGAGACCTTGGTCGCCGACGAATTCCCGGCGTTGCGGCCCCGGCTGGCGCAAGCAGCTTAACGGCGGGGACCTTCTGGCGATCGAGCGAGTTGAGGAAGATCGTGGCATTGTTCGACCGCCTCTGGCAGGCCATCAGCGACGCCTTGTTTCGCGACACCGCCGCGTCGGGCGCCGCCGGCGTCGAGCAGGCACGCGAGCGCGCGCAGGAGCGCGCCCTGGTGGTCTGGCTCTTGGGCAAGACCGGCGCGGGCAAGACCGCGATCGTCGCCGCGCTCACCGGCGATCCGCGCGCCGAGGTCGGGCAAGGCTTCGAGCCTTGCACGCGCACGGCGGCATTTTACGACGTGCCGCGCGAGGCCCCGCTGCTGCGCTTTCTCGATACGCGCGGGCTGGGCGAGCCGGACTATGATCCCGCCAGCGACATGGCCTGGTGCGAGCAGCAGTCGCATCTCTTGCTGGTGGTGATGCAGGTGTCGGACCCATCGCAAGAGATGGTGCTGCGGCCGCTGCGCGAGGTGCGCCGCCGCCATCGCGACTGGCCGGTGACCGTGGCAGAGACCGGCCTGCATCGTCTCTATCCGAAGGGTACTGGCCACCCGGCGGTTTATCCTTACACCGGCGGCGCGGAAGACGAGACGCAGGAGTCGCTGCCGCACCCGCTGCGGCAGGCGCTGGCGCATCAGCGCCGGCTGTTCGCGGACCTGCGCGGAGCACCGCCGCGCTTCGTGCCGCTCGACTTCACCGTGCCGGAGGACGGATTTGCGCCCGCCGACTTCGGCCTGGAAATGCTATGGCGCGTGCTCACCGAGGCCGGCTACAGCGCGTTCGAGGCTTTGCATCGCGCGCGCGCCGAGAGCGAGAGCGACCGCATCCGCGCCAATGCGCGGCCGCTGATCTATGGCTATGGCGCCGCAGCCGCCGGCGCGGGCGCGGTGCCGGTGCCGATCGTCGGCATCGGCGGGCTCGCCGGCGTGATCGCGATCATGCTGCGCATGCTGGCGGGCCGCTACGAAGTGACATGGACGCCGCGCGCCTTCGCCGAATTCAGCGCGGCGGTCGGCACCGGCGCTCTGTCGTGGTGGATGTTGCGCTACGGACTGCGCGAACTGCTCAAGCTCATCCCCGTGATCGGTACGGTGGCGGCCGGCGCGCTCAATGCGGCGGCCGCCTTCGCGATCACCGTCGCGATCGGCGAAGCGGCTTGTGTGTGGCTCGCCTACCGCCGACGCGGCATGATCGCGCCCACCGAGGAAGTGCGCCGCAGCTTCGCGAGCGGGCTTGCCGCCGGCTTGAGCCAGGCGAGGAAACACACCACCCAGTCGGACCCGCACGCATGAAGGCCCTCGCAAGACTGCGGCGCTATTGGCCGGAAACGCTGCTGGTGCTGGCGGTGGTGCTGCCGTGGCTGGGGCTGCTCGTGCTCGGCCTGTTATGGCTGTGGGAAGGCAACCGCTTCTGGTATTGGGCGCTCGGCACGTTGATGCTTTCGCTCACGGCGTGGCCGCTCGCCCGGCTGGTGCGGCGGCGAGCCAACGCCGAGGCCCGCATCGCGCTCGGCGACATTGCCGAGCCGTCGGCGGCGTGGAATGTGCGCGAGCGCGAAGCCTGGGCCGACGTGATTGCCATCGCCGACGCCACACAGCCGTTTTCATTTATCGAGATCGAACCGCTAATCGCCACAGGCCAGTCGACGGTCGACGCGGTGGCGCGCCGGTTTCATCCCGAAGCGCACGAAGCCTGGGCGCAATTCAGCCTGCCGGAAATCCTGCTGCTCACCGAGCGGCTGTCGCGCGACGTGCGGCGCGAGGCGCTCAATCATATTCCCGGCATCCGAAAGCTCAGGCTCAGCCATTGGCTCTGGGTGCGGCAGCAGGACGAGCGTTACGGCACGCTCGCGCGCGCCGGATGGCGTGTCGGCACCGTTGCATGGCGCATGATCCGCGCCGCGCTCAATCCGCTGCAGGCCGCCGGCCAGGAAGCCAGCGGCGCCTTCGTCGACCGCGCGGCCACGGTGCTGTCCTATCGGCTGCGCGCCTACGCGACGCGCCTGCTCGTCCTGGAAGTCGGCCGTGCCGCCATCGATCTTTATTCCGGCCGGCTCGCGCTGTCGGCAGCCGAAATCCGTGCCGCGCAGGAACGCGAGGCGGCCGGGCTCGAAGCACCGCCGGCGCCGATACGCATCGTACTCGTCGGCCAGGTCAATGCCGGCAAATCGAGTCTCGTCAATGCGCTGGCGCAGGAGAGCCGCTGCGCTGTCGGCTCGGTGCCGACCACGGCGCGCGCAGCGGAATATCTGATCGAGCGTGAAGGCCGGCCGATTGTTTCGCTGGTCGATATGCCGGGACTCGGCGACCGCACGGAGCCGGACTTAATGGCGCAGGCCGAGCGCGCCGACCTCGTGCTCTGGGTCGCCTCCGCGGTGCAGCCGGCGCGCGCGCCCGACCGGTCCGCGCTCGATGCGCTGCGCGCCTGGGCGGGCGCGCAATTGTCGCGCCGGCCGCCGCCGTTCCTGCTCGCGCTCACGCATGTCGATGAATTGCGGCCGGCGGCCGAATGGTCGCCGCCTTACGACATCGCGGCGCCGACGACGCCGAAGGCGAACGCCATCCGCAATGCCATCGATGCGGTGGCGCGCGCGCTCGACCTGCCGGCGGACGCCATCGTGCCGGTGGCGATGCCGCCCGGCGGCGCCCTCTACAATCTGGATGCGCTGTGGGCGCGTATCGCGGTCGAGTTGGAGGAGGCCAAGCTGGTGCAGCTCGATCGCCTGCGTCTCGGCGAACAGGCGATCGACTTGCGCGAACTGTTCCAGCAGTTTGGCCGAGCCGGACGTTTCGTGGTGAAAGGACTCGTCAAGACGCCGCAATAAATCGCGGCGCGACGAGAGCCCGCCGGCTCAGCCTGCGCCGCCGCCATTCAACAGGGCGCCGATCTTCTCGAGCAGGCGCGGGAGTTCGACCGGCTTGGTGTCGAAATCGTCGCAGCCCGCGGCGAGCGCCTTTTCCTTGTCCTGCACCATGGCATGCGCGGTGAGCGCGATGACGGGAATACGCGCCGTCTGCGGATCGGCCTTCACGCGCCGGGTGGCTTCCCAGCCGTCGATGATCGGCAGGCTCATATCCATCAGGATCAGGTCGGGCGCTTCCGAGGACGCCATGCTCACGCCTTCCTGCCCGTTCACCGCCATCACGACCTCGTAGCCGTTGCGCGTGAGCCGGCGCGACAGCATGTCCCGGTTCATCTCGTTGTCTTCCACCAGCAGGATTTTCGGCATTGTCAGTTCGCCTGCTTGCCTTTGCCGACAATCGCGGCGAGCGCGGAACCGAGCGAGCCGATCGGCTGCGCGCTCTTGCTGAGGATCAACAACGTGTTCTCGGCGAGGAACTGGCGTTCCTCCCCGTTCAGGTCCTTCGCCGTGAGCACGACGATGGGCAGCTCCGCGAACTTTTCCTGCGCGCGCACGCGCTCGAGGAATTCGAAGCCGTCCATCATCGGCATCATGATGTCGAGCAGGACCAGCGCGGGGGCCGGATTTTCCTCCAGCCATTTGAGCGCGGCCTGGCCGTTCTCCGCCTCAGCGCTGCGCATGCCGCCGCTCTCCACCGCCGTCTTCAGCATGCCGCGCACGCCGGGATCGTCGTCCACGATCAGCACGAGGCCGCCTTTGTCGGCGGGCGCGAGCCTCTCGATCACGCTGATGAGCCGGCCGCGATCGACCGGCTTGGTCATGAACTCGGAGGCGCCGAGCGAATAGCCGAGATTGCGGTCATCGACGATGGTCAGCATGATGACCGGAATCTGCGCAAGCTCCGGATCGGACTTCATGATGCCGAGCACGGACCAGCCGTCCACTTTCGGCATCATGACGTCGAGCGTGACGATGTCCGGCCTCTCGCGCCGCATGATCTCGAGCGCCTCACTGCCGTCCCGCGCGTGCAGCAGGCGGCAGCCTTCCTTGCCGAGCGTGCTGGTGAGCACCTCGTGCGTGACCGGATCGTCGTCGACCACCAGCACGGTGATCGCGCCGGGCGCGGTTTCGCCGGTGGTGGCGAGGAAGCTGGTGTCGTCCTCCGCTTCGGCTTCGACCGGAGCGCCGTCGGCCGGCAGCCTTATCGTGAAGGTCGAACCCTTGCCCGACTCGCTGGCGACCGCGATGTCGCCGCCCAGCATGGTGCAGAAGTGCTTGGTGATGGTGAGCCCGAGGCCGGTGCCGCCGAAATTGCGCGTGGTCGAGGAGTCGGCCTGGGTGAAGGCCTGGAACAGCCGCGACATCTGCTCCTCGCTCATGCCGATGCCGCTGTCCGATACCTCGAAGCGGACCATGGCGCGGCCGTCCGCGCCCGTCTCGCGCGCGAGCTTCAGCGTCACCTGGCCCTGCTTGGTGAATTTGGCGGCATTGCTGAGCAGATTGATCAGGCTCTGCTTGAGCTTGGTCACGTCGGTGCGTAGCGCGCCGATATCGGCCGGACACTCGACCACCAGCACGTTGTCGTTCTTCTTCACCATCGGCGTGATGATGGTCTTGACCTCGTCCACCAGCCGATTGAGGAACACCTGCTCGACATAGACGTCCATGCGGCCGGCCTCGATCTTCGATAGATCGAGGATGTCGTTGATCAAGCCGAGCAGGTGCTTGCCGGCGGCCTGTATTTTCTCGAGATCGTTGACACTCGCTTTGTCGCCGCGATCCTGCGCGTCTTCGAGCAGGATTTCGCTATAGCCGATGATCGCGTTCAGCGGCGTGCGCAGTTCATGGCTCATATTGGCGAGAAACGCCGACTTCACCTTGCTCGCCGACTCCGCCGACTCCTTGGCGGCCCGCAGCTTTTCTTCCGCCTTCTTGCGTTCGGTGATGTCGGTATAGATCGCGATGAAGCCGCCGCCCGGCACCGGATCGCGCCGTACTTCCAGCACGGTGCCGTCCGGCCGCACGCGCTCGAAGGAATGCGAGCGGTCGAGCATTTCGAGCCGTGCCGCCAGCGCCTCTTCGATATTGGCGTCCTCGCCGAACTCGCCGCGCTCGCCGAGATAGCGGATGTAGTCGGAAAAGGTGTGCTCGGTGCCGAGAAAGGCATCCGGCATTTCGAGATATTCGACGAACTTCTCGTTCCAGGTCACCAGCCGGTGCTGCGCGTCGTACATGGCGACGCCTTGCGCCATGTTCTCCAGGGTCGCGCGCAACAGCGCCGCTTCCTGGCCCGCAGACAATTCCCGTCGCACAGCCTTTTCGGCCGCCACATCGGCGCTCATCGGCGTCCCCTCGCCTCAGCCTGCCATCGCGGCGACGGCATCGGAGCGGCCGGGATGGATGCTGAACATCGCGGTAAACCCGCTGATGTCGAGCACTTCGCGTACCGGATCGCGCACGCTGCAGAGCGCGAACACGCCGCCGCTCGCCTTCACCCGCTTCACGATCTGCAGCACCGCGCGCAGGCCGGCGCTGGTGACGAAATCGACCCCGCCGAAGTCGAGCAACAGCTTCGGCTTGTCGCCGGTCACAAACGACCCGACCTGTTCGGCAAAGCCGGTGCTGGCGGCGCCGTCCAGGCGGCCCGACACCACGACCACCCGCATGTCGCCGACCTGCTCTTCCATAATGTCCATTACGCATCTCCTGGGCGTTCAGCCCCGCGGCACCACGAACCGGGTGTGATTTTCCCCATTTCGGTGCGCGTACTCAAGGCTGGAGGCGAACTGGCGAACGAGAAAAAGCCCGAGCCCGCCTACATTGCGCTCTTCCGCACTGCTGTCGAGGTCCGGATGGGGCGCCTCGTGCGGGTCGAAGGGGGGCGAGCGGTCGACGATTTCGCCGGTGACCTGTGTCGGCTCGACCGCGATGTCGAGCCGGACCGGCTGGTCGGCGCACCCGCCGTGGGTGCCGATATTGGTTAACAATTCCTCGACGATCATGGTGACGTGGTGGGCGGCCCGCGGCTCGACCTCCTGCTGTTCGAGGAATGACAGCAATTGCCCGGTCAGTTCCGAAATCTGCTCGGGCTGGGCCAGGACCGTCGTGCTGAAGGCGCTCATCCGGCCGCCCCATGCAGCGTGAGCAGGATGGCCGCCATGTCGTCGGAGGCGGGCCGCTGTTCCTCGTAAGCGCGGACCTCCAGGTAGAGGCGCTGCAACGGGTCGGCATCGTCGGCCTGGATGGCGGCGGCGAAGTCGGCGACGCGCCCGTCGCCGAACAAAGCCTGGGCGCCGTCCTGCGCCTCGGTGAACCCGTCCGTGAGGATCAGGACCCGGTCGCCGTCTTCCAGCATCACTTCGCCGGGCTGATAGCGCGCAAACTCATTGAGACCGAGCGGCGGCCCGCTGAGGCGATCGAGGCGCACGAGTTCGCCCGTGGCACGACGCAGATAGGGCGGAATGTGGCCGGCGCGCACGTAAGACAGCCGCCCGCTCGCCAGGTCGAGCGAGGCGAGCACGAAGGTCACGAACATGCAGCCGTGATTGCCCTCGGCCAGCGCGGCATTGACCATGCCGACCGGACGCTCGGGGCTGCTGAACAGGTCGCGCGCATCGGGCCGCGCGGTGAGCCCGCGCAGCATGGCATGCGTGCGCGCCATCATCAGCGCCGAGCCGGCGCCCTTGTCGGAGACGTCGCCCAGCCCGAGGACCACGAGGTCGTCGCCGATCTGGAAATAATCGACCAGATCGCCGCCCACTTCCTTGGCCGGCTCGAGCAGGACATCGATCGAGAGCGACCGGCCGGCAACGGGCCCTGAAAAGCGCGGCGGCACCAGCGCAAGCTGCAGCGTGCGCGCCTCGTTCAATTCCATCTGCTTGCGCCGCAGTTCCTCGCGGGTGCGGTCGCGCAACGCTTTCTTTTCCAGGGTCGCCAGCACGCGCGCGCGCAGTAGCGTGGGATTGAACGGCTTGAACATGAAATCGTCGGCGCCGAGCTCGATGCAGCGCACCACCGGATCGATCTCGTTCAAGGCGGAAATGACGATCACCGGCAGATCGGTGATGCGGCCGTCGCTTTTCAAGACCTCGAGCACGCCGAAGCCGTCGAGCTCGGGCATCATGATGTCGAGCAGCACCAGATCGTAGCTTTTGGCCGAGATCGCCGCGAGCGCCTCGATCCCGTTGGTGGCCTGATCGATCTGCGAGAAGCCGAGCCGCTGCAACCGGCGCAGCAGCAGGTCGCGGTTCTCCGGCACGTCGTCGACGACCAGGATGGTGGGGCTGGCCGCGCTCATGAGGTCAAGGCGAGTTGCTCGCCGGAGCCGGCGGCGAGGCGCCCGGGGGTCAACAGCAGCGCGTTGCGCCGGGCCAGCCAGATCACCCGCTCGAACAGCATGGTGGCCGCGAACAGGGCGTCCTGCGCCTTCGGCGGCATGTTCGGATCTTCGCGCAAAACGCGTTGTCGGATGCGTTCCATCAGCTCGTCGCGGTGTCCCAGCAGCGTCAGCATGAACTCACGTTCGCCAGCATCGCTGCTTGCGGTCGCCTCCGCAAGCGAACTGAGCAGGGTATGCAGGCTTTCGATCATCTGGTCCGCGACCCGGCCGCTCGACGGCCATTGGCGGGCGGCGACGCAGGCAGCGGCGAATTCATCGAGTCCCTCGAACA
The DNA here is from genome assembly GCA_035549515.1 of Pseudolabrys sp. GTDB lineage: Bacteria > Pseudomonadota > Alphaproteobacteria > Rhizobiales > Xanthobacteraceae > Pseudolabrys. Next base: position 2,798 of record DASZQT010000100.1, on the reverse strand, counting down.
TGGCGGCGAGATTGGCGGTGCGATGCTGCATCCGCACCGCCTGCTCGCGAGCAGTGCGTTCGAGCTTGGCCTCCAGGATGGACCCGAGATAGGCGGCCATCGCCGCGATGACGCTCACGCTGGCGGCGCGCAGGGTAACGCGATCGGTCGCCGGACCTTCAGCGTCGGCGCGGATGTCGTCCAGCATGGTCGGCAGTCGTTCGAGCAGCCGATTCTCCTCGCGGCCCACCAGTTCGAGCGCGAAGGACGGCTCGACCAGCGCATCCTCGATCAGATAGACCGGCCGCGACAATTCCTGCAGCAGGCTCGGCGGCGCCAGGCGCTCCAGGATGGGCAGGATGCGTCCGAGCAGCAAGGTGCACAGACCCGATCCGGCGATTTGATAGAGCAGGAACACCCAGGCGAGCTGGCCGGAGGTGGTGCGCGCCAGCGCGGTCGCCGCATCGTCGATCGGATTGGCGTGCATCAGCGCGCCGACGGCCAGCACGATCACCACCACCGCAAAGCCGGCGCATTTCTGCATGCACTGCATCAGCGCAATCTGCGCAGCTTCCCCACTGTGCCCGCGCGCGAGCAAGATGTAGTTCGCGCCCGATCCGAGATTGGCGCCATACACGATCCAGGCGGCGCCGGTGAGATCGAGAAAACCGGCTCCGGTTGCCGCCACCGCCAAGGCGGCCGCCACCGACGAGGACTGGCATATAAAGGACAGCGCCACACCGATCGCGAACAGCGCGATCGGATGCGTCGCGGCGGTCGCCATGAAGCCGCCCTGCAACACGTAGTCGCGCAGCGGCTCGGTGCCGCTCTTCAGGCTCTGCATGCCGATGAAAAGGAGGCCGAGCCCGAGCAAAGTGCCGATGATGTGGCGCGCGCGGTCGCTGCGGTCGAGGCCGAAATAGACGCCCATGCCGGCCAGCGCGACCAGGTAGCTCGCCGCGAGCCGGAAATCGATCGCGACCAGGACGACCAGCACCGAGGTGCCGACATGCGACCAGGTCGGGATGATGATGGCGCGGCGCTTTTCAACGAGGCCGCCGCTCACCAGCCCGATGATGACGGCCGTCACCGCATTGGTACTTTGCGTGACGACACCGGCAAAGGACCCGATCAGCGCGGCCAAGACCGGGCGGCCGCCGATCCTGGTCAAAAGCAGCCGCATGCGGCGGCCGGCAAGCGGCACCAGATGCGAGGACAGCAAGTGGACGCCGCAGAAGAACAGCCCAACGCCTGTCAGGAAAGGAGCAATCGCTTGCATCAGGACCCGCTACCGGCGCTGCATTCGTCGGGGACGGCCCGACGCCCGGCGGGCCTAATCGGCGGACGCGGCCGGGCCTTTCTCGTGCGGCAGCAGGTCCGACAGCCCCGAGGTGGCGATGACCTCCAATACCACATCGTTTGGATCGAGCAGGACGAAACGTCCGCCGCGGCGCGCAACGGCCTTCGACGCCGAGATCAGATGGCGCAGACCGATCGAGGCGATGAAGCTGACGCCGGCCATGTCGACGTAAATCATGTCTTTCGCGCCGGACACCGTGGCGAGCGGAAGCGCGATGACCTCGGCGCCGGCAATGTCCAGCCGTCCGTTCAGGACGACGATGGTCGAGGCGTCGGAATCCTTGATTTCGATTTGCATTGTCTGTCCCGTGAGTTGCGGCATTCAATCAGCGCCGTATGACAGTTCTATGACAGGCCGCTATGGGGGGAAAAATGCGCGCAAACGACGACCGCGCCGGCACGAGCTTGTCACCCATGTCTTAGGTACGTCCTGTCACCCATGTCTCCGGGTCGGACAATACGTGAGTTGGCGCGCCCGGAGAGATTCGAACTCCCGACCCTCGGATTCGAAGTCCGATGCTCTATCCAGCTGAGCTACGGGCGCGCTATTCGGCGTGGAATAAGGCCGCGGGGCGCAGCCAAAGACAGGCCGCCGCCCAGGGGCGGCACTTTAGGACTCCGGGGCGATTTTGCCAGTGATTATTTCGGGCGCAACGCACGGCGCAGAGCGCTTTGCTTTTGGATGGAATCGCCTCATTTACCGCTCATTCCCGCGAAAGCGGGAATCCAGTTCTTTTTTGGCAAAGGCAGGGTCCCCGCTTGCGCGGGGACGAACGGAGGTTGGATCGGCCTGACCGCAATTGACTCCACACACCCATGCTCGCATCACGGAAAGGTTCTTAACTCAATTCCCGCCGCACGATCGCCGCGCCGTCGGCCATGGCCTTGAGCTTGCCGAAGGCCACCTCGCGCGGCAGATATTTCATGCCGCAGTCGGGCGCCGGGATCAGCCGGTCGGCCGGCAGGTGCTCCAGGCCGCGCCGGATGCGCGCGGCCACCGTCTCCGGCGTCTCGACATTGAGATCGGAAAGATCGAGCACGCCGAGCATGACGCTCTTGGGCGCGAGATCCTTAAGTACGCCGAGATCGATCTTGGGCTGCGCGCTTTCGATCGAGATCGTGGAAGCCGTCGTATCGGCAAGTTCGGCCAGGAACGAATAGCCGGTCGGCTTGGTCTCGCCCGGCACCACCGCGGCATAACCGAAGCACAGATGCACCACGGTCGGCACCTTGATGCCTTGCAGCGCGCGGTTGATCGCCTTGACCGCATAACGGCGCGCCGTCTCGGGGTCGTTGCGCACCCAGGGCTCGTCGAGTTGGATCACGTCGGCGCCGGCTTTCTCCAGCTCCAACGCCTCGGCGTTGACGGCCTCCGCGAACGCCATCGCGAGTTCTTCGTCGTCCTTGTAGTATTCGTTCTTGGCCTGCTGGCTCATGGTGAACGGGCCGGGCAGCGTGAT
>DASZQT010000099.1:0-9322 GCA_035549515.1 Pseudolabrys sp. | reverse complement strand
AATCCACAATCCGCAGCGCTACGGAGTATGGATTCCGGGCTCATGCGCTTCGCGCATGCCCCGGAATGACGCAAATATGGAGACAGGGCCGCCTGTGGGCGGCTATTAATGCGCTATGCCGAAACTGCACTGGGAAGACTTTCAAGCCGGCGCGATCGCCATCTACGGCCCGCGCCGGGTGACGCGCGAAGAGATCATCGCCTTCGCCGCCGAATTCGATCCGCAGCCGATGCATCTCGACGAGGCGGCGGCCAGCGCCACGCTGTTGGGCGGGCTCGCCGCCTCGGGCTGGCACTCCTGCTGCATCCTGATGCGCATGATCGCCGACGGCTTCCTGCTCGAGTCGAGCTCCATGGGCGGGCCGGGCGTCGACGAAGTGCGCTGGCTCAAGCCGCTGCGGCCGGGCACGCAGGTGCGTATCCGCGCCACCGTCCTCGATACGCGCGCCTCCAAGAGCCGGCCGGAGATGGGTCTGGTGAAGTTCCTGTTCGAGATGCTGGATGACAACGACACGGTGCTGACCGACCTCACCACCACCTTGATGCTCGGGCGCCGTGAGGCGGGAGTGCCGGCGTGAAATATTTCGAGGACATCCGCGTCGGCGACACGGTCGAAGTCGGTCGCTACACTTTCACCGCCGACGACATCAAAACCTTCGCGCGCCGCTTCGATCCGCAGCTTTTCCACGTCGATGAGGAAGCCGCCGCGCGCTCGCATTTCGGCGCGCTGTGCGCTTCCGGCTGGCACACCGCGGCGGTGTGGATGCGGCTGATGATCGACAATCGCCGGCGCGAGAGCGAGGCGGCGCGTGCGCGCGGCGAACCGGTGGCGGGGTCGGGTCCCGCGCTCGGCTTGCGCGAGCTCAAATGGCTGAAGCCGGTCTATGTCGGCGACACCATCGTCTATCGCAGCGAAGTGCTGGAGACGCGGCTTTCCGCGAGCCGGCCCGGTCGCGGGCTGATGACCGTGCGCTCGACCGGCGTCAATCAGAGTGGCGATCTGGTGATCTCGTTCGTCTCGACCACGTTCGTCGAGCGCCGGCCGCAGCCGCGCTGACGCGCGTGCCTTGAAGAAAGGTCAGCGCGCCGGCATTCTGGCTCTGGCCTGCCTGACGACGGCGGCCGGCAGCACATCGAGATAGGGGCCGAGCAGAAAGGCCTCGCCCGAGCCCGCGCCATACATGCGGTCGTGCACATCCATCATGGCGCGCACCAGGCGGCCACAGGCCGTAATCGAATCGACAATGAGATCGTTCATCTCGGCCGGCGACATGTCAGCGCGATAGCGGGCGTCGGACGCCGCTCGCTGCACGATGCATTCGGTTGCGCGCCGTACCGCCGGCAGCAAGGCCGCATTCCGCTGCGGCAGCGAAAGCTGCTGCATCCAGCCGGCGTGTGCCGCCGGCGCGGGAGCTTGCAGACCAAGCGAGACATTCAACACAAGCGACACTGCCAACACGGATCCGATGATCATCCTGTGGGCCTCGGCGAATCAGCTTGTGCATCAGTGGTATCATGTGGCGGCAGAAAACTGAATCGCCGGCGGCGGCGTCGTGGCCGGACGAGGAAGCCGGAACCGAACGGAGTGGAGGCCGTTGGCGTGGGGCCATGCCACCACGAACCAAGTCAGAGCCGACGCTTTCGTCGGACGCGGATGTACCGATGACGGCCGAACAGGCCGCGCGGTTGAAGCGGCTTGCGCGGGCGGCTTATGATCTCGAAGCCTATCATCCCAATCTGTCGTGCCCGGAGGCGGAGCGGCGGATCGCGGTGCTCGAAGCCAAGCTGAAATTGCAGGACGGCCCGCCGCATACGCTGTAAGGGCGCAGATTGTCCGCGTTCGCATGCGAGCGCGCGTCGCGCGCCGGGCCGAAGGTGCGATTTCATGCGCGTCCCTTCGCCACGCTAGAGCGGGATCGTTTGAAGTTGAATCGTGCGTTGCCGCGGGCTCTCTTCACCTCTCCCGTGGGGAGAGGTCGGCGAGCCATGTGCGCGTTTAGGCGCGTCTGCGAAGCGCTATGGCTCGCCGGGTGAGGGGTTATCGACTCATTGATTAACGAGCTCCCTCACCCCAATCGTCTCCCCATCCAGGGCGTTCACGCCCGGCTTCGACGGGTTATCGGGGCGAGGGAGCCCGCCGTGCTCGTGATGCGCTCTTTGATGTCAAACGATCGCGCTCTGAGCGCGTCGCAACCCTCCGCCACATGCATGCGATGCTTAACCTTGGCCGATACCGTTGCCCCGCGCGCATCGCCCCACCGCTGGATTTTCCCGCTTTAAAGGCCCATATAGAGGGTCCAGGAGTTGCGTATGGCGATGATTAACTATCGGGCCCCGTCCGAGCTGTTTCCCAGCCGCAGCCGCAAATCGCGGCGTCCCATTGGATATAAGCGTTTTCCCACCGCGGCCGAGGCGATCCGCTTTGCGATCGAGGAATTGCCGCCGGAATTGCTGCTCGGCGCCTATCTTGAAGTGGAAGAAAAGCGCTTTGACGGCAATGCTATCCGTCAGCTCTATGACAGCGAGGATTATCCGCTGCCGCGCAAGGGTGTGGGCAAGGCCGCCAAGGCGAGCAAAGCCGCCGCCAACTGAATTTCGGACATTCGCATGGCATTCGCGGCCGCTCTGGCCGCGAGGGCGCCACGCGCGTGCCCAATGCCCAAAAAAAGACCCCGCCGGGGGGAGGCGGGGCTGAGTGAGTGGGAGGATTGTCCAAAGACGAGTTCGCCACATTGCAGCATCGCAGCGGGCGGGCTTTCGGCGACCGCAAACGAAACAAGGCCGCTTTCAAGCGCCTTCACTCTAGGCACAGGCGCGCGCCGCCGGAGGTGGCTGGTTCCGCTGCTCCGGAAATCCACAAGCGAACCTAAAGATCGTCTTAAATGTGCGCGGCGCTGCATGGCGCGACGATGCAACTTCGCGCCTTCTTTCGGGTTTTCTCCGTAGCCGATGGAGAAGCCCCATGAAATCGATGCAGCGTCATTACGTAGCCGCAACCGTTCTCGGCGCGGCCCTCGTGTTCGCATTTGCCCCAGCCGTCCAATCCGCTCACGCCGAAAGCGCGGATAGCCTGGCCGAAAGTCTCGATCCCGGTTTCAACCCCGATACCGGACAGATCAATCCGGGCGTGCCCATTCAGGTGCCGAGCGCGTCGCGCGAGGTCATCAAGATTCCGACGCCGCAGGAAGCGCGCGCCGCGCTGGCGATGCCGGTTTCGACGCAGCCCTCCACCGGCGAAGCCCCAGCACCCGCGACGCCTGCCGCCACCACCGGGGTCGCGCCGGCGAGTGAAGGCGGCGTGGCCGCGGCTCCGGCGGCTGGCGCAGCCTTGCCACCGTCGGGGCCGATCGGCTCGATCGGCCAGACCCTGCCGGCCAAGGTCTCGCAGCGCAACGAAGTGCTCGATCGTGTGCCGATCATGGCTTGGCCATTATCGCTCAGCGATCAGCAGCGCCAGCAGATCTATGCGGCCGTGATGGCCGACAAGTCGCCCGCGGCCGCGGGCGCCGATGCGCTCGTTCCGACCAGCGTGCTGACGACCGAACAGGCGCTCGATGGCACGCATCCGCTGCCGGCGAGTGTGCAGGACTTCGCCCAGGTGCAAGGCTTGGTCTACGTGAAGGGCGCCAACAAAGTGCTGCTGGTCACGCCCGCCACGCGCACCGTCGTCGACGAGATCGAAGGCTAGCGACGAGATCGAAGGCTAGCGATCATGCCGAGCGCGGACCGGGCTTGCCGGGCGCGTTCTTCCATTGCGAGACGCTCTCGCTGATCACCTTCATGGCGGTCATGGTCGCATGGCTGAGGCTCGCATAGCCGGCGATCTCGCGGCTGACGCGCTCGCCTTCCTTGTTGAGCATGTCGCGCACGCTCTGCAGCTCGGCGATCACGCGGTCGATCTCGTCCATCGAGGCGCCCGACACGCGGCGGATCAGCGAGTTGAGGTTCTCCGTGACCGGCTCGGCGGCATGATCGCCGTCGTTGCGCTGCTGCCGGCGCGGGAAGGCGACGTCGCGGCGGACGAATTCGCGGATTTCGCCTTCGAAGGCGTTGGCGGCCGCCTGCTCGACGTCGCCGAGTCTTTCCACCGGACGCCGATCGGGTGCTACGGATTTTTCCGAACCGGAATTGTCCGCACCGGATTTGCCGGTCTCGTTCGGCCGTTCGGGTTTGATCGCCGTCATCGCAAACTCCTGGACTGGCGCCGATTGCTGCGCCCACGCCCCCCAAGCGGAATAGCCGCACGGGACTGGGGCGGCGGTGGGGCGGCTCCGCGGCCGGATCGCGGCGGCAAGTCCTGCGGCGCGGCTTTATGGGTCTTTCACTATCGGCCCCGCGCCGGCGCGTTTCGGATGCAACGGGAACTTCGGCTGTGCGTTGAAGAACCGCCAGGACCCGCGATCCGGAGACTATTCCAATGATGGCCAAGCTGCTGCCGATGCTCGTGGCCGTCGCGCCCTACGTGCTGGTGGCCGACGACGTACCGAAGCTCAATTACGAGCCGAGCTGCAAGGCGGCAGTCACCGCCGCGGCACTGCCCGGCCGTGACGAGGAATCTTGCAAGCGCGACGAAGAAACAGCGCGTGCGACGTTGGAAAAGGTCTGGAGCCAGTTCGACGGCGCCGACCGCAAGCGTTGCCTGAGCCTGACATCGCTTGGCGGCGCGCCGAGCTATGTCGAACTGCTCACCTGTCTCGAAATGAGCCGCGACGTCAAAAACATGCCGGACGGCAGTACCAGCGGCCAGCGCATCGAGCGCTAGCGCCGCAACGTGCCGCCGGGCCGGCCAATCAGAATACGCCGAGGGGTGTCACTTCTTGGCGGCCGATGTCGCCGTGCTCGACATCTGCGCCTGCTTGTAGGCGGAAACCTGCTTCGGCTTGTCCTTATCGGCCTTCGGTTTCTTCTTCTCTTTCGGTGCGCGCATCTGACCTTTCGCCATGGCGACCTCCTTGAGCGAATCTCCGGAGCGCAGATGGTGATACGGCTCCGCAGCCCCGGCAAGAGGCTTTGGCGAGCGTAAAATTCATATAAACATGGATCGGGTGAGCACTATCGTTCGGCCGCGATCCGCATCGCGCTCAGACGCGCGTTCGCCGTAGCGTCAGCTTTGCGGCGCGGATTGCGCGCCTTTCATCTTGTCCTCGATGCACTTGTCGACAATGTCGGCGCGCTTATCGAGGCTGGCGCTGGCATAGCCCTTTTCGGTCGACATCCAGCATTGCTCGGCGGCGCGCGTGTGCGTCATCGGCGGTTCCGGTGGCTTGGCCGCCGCCTGCGGTCCGCTACCGGCGCCAGTGGTTTCGCAGCCGGCGAGCAAAAGCCCGGCGAACGCGAGCGGGGCAAAGCGCAGCGAGGCCGCGCGGATTGGCGAATGGAAAGGATTCATCGTTGGAGTTCCAAAAATTGGGTTCAGGCCAGCCGGCGGACCGGCCCGGTCGCCGCCACCGACCGTGGGTACGTTGCGCTCGCGTCGCCCGACTCGCGAGGGCGATGCTGTTTATCGGCTCTTGCCCGGTTTCGACAACAGGCTTGGATGCGCAACTTTCGGTGAATGCCGCTAGGCAACGAGCCGCTTCACGATGTCGACCGCGCGGCGCAGCAGCGTCATTGACGCCCCCAGCGTGCGGAAGGCGGCATGCGCGGTCAGCGTGACGTTGGGCAAGGCGGCGAGTGGGTGATCCGGCTTGAGCGGTTCGGCATGGAACACGTCGAGCCCGGCATGCCGGATATGGCCGCTCTTGAGCGCCTCGATCAAGGCGTGCTCGTCGACAAGTGCGCCGCGCGCGGTGTTGACCAGGATCGCGCCGGGCTTCATGCGCGCGATGCGTTCGCGGCTGAGGAATCCGCGCGTCTCGTCATTGAGCACGAGGTTGAGCGAGACCACGTCGGCGCGCGCCAGCACCGTATCGATGTCGGCGAGCGGCACGCCCAATTCGCGCGGCGTGCGATTATAGCCGATGACCTCCATGCCGATGCCCTTGGCGATGCGCGCGACTTCCGCGCCGATGCCGCCCAGCCCGACCACGCCCAGCGTCTTGCCCTGAAGCTGCATGCCTTCCTGCGGCGTCCAGACGCCGACGCGCACGTCGCGATCCATGCGCGCGATGTCGCGCGCTGCCGCGAACATCAGTGCAATGGCATGCTCGGCGACCGCGGTGTCGCCATAGCCCTTGATTGTGTGCACGGTGACGCCGCGGTTGGCCAGTTCGCCGACATTCATGTAGCTGGCGGCGCCGGTGCCGAGAAACACGATGTGCTTGAGGCCGGGGCACTGTGCCACCAGTTCGGTCGGCATGTAGGAATGATCGTCGAGCGCGATCTCATAGCCGTCGAGCACGCGCGGCAGGTCCGCGCCGACGCGGTCGGTGCGGTTGACGATGATGGGTGGATCGTCCGGACGGATGACTTTGTCCCACACCGGCGCGAGTTGGTCGTTGCAGTCGATGAAGATCGTCTTCATGTCAGGCCGCGCTTTGCGTCTTCTCGCGCAGCGTGTTGCGGCGGAACGTCAAGTGATCGATTTCGTGGATTTCCACCGTGAGGCCGATCGGGTGCGCGGGATAGACCGGCGCCAGGCGCTTTTCGGCGGCGTCGAACAGTAATTGCCCGAGTTTCTTGCGTTGTTCCTCGCTGCGGCCCACGCGCAGCCGCGCGACGATGTGGACAAATCCGTTGGCGGGATTGCCGTCGGCCACCCTGAAATGCTCGCGCCGGGCGGCGCGCGTGCGGATGCCCGGCAGTTCCGCCACCGCGCTGTCGACGGCGGCCTGGTGCAGATCGGCGACAAGGCCGGCGATGTCGAGACGGTCTTCGAGATTGGCGGAATATTCGGCGATGATGTGCGGCATTTCTCCCCCGGGTTGGTTCGCGGCGCGGCGGTTCGGCGACGTTGACGGTGCCGCTTGCCCGGAATACATGCGTATGGGGCATCCGACCGGGGCAGCATAGCCACCCAACGTCGAAGATTCCATGCCGCCGACCGGCGGCGGCAAAGGCTGGAAATTGCGATGAAACTGGCAAGTTATCGAGTGCGCGGCCGCGAAAGTTTTGGCGTCGTGGTGGCTGAGGGCGTTGTCGATCTCAAGTTGCGGCTGGGTCCGCGTTACGAGGGGCTGATCGACCTGGTGCGCGACGGCGGGCTGGAGCGGGCGCGCGAGGTTTCGCGCGGCGTGCGCGCGGACTACCCGTTTCGCGAGGTGGAATGGCGCGCGCCGCTCTCCTCACCCGAAAAGATTCTGTGCATCGGCATCAACTACGCCAACCGCAATGCCGATTACGGCGACCAGGAGATTCCGACATATCCCAGCATGTTCTATCGCGCGCCGAATTCGCTGGTGGGGCACGAGCAGCCGCTCGTTGTGCCGCATGAATCCGAACAGCTCGATTACGAGGGCGAGATCGCACTGGTGATCGGGCGCGCCGGCCGGCGTATTGCGCGCGAGCAGGCGCTCGATCACGTGCTTGGCGTCACGCTCTGCGATGAAGGCACCATCCGCGACTGGATCCGACACGGCAAGTTCAACGTTACTCAGGGCAAGAACTGGGACGCCACCGGCAGCATCGGCCCGTGGATTGCGACCAGCGACGAGGTCGATCTCACCAAGCCGCTGCGCATCACGGTGAAGATCAATGGCGAGGTGACGCAGGACGACACCACCGACCACATGATCAAGTCGTTCTCCGACCTGATCGCTTACGTCTCTACCTTCATGACGCTCAAGCCGGGCGACATCATCGTCAGCGGTACCCCGGTGAAAATCGGTCCGCGCAGCGACCCGCCGCGCTGGCTGAAGCCGGGCGATACGATCGAGATCGAGGTGCCGGAGATCGGCGTGCTGCGTAATACCGTGGTGGCCGAGTCATGAGCGAGGCCCGCAAGGCGGTTTGCATCATCGGTTGGCCGGTCAAGCACTCGCGCTCGCCGCTGATCCACAATTATTGGATCAAGCAGCACAACATCGATGCCGAATACCGGCGCGAGGAAGTGCCGCCGGACCGGTTCGACGATTTCATCGAGACGCTGCGCGACCACGGCTATATCGGTGCCAATGTGACCGTGCCGCACAAGCAGGCCGCGCTTGCTTTGTCGCTGCCGGACGAGCGTGCCCGCGCGGTGGGTGCGGCCAACACGCTCTGGTACGCCGACGGCGCACTGCGCTCGACCAATACCGACGTCGAAGGCTTCCTCGCCAATCTCGACAAAGCGACGCCGGGCTGGGACCGCGGCTTGGAAACGGCGATTGTGCTCGGCGCCGGCGGCGGCGCGCGCGCGGTGGTGTTCGCGCTGCTGCAGCGCGAGGTGCAGCGCGTCTATGTGATCAACCGCACGCTGGAGCGCGCGACGGCGCTGCAGAAGCAGTTCGGCGCGCGTGTGCGCGCGGCCGGCTGGGACGAAACCACGGGTCTCCTGGGGGGCGCCGGTCTCTTGGTCAACACCACGACGCTCGGCATGGGCGGCCAGCCGCCGCTTGAGATCAATCTGCGTTGTCCGGCCTCGCTGGTGGTGGCCGATCTGGTTTACGCGCCATTGGTCACGCCGTTGCTCGCGACCGCGCGCGAGCGCGGGCTCCGCACCGCCGACGGCCTCGGCATGCTGCTGCACCAGGCGGTGCGCGGCTTCGAATTATGGTTCGGCGTGCGGCCGGAAGTGACGCCGGAACTGCGCGCGCTGGTCGAAGCCGATCTCGTCGGGCAGCCGCCGGACGACAATGCGCAGAAGGCTATGGCTCAAGAAAAAGTGACGAAGCCCGCGCGCGGCGCCAAGCGGAATAAATAGGGCGGCGAGGGGTTCTCGGCCTGACGGCGGACTTTGTGCGGTTGTCAGGGAGGACATCGATGCAGCGGTCAATGATGACAGGGCGCGCGCTTCTCGGCGCTGTTGCCGCATGCGTTTTGCTCGGTATCGGTAGCTTCGCGCAGCAGCCGCCCGCGCTGCGTGTGAGCGGAACGGTCGAGAGCTTCGACGGCCATGTGCTGGCGCTGAAATCCGACAAGCTCGGCGCGGTCAAGATCAAGCTCGCCGACAACACCGCCGTGTTTGCCGTATCGAAAGGAACGCTCGCGGATGTGAAGCCCGGCGCGTTCATCGGCGTTGGCGCCATGCCGCAGAGCGACGGCAGTCAGCGCGCCATCCAGGTGACGGTGTTTTCGGAAGTGCAGCGCGGCGTGGGCGAGGGATTTCGGCCCTGGGACGCGCGGCCGAACAGCACGATGACCAATGGCGCCGTCGAGCAGACGGTGGCCGGCGTCGACGGGCAGGTGCTGCGGGTCAAATACAAGGGCGGCGAGCAGAAGATCGTGGTTCCGCCCGAGGCGACGAT
>DASZQT010000098.1:0-3768 GCA_035549515.1 Pseudolabrys sp. | reverse complement strand
TCGGTCGGCGCCATGAAGGCGGCCTGCCGCCCGGCCTCGATCACGGCGGCGGCGGCTGTGAGCGCCACCACGGTCTTGCCGGAACCGACATCGCCTTGTAGCAGCCGCAGCATGCGTTCCGGCTTGGCGAGATCGGCCACGATGTCGTCGACCGCCTTTTGCTGCGAATGGGTGAGCGCATAGGGCAGCGCCTTGAGCACGCGCGCGCGCAGCCGCCCGTCGCCGGCATGGGCGCGGCCGGCGAGGCGGCGCATATTGGCGCGCATCAGCGCGAGCGCGAGTTGCCCGGCCAGCAGCTCGTCATAGGCGAGCCGCGTCCAGGCGAGACTCTCGGGCGCCACATCGCGCGGCTCGTGCGGGCGGTGCAATTGCCGCAGCGCATCGACGAAAGGCGGCAGCCGCTCGCGCGCGACCCAGGCCTCGTCCTGCCACTCCGGCAAAGCGGGCAGGCGGGTGAGCGCGCCTTCCATCGCGCGCCGCACATTGCCGAGCGAGAGTCCTTCGGTGAGCGGATAGACCGGCTCGACCAGCGGCAGCGCGGCAAAGCCCTTCTCGTCCACCACGCGGTCGGGATGCACCATCTGCAACATGCCGTCATAGAATTCGGCGGTGCCGGAGACGTAACGCATCTCGCCGACCGGCAGCAGTTTTTCGAGGTAGTCGCGGCGGGCGTTGAAGAAAGTCAGCGTCAGCGTGCCGGTCTCGTCGCTGGCATAGACCTGATAGGGCGCGCGCGGCCGGTTGGGCGGCGGCGCGCGATGGCGGTCGACCGTGACAGCGACGGTGACGATCTGCCCCGCCTCGACCTCGTTGAGCTTCGGCCGCGCGCGGCGGTCGATGGCGCCCGACGGCAGATGGAACAGGAGGTCGACCACGCGCGGCGTCTCGCGCTCCAGCAGGCGCGCATAGAGCCGCTCCAGCTTCGGCCCGACGCCGGGCAGGCTGGTGACGGAGGCAAACAGCGGATTGAGGACCGGCGGACGCATGCGCACAGCATAGCGGGTCAGCGCCTATGCGCGAGCCGGCCTGTGGATGTCAGCCCGCTGCCGGTGGAATCGATTGAGCGAAACGGAAGACGTTACTGGGATCGTAATGCGTCTTCACCTCGGAGAGCCGCTTCAGGTTATCGCCGTAATAGGCGGTGGCGAAGTCCTTGAGCGCCGGATCGACGAAGTTCTGGTAGGCGTGGCCGTTGCCGAAGCCGCGTACGGCCTCATAGAACGTATTCTGCCACGCGATATTGTCCTCAACGGTCTGCGCGGGATCGTCGGCGCTCCAGGGCAGGCCGACATCCATCAGCCATATACTGTCACGATGCACGAAGGCGGTCGCCTTGGCGTCCACCTTGTTGATCTGGCCGCCGGTCTGGAAAAAACGCAGATCGGCGAGTTGATGCGGGTCCTTGGTGCCCTGCCAGCGTGAGAGCTGCGCGGCGGCCTTGGCAAGATCGTCGCGCGACAGCCGCTTGCTCAGGTACACCGAGCGCTCATGGAAGCGGAAAGGCCCGTCGTGCTCCTCGAGGAAGGCCTGGCCGCTCCAGTAGTCGCACGCGTGCAGTTCCTGGTGCGTGAGGGTTGCCGCGCGTAGCGCCGGCCGCACGAGGCGCTCGACGAAGACGGCGGGGCCGCGAAACTGGCCGATCAGGTTGAGCGTGAACATGCTGCCGCCCGTCATGCGGTTGGGCGGCCGCATCGAGAAACGCGAGCCGAAGGCGGTCGGTGCGTCGGTCAGCGTTTGCATCAGGATATCGGCGACCGCGACGATTTCGTCCTGTGTGCCCTGCCAGTCGTAGCGGAACACGCTGACGGGCTGCGCCGGGAAAGTGCGGATGGTGAAGCCGGTATTGATGCCGAAATTGCCGCCGCCGCCGCCGCGGCAGGCCCAGAACAGATCGCTCTCATTCTTGGCCGAGATGCTGTGCAGGACGCCATTGGCCGTGACGATGTCGCTGGCGACGAGGTGATCGCTGGCGATGCCGAGCCGGCGCATGTTGAAGCCGATGCCGCCGCCCAACAGAAAGCCGGCGGCGCCGACGGTCGGGCAGCGGCCATGCGTGGTGGTGCGGTTCTGCGCCTTGAGCGCCGCATAGAGATCGCTGTTGCGCGCGCCGCCGCCGAACGTGAGCGTGCGGTCGTGGTTCCATTTGGCCCAGCGCATGGACGAGACATTGATCATCAGTCCGCTGGTGCTCGAATAGCCGGCATAGGAATGGCCGCCGGAGCGGGCAACGAGCGGCATGTCGTTCTCACGCGCCCAGGCGATGGCGGTCCGCACATCGTCGGCGGTGAAGCACATGGCGATGCCACCTGGCTCGGTCTGCGCGTAAGCGAGGTTATAGGGCGCGGCGAACCGGGCGAAGGCACGGTCGCCTTTGCGCAGCAGCGGGCCCGCCAGCTTAGCGGCGAGCTTGTCCCAGGTCGCATCGGGGACGGCCGGCGGCGCTTGCGCCGCGGCGGTCTCAATCAATCCACGGCCGGGAAGGGCGGCGGTAAGACCGAGCGCCGAACTGCCGATCAGGAAGCGGCGGCGGCTGAGATTGGGGGAGACGTGGATGCTCATGCCGGTGTCCGCCCTGGCAATTGCGCGCCCGGCAATTCCGAGCCGCCGTCTGCGGTAATGGGCTGCACACGCATACCTAGCATCGCTAAATAATACTCGCAAAGGCTACATCGCCCGGAGCCGCCAGCCGAAGCGGACAGCCTGGGGACAACCCAACAAGCATAGGGCGGAGGGACCTTAAATTTTCGCTGACTTAGGCGTCGGCGGCCGTTAGAAATCCGCCACCCGGCCCCGTCCGGGCTTTTGGCGTTGGAGAGTTGGAGAATTAAGTGACGACCGGCACACAGATTTCGAGTGAAGGGCTGGACGGCCGGCGGCGGCGGCTCCTGTTCCGCTGCTGGCATCGCGGCATCCGCGAGATGGACTTTGTGCTCGGCCGCTTCGCCGATGCCGAGCTGACCCGCCTGAGTGACGGCGAGCTCGACGAACTCGAGACCTGGCTCGAAGTGCCCGACCAGCAGATGTTCGCCTTCGTGAACGGTGCCGAACCTGCGCCGGCCGAACTCGACACCGCGCTGTTCCGCCGGCTTATCGACTTCCATCGCAAGGCATCGACGACCAAATGAGTGCGATGGCGAAATCTCCCGCTCAATTTCTGCATCCCGGCAAGCCGGTCACGCTCGCCCAAGTCGCCGATGGCGCCGAAGGCCTGGTGCTGGCCGATCTCGCGCGCAGCATTGCCGCCCGCTCCGATGCGCCGGCGATTTCGCTGGCGGTGATCTGCCGCGACGGCCAGCGCATGGCGCAGCTCTCGCGCGCGCTGTCGTTTTTCGGGCCCGACCTGTTGCTGATGGAGTTCCCGGCCTGGGACTGCCTGCCTTACGACCGCGTCTCGCCGCATGCCGGCGTGGTGGCGCAGCGCATGACCGCGCTGTCGCGGCTCACCCGCGTGAAGGGCCACGATCGGCCGTCGGTGCTGCTCACCACCATCAATGCGGCGCTCCAGCGCCTGCCGTCGCGCGAATTCGTCGCCACGCACGCACTGTCGGTGGCGGTCGGCAACGTGATCGGCATGGCGAGCATCGTCGAATGGCTCGAACTCAACGGCTATGTGCGCGCCTCGACCGTGCGCGAGCCGGGCGAATATGCCGTGCGCGGCGGCATTCTCGATCTGTTTCCGCCCGGCATGGACCTGCCGGTGCGGCTGGACTTTTTCGGCGATGCGCTCGAGACCATCAAGACCTTCGATCCGCAGACCCAGCGCAGCGA
>DASZQT010000097.1:0-4099 GCA_035549515.1 Pseudolabrys sp. | reverse complement strand
TTGATCGGAACCATTCTCGTCACGCCCTACAGCCTCGACTACGACCTGGTGCTGCTCGCGCCCGCGATTGCCTGGTGCGCCATGGACGGAATCGAGCGCGGCTTTGCGCCCTGGCAGAAAACCATTCTCGCGCTGTTGTGGCTGATGCCGCTCGTCGCCCGCACGCTGGCGCAGACGACGCTGATACCGCTCGCGGTTCCGATCATGCTGGTTGCATTCGCGTTCATGCTGCGCCGCGCCATGGTGGATAATCCCGCCCCCGCCCCATGGCATTTCGCGACCCGGTCCCTAAAATAGAGTCTCAAGAGCCGGGAAAACGGCCGCAACCAGTCAGGGAGCGCGCCATGAAGTTGAGCCAGGAGCAACTCGCGAAATTCGACGAGCAAGGCTACGTCTTCTTTCCCAACTGTTTTTCCGAGAACGAGATCGCGCTGCTGCGCGAGGAAGCCGACCGCATCCTCAAGCTCGACCGCCCCGAGGTCTGGCGCGAGAAAACCGGCGCGCCGCGCACCGCCTTTGCCGCGCATACGTTCAGCGACGTGTTCGGTCTGCTCGCGCGTCATCCGCGCCTGGTCGAGCCGTTGCGGCAATTGTTCGGCGAGGATGTCTACGTCCATCAATTCAAGCTCAACGCCAAGGCCGCTTTCGAAGGCGACGTCTGGCAATGGCATCAGGATTACGGCACATGGCAGCGCGACGACGGCATGCCGGACGCACGTGCCATGAACATCGCGGTGTTTCTCGACGAGGTGATGCCGATCAACGGGCCGCTGCTGCTCATTCCGAAAAGCCACAAGCAGGGCGTATTCGCCGCCGGGCACGACAAGCTCACGACATCCTATCCGCTGTGGACGCTCGACAAGGATACGGTGACGCGGCTCACGCGCGAAGCGGAAGGCGAGAATGGTGTCGGCATCGTGGCGCCGACCGGCAAGGCCGGCTCGGTGCTGATGTTCCACGGCAATCTCGTGCACGCCTCGCCGCCGAACATCACGCCCTATCCGCGCAAGATCGTCTATCTGACGCTGTGCGCGGTCTCCAACCACATCACCAAATTCACCCGGCCGGAATGGATCGCGCATCGCGATTTCACGCCGATCGTGCCGGCATCCGACGACTCGCTCGCCGAATATGCCCGCGCGCGCCGCGTGGCCGCGGAATAACTTTTCCATTTCGCGCGGTCGCGTGGCACGAACAACTTTTCGCGAGATATGTTCACGAAACGATTCATGTCCGGCGCAGTCATCGAATCGCCGGACTCGCATCCCCTGATCGTGCTACGTTGATCGCGGCGCGAGGATCATGAATGTACACGCTCTATTCGATGCAGCGTTCGGGAAACAGCTACAAGGTCCGCCTTGCGCTGGCGCGCCTTGGCGTTCCCTATAAGCTCATCGAGATCGACATCCTCAAGGGCGAGAGCCGCACGCCGGAATTCCTCGCCAAGAATCCGAGCGGCCAGGTGCCGCTGCTCGAAGTCGCGCCCGAGCGCTATCTCGCCGAATCGAACGCCATTCTCTGGTATGTCGCCATCGGTTCGGTGCTGGCGCCGGAGGATCGCATCGCGCGCGCCGAAGCGCTGCAATGGATGTTCTTCGAGCAGCACAGCCTGGAGCCGAACATCGGCGCCGCCTATTTCTGGATCGCGCTGATCAAGGGCGGACGCGAATTGCAAAGCCATGCCATCGACGATTGGATGGAGAACGGCTATCGCGCGCTCGGCGTGATGGAGAAGCATCTCGCCGAGCATCCCTATTTCGTCGGCACCCATCTCACCATCGCCGACATCGCGCTTTACGCCTACACGCATGTCGCCGAGCAGTGCGATTTCGACCTCGCGCGATTTCCGGCCATACGCGCCTGGCTCGACCGTGTCGAAGCCGAGCCCGGCTATGTGCCGATGGATTGGCAGCCCGAGCAGCTCGTGGCCGCGCGGTAGGTCTCTTAACCCTTCCTTAACCGGGATCACAAAAAGGCCGTGCTCCGCTACCGGACCTGCCGCAATCGCGCCGGGCCGCTGCCGATTTCGGCAACCATCGTGGTGGCATGATTGATTCGCTTGGACTTGCGGGACTGCTTCATGAGTAAGGCCATCGACAAAGCCGGCTTCACGCCGCCCAGCACCCACCCGCTCGGCCGCGAGCGGCGCACCGCCACCATCGCGGAATTGGTCACCACGGTCGCGCTCGCGCTCTCGACCCTGGTCGCCGCCACCGCGGTCTCGATCGGCATCGCGCGCGCCGATGTCCTCGGCGGCGCGATCGGCAAAGTCGCCGGCGGCGAGGCGGGCCTGATCGGCACCGCGCTGCTCATGGGCTTTGTGTTCGTGGTGATGGGCGGCATCGCGGCGCTGCGTCCGCCCTCCCCCCGCACGATCAAGACACCGCCGCACGACTGATCGCAGTCAAATACCGGACACGTCATCGCGAGCGGCCGGAACCGCATCCTCGACGCTCCGTTGACGGCGCGCGAGGGAAATCGCCATGAACTGCGTCATGAAACGCGTTGTGCCGGCGACGGCTTTGCTGACGATCCTATCGATAGCGCCGGCGGCGGCGGACGATGCCACGTTCGACAGCTCCGCCGGCAAGCTGACGATCGAGACCGTCGCGCGCGGGCTTGTATACCCTTGGTCGCTCGCCTTCCTGCCCGACGGCCGCATGCTGGTGAGCGAGCGGCCCGGCCGCCTGCGCATCGTCACGCGCGACGGCAAGCTCTCGCCTGCGCTTGCCGGCGTGCCGGAAGTCTATGCGCGCTCGCAGGCCGGCATGATGGATGTCCTGCTCGCGAACGACTTCGCGCAGTCGCACACGATCTTCTTTTGCTACACCGAAGCGCATGACGGCGGCGGCCGCATCGCGGTCGCGCGCGCGCAACTCGTCGAAGGGGACAAACCGCGGCTCGATGCCGTCACCACAATCTTCCGTCAGCGCGGCCCGGTTACGCACGGACTCAACACAGGCTGCCGCATGGTGCAAGCCAAGGACGGCAATCTGTTCGTCACGCTCGGCGATCATTTCCTGGCCGAGAACGCGCAGAAGCTCGATAACGATCTCGGCAAGATCGTGCGCATCACGCCGGACGGCAAAGCGCCGCCCGACAATCCCTTCGTCGGACGCGCCAACGCGCTGCCGGAAATCTGGGCCTATGGCCTGCGCAATGCCGAAGGCCTCGCCTTCAATCCGGCCGACGGCAAACTATGGGAGCAGGAGCACGGCCCCATGGGCGGCGATGAAATCAACATCATCGAAAAGGGCGCCAATTATGGCTGGCCGCTGGTGAGCTTCGGCGTCAATTACGACGGTTCGCCGGTCGGCCACGGCAAGCAGCACGCGGAAGGCGTCACCGATCCGATCTGGCATTGGACGCCGTCGATCGCGCCCTCCGGCATGGCGTTCTACACCGGCGATCTATTCAAGGGCTGGAAGGGCAGCCTGTTCAATGGCGCGCTGAAATTCGAATTGTTGTCGCGCCTCGCGCTGTCGGGCGACAAGGTCGTGAAGGAGGAGCGCATGTTTCATGCGCTGCACGAGCGCATCCGCGACGTGCGCCAGGGACCGGACGGCGCGCTTTACCTGCTCACCGACAACAGCGCGGGCCGCATCCTGCGCGTCGCGCCGGCACAGTGATCGGCCGCGCGCGTCACATCATCCACCAGAGCCCCGCGCCGATCGTGATCACCGTGAGCGGCGCGCCGATCAGGAAATAAGACCAGAAGTCGAGGGTAACGCCGCGCGCCTGCGCGCGTTGCGCGACGATGAGATTGGCGACCGAGCCGAGCAGCGTGAAATTGCCGGCCAAGGTCGATGTCATCGCGACCACCAGCCAGGCACGTTGCGGATCGTGGAGCTCCGCGACGAACGGCTTGAGCACCAGCACGGCCGGGACGTTGCTGACGATATTTGACAGCACGGCGGTGACGAGGCCGAGCCACCCTATATTGTCAAGGTGCAGATGACCGAGCAACAGGTGCAGGTTCGGCGCGATAGCGACCTTTTCGAAGCCGGCCACCACGACAAACAGTCCGACGAACATCACGAGCAGCGGCCAGTCGATCTCGCGGTAGATCTTGTCCGGGCTGACCCGCCTCGTCAGCAGC
>DASZQT010000096.1:0-10199 GCA_035549515.1 Pseudolabrys sp. | reverse complement strand
ATCTTGATGATCCAAAATGCAAGCGTGACTTCCGGCACCTTGTTAAAGGTGCTGCGGGTAATATCGTTCATGGCGCGCGGCTGCCGATCTGCTAGCATCGCATCGTCCCCGGGCGGGATTATGCGCAAGCGCGCGGCGGATTTAAGCCCGCGACAGCCCCATGCGGATTAACAATATGTAATCTGCCTGGGATGCCGCCGCGTGCGAAAGCATTCCACGTCGGACGAACTTCGAATGAGGATGGTCCATGCGATCCCGCATCTGGCTCGGCATTCTCATCGGCTCGACCATCGGCGGCTTCGTGCCCGAACTGTGGGGCGCGGGCATGCTCTCTTATTCATCCGTCGCGCTCAGCACAGTCGGCGGTCTTGCCGGCCTGTGGCTTGGGGCGATGACCGGCTAGCGACCGGCAAAGCACCGATGGGTGTTGGCTAAATCCGGGATTGAACGCTCAGCGCGTCGAGACGATGAAGCCGGTGTCCGGGCCGGTCTCGTCGCTCAGCGCGTTGTCGGAGACGATCATCGAGGAGCCGGGGGTGAGCAATTCGGAAATGCGTTGGATGGCGTCGGGCGCCAATTGAAAATGAGCGAGCGCCTCTGCCGGGGTCGGCGCGCCGGCGAGCGCAGCGGCGCGTTGCTCCTGCCGCTCGCGTTCGCGGGCCGCGGCGCGCTCACGTTTGGAGCCTTTGCGTTCATGCCGGCTCGCCGCGCGCGCATAGCCGCTCGGGATGCTCATGACGTTCCAGTTCGCCTTGCCGTCCTTGATGTCCATGACCGTGAACACATGCGTGCCCCAGGCCTGGCCCGGGTCGGTGATGGTGACCGGCGCCTCGAACAGCGAGGTGAAGCCCTGCTTGACATAGAGCTTGCCCGACTTGCGCGAGACGAAGACTTCCACCGGACCCTTCGGCTTGGGTGCTTCCTTGGCTGCCTGCTTCGGAGTCTCCTTGGGGACATCCTTGGGCGGCACGGCGGCCGGTGCGGTCGCATCGGGCTGTTTCGCGCCGGCGGGCGCCGCGATGTTCTCGGCGAAGGCCGTGCGCGCGGCCATCAGCATTGGGCCTGTCGTCGCATCGGCCTGTTTTTCGATCGGCTTTTGCTCCGGCTTCGCTTCCGGCTTCGCTTCTGGCTTCGCTTCTGGCTTCTCTTGCGGCTTTTTCGGCTCGAACAGGCGGCTATTGTCGATGGCGACCGGCGCCACCTCCTCGCGGGTGACGATCACGCGCGCGCCGACCTTGGCGATACCCCACAGCTTCACCGCGAAGGATTGCGTCAACCGGATGCAGCCGTGTGAGGCCGGATAACCGGGCAGCGGACCTTCGTGCAGCGCGATGCCGGACCAGGTGATGCGCTGCATGTAAGGCATGGGCGCGCCGCTGTAGATGTTCGAGTGGTGGTAGCGCGACTTCGCGATCACCGAGAACACGCCCATCGGCGTCGGGTGGCCGGGCACGCCGGTCGAGATCGCGCCGTCGGCGACGCGCACGCCATCGCTGTAGAGATACGCGCGCTGGCGGCTGATCGAGACCACCACCTGCACGGGGCCGCGCGGGATCTTCTGCTTTTCGACGGCGATGTTTTCGGAATCTTTATGCCGGGCCTTGCGATGCTTACGGGCGCGATGGACGCTCGGATAGGCGCGATCGGAGCCGCCGTAGGGGAAAAGCTCGAACATCTGAGCCTTGGCCGGCGCGGCCGAAAAAACGGGCAGCGCGATCGACAGGCCGAGCAGGACCGTTACCACGCGACGCTTGGACGAGTAATGACGAGCGACGTGACGCACGCTGAATTCCAATAAACGATACAGACAGAGACTAGAAAGCGCGAAACGCTATTCGGTTTCGAACAAATCACGCTATACGCTGAACTACACATCCCCGCATTCACGAACGCGCGATGACATGGCTGCCCTGTGGCCGGCCTTTTGCCGGCCTGCGGCGATACGCACAGGCAAGTGGTATCGCCGCCGTCTTGACGGTGACACAAAGAACACCAAAGCTCCCCGCGCACGCGATCGAGAGGAGTAGTGGCGATGGCTCTATTCGGACGCAGCACACCGGCGCCGGCGCCCGCCGGCATCCGCGCCGACGCCGCCCGTTCGGGCGACATTGACGATTACGTCCGTGGCCAGATCGATGCCGCCGGGCCGGGTCTGGCGATGTCGGTGATCGCCGACGGCAATGTGGTGCACCTCGCCGGCTACGGCATGGCCGATGTGGCGGAAGGGGTGGCGGTCGCGCCCGACACCATCTTCCACCTGGCGAGCTGCGGCAAGCAGTTGACCGCGCTCGGCCTGCAGATGCTGGCCGAGCAGGGCCGGCTCTCGCTCGACGATGCCATCGGCAAATTCATCCCGCAGCTTGCCGGCTTCGGCCCGGGGGTGACGCTGCGCACGTTGCTGCACCACACCTCCGGCATTCGCGACCTCTATGACGAGAGCGGCGTCGACGAGGTGCTGGCGCGCAATGCCCAGCCCACCAATGCCGATGTCATCCGCACTTTTGCCGAGCTGGGCTGCCCGATGGCCGAGCCGGGGCTCAAGCCGGGCGACGTGTTCGCCTACAGCAATTCCGGCTACGAGCTGCTCGGCTCGGTGATCGAGATTGTGTCGGGCCAGAGCTACCACGATTTCTTCGCCCGCCGCGTGTTCCAGCCGCTCGGCATGAAGGACACCTTTTCGGTGCCCGATGCGCGCGTCGGCGACGCGCGCTGCGCGGTCGGCTATCGGCTCGACGACCGCGGCGAGTTGGAGGAGGCCGGCGGCACCGAATTCGATGCTTTGATCGGCTCCGGCTCGTTCTACACCACGGCGCCCGATCTGTGCCTGTACGAGCAGGCGCTGCGCCGCTACGCGCTGGTGAGCGAGGCGTCGATGGAAGAAGCATTTACCAGCGGCGAGACCAATGACGGCGAGGAAACCAATTACGGCTTCGGCTGGTATTTTGGCGACCAGGACGGGATCCTGTTCGCCGATCACGAGGGCGAATGGGACGGCTTCCGGTCCTATATCTGCTATTGCCTCGACCGCCCGCTCAGCATGTTTCTGCTGTCGAACCACCCCGAACTCGACCTGGTCGAGATCGCCAATGTGGCGACCGACGCGTATCGGTGACTTTGCGCTACACGCCCGTCATGCCCGGCTTTATGCCGGGCATCCACGTTTTTGGGCACGCAAGCCTGTAGCAAGCCTGTAGCCCGGATGAGCGTCAGCGAAATCCGGGATGGCCGTCACCATCGAGAGCTCGTTTCCCGCATTTCGCTGGCGCTCACGCGGGCTACAGAGTAGGCCGCCCGGTCGGGACCGGCCTACTCCGTCGCGTCCATGCCGCGCGGTTCCAGCTTGTGGCGCAAATCCTCGGCTTCCGCGAAAGTGTCGACCACCGCCTTGAACGCGCCGGTAACCCGGTCGCCCAGGCTCTGCGGCTTGGCCTTGCGTCGCTTCTTGGCCGCGGCCTTCTTGGTCTTGGCGCTCTTCCCGCTCTTCGCGGCCGCGCGGGCCTTGGTCTTGCCGGCCTTGGCCTTGCCGACTTTGGTCTTGCCGACTTTGGTCTTGGCAACCTTCGCCTTGCGCTTGGCAGCGCTCTTCTTTGCCGATTTCTTGCGTGACTTCTTGGCCATTGACAGTCCCCCCTAAATCCAAATCGCCGAATCGTGTTTCACGATCATAAAAGCGGGCGCCATTCCACACCAGGGGTGGCAGGCCGCCTTGATGCGCGTCAAAACCGCGCTGGAACGGAGGCCGCGTTGTGGTAGTGAAAGGCCAACACAATGGGGAGGACAGGAAATGCCCGCACCACTGCAAGGCCCGCTGCGGCCGATGGTGAACCGCTTCAAGCTCGGCGGCTTCGAGGTCGCCACCATCCTCGACGGCACGTCGGTGCGCGACAAGTTGTACCCGAATTTCGGCGGCAATGCCTCGGCCGACGAGGTGCACGCGCTCGCGCGCGCCAACAATATCGACACCGACCGTTTCGAGCATTGCTACACCTGCACGCTGGTCAACACCGGCAAGGAGCTGGTGCTGTTCGACACCGGCAACGGCAATCTGGCGCGCGACATCGAGGCCATGCGCGGCCGCCTGCCGATCGGTGCGCTCGTGCAGCAGCTCGCCGTGCTCGGCCATAAGCCCGAGGACATCGACGTGGTCGTCACCACGCACGGCCATCCCGATCATATCGGCGGCCTGGTCGACAATGGCGAGCCGGTCTACCCGAACGCGCGTTACGTGTTCGGCGCCGCCGAATTCGATTTCTGGAAGAAGGGCGAGAACGTGCGCGAGGCGCGCAAGGGCAATCGCGAACTGTTCGTGAAGCGCTGCGTGCCGCTGGCCAACCGCTCGACCTTCATCAACCCGGGCGAGGATGTCGTGTCCGGCATCACCGCCGTCGATGCCTTCGGACATTCACCCGGCCTGCTTGCGTTCCACGTCGAGAGCGAAGGCAAGCGCTTCATGATCACGGCCGATACCTGCACCCAATATGTGATGGCGGTGCAGCGGCCGGATTGGTACTTCGACATGGACGACGACAAGGACAAGGCGGTCGCCTCACGCAAGCGCATCCTCGACATGCTGGCGACCGACAAGGTGCCTTTCGTCAGCTTCCATTTCCCGTTCCCGAGTGTCGGTTACGTCGAACGCGAAGGCCTCGGCTATCGCTGGACCCCGCATAGCTATCAGTTGAGTTTGTGATCTGTCCGACAAAGAGCGGCGTGGGCTTTCCCCACGGTCATTGCCGGGCAGAGCCGTTCGAAGAACGGCGTTCTTTCAGAACGCCTATGACCCGGCAATCCATGACGAACATCCGCCGGATCAGCCTTAAGTGGCGCTTTCCCTAGCTGACACTCATCATGGATGCCCGGGTCAAGCCCGGGCATGACAGCGAGTTTGTGGCTGCGCCAACCAGATCATCACGACTCCCGCCTTCTCGCATTCACCGCGATCGACAGCAGCGTGCGCTGCGCGATGGTTTCCGCCAGCGGCGCATTGCGCCGCGCATCGAGCGAGGCCTCGGCAAGCTGCTGCATGGCGCGCGCGAGGCGCGCGGGCGTCCAGGTGCGCAGCGCCGCGCCGACCGCGTTCTCGCGCGAGAAATGCACCGGTGGCGCGCCGCGCTTCATCGCCCATTCCACCGAGTCGCCGTTGTCCACCGCGAGCTTCATCTTGTGCAGATTGGCGACGTGGCGGATCGCGGCCGAGATGATGGCGGCCGGCGAAGACCCGCCGGCGCGTGCCTTGGAAAATTCGCTGTCGACCTCGACGGTCTTGCCGGCGAAGGCGGCGTCGAGCACGCCGTCGAGCGCCATGTCGGAAGCGTCCGACACCACCGCCATGACATCGGCCAACTCGACGCGTTGCTGGCCTTGCGCATAAAGCGCGAGCTTGCGGATCTCGTTGCGCGAGGCCAGCCGGTCGCCGCCGAGCAGCGATTGCAGCATGGCGCGCGCATCGGGCGCGATGGAAAGGCCGGCCGCGCGCATCTCCTCGTCGATCAGGCGCGCGATCGCGGCCGCACTATCGACGTAACAGGGCAGCGCCGCCGCGACCTTGGCCTTCTCGCACAGCGCGCGCAGCGGCGCGGATTTTTTCAGGTCGCCGGCCTCGATGATGATGCGGCATTCGGCCGACGGCGCCTTGATCACCGGCTCCACCGCCGACGCGATGTTGCGCGAGCCGGCCTTCACCAGCACGGCGCGGCGGCCGCCGAACAGCGGCACCGTATGCGCCTCTTCCACCAGCCGCGACGGATTGCCGGTGAGGTCCTCGCCTTCGATGCGCACAAAGCTGAAAGGATCGCTCGGGTCGTCGACCGAGGCCTTGACGAGGGCATCGACGCGCTCGCGCACCAGGCCGGCGTCGGGACCGTAGACCAGCACGATCGGCTGCGCCGGATCGGGCTTGGCCAGGAAGCGGTCGATGTCGGAGGTTTTGAGGGCGGTCATGGCCGACAAGCTAATGCGCGTTTCGGGGACGGGCAATCAAGCGGGCGCCAGCAGCACCTGGTCGCTGAGCTGCGCCGGTTCGCTGCGGGCGATGCGCCAGCCGGCACGCCCGGCGAGCGGGGCGAAGCCTTCGAGGCCGCGCGGATGCAATTTGAAACGGGTCGCGGTGAGCCTGCGGCGGCTGCTCTCGTTTGCGCTGGTGACCGACCCGGCGACGGCATCGACGCGATGGGTCCGCAAGGTCGTCAAGTTCGCCACGATCGCATCGTCACCGCCGTATTCAAACAGCCCGCCTTCCGACGATGCGCCCACAATAGCAGCGGATGCGCTCACCTCGCGCAGCAGTGCGTCGAGCGAGGCGGTCGCGTTCCAATCGTAATGTTGATGCCGGAAAGCGATGTCGAGCCCGGCGAGCGGGGCGCCGTTCTGCACCAATGCGGTGAGCGCGTTGGCGCCGAAAAACGGACCGGCGTCGTCCTGATCGAGCACATTGATGACGATCGGCCGCCGCAGCAGATCGCCATCGCGCCGCCGCAGCAGGATCAGCGCGTTCAGACTGTCGATCGCCGGACCGCCGGCGATGTTGACGAGATGCAGCGGCGCCGACTTGGCATCCACCAGCTTCGGCGCGAGCGCGTCGGCGAGCAGCTTCGCGACCTGCTGCGTGCGCAGACGCAGGAGTGTCAGATACGGCGTGGCCGCGATGCGCTTGTCGACCCGGCTGTCATACGGCGCGGGAAGCTCGGCGCCGAGCTTCAGCAGATAGGTTGTCACGCCGTCGAGGAACGGCGCGTCGCCGCCGAACAGCGCGCGCAGGATCAGCGATTGTTTCATCGCACGCCGCATCAGAAAGCGCATGATGAATTTCGGCACTCGCCGGTTGCGCCGCTCTTCCGCGCTTGCCTTCTCGAATAGACGCGCGAGACCGTCGGCATCGTCCGGCACGGCGAAGCGCGGATCGGTGACGTCAATTACCGGCAGCATGATTCCATCGCGCGTTGCGGCGCTGATCACGGGGCGGGGTTGGGAATCACTGTTGTTTGGCATCGACTGCTCTCCGTCACCCTGAGGAGCGAGTGTGCGTCAGCACGCGAGCCTCGAAGGGTCTCTGACCCTCTAAAAGGAGATCAAGCGCGATTCTCAGACCCTTCGAGGCTCGGCGCGTACCGTGTCGAGCACCTCGGGGTGACGGGTGGCGTTGTGTGTGCGTTGGCGCGCAGCAGCGCCTTCTACGTCCCCGCCACGAAATACGAGGCGAGGCGGTTGCGGATGCTTTCGGCGATGACCTTGGCCGCGCGGTCTTCGGCGTCGCGCAGGCCGCGTTCGCCGACGAAGCGCTGCTGTTCGCCCGGGATGTTGTAGGACACGCGCGAGAAGGTCTGGCCCTGCATCACGGTCTTGCCGGTGGCGACCTCGAGCAGCGTGAAGGTGGCGTCGATGCCGTAGTAATTGATGTCCGGGCGCGCGCTGGCGATGTCGATGATCACCTGCGTCTGCTTGGAGGTGAGCCTGACGTTGAGCCGGTAGGCGCCGGTCGTGGCGGCGCCGCCGGCGAGCGCGAAGATGAGGTCGTCGCGTACCACGCCGCCGACGCGCGACAGCCGCGTGCCGTTGGGCGCATCGATCGGCAGCACCTCGACCGCCTTCATCTTCGGCACGATGCTGGGCGAGCCGGTGACCGACACGTCGCCATACATCGGCTGGAAGCAGCCGGCGGTGAGGCCGGCCAGGCCGATGACGGCCAGCAGACGGGTCAGGGGTCTAGGCAACCACATTGACGATCCTCTGCGGGACAACGATGACCTTTTTCGGGCTTTTGCCGTCCAGGGCTTTTTGTACCGCATCGAGGGCCAAAACGGCAGCCACAATTTCGTCCTCGGTGGCATCGCGGGCCACGGTGACGTCCGCCCGCTTCTTGCCGTTGATCTGCACCGGCAGTGTGATGGTGTTTTCGATCAGGAGCGCCGGCTCGACCTCCGGCCAGGCCTCGGTGGCGACCAGGCTGTCGTGCCCGAGCACCGCCCAGCATTCCTCGGCCAGATGCGGCATCATGGGGGCGAACAGCCGCACCAGGATGTCGCCGGCTTCGCGCAAGGCCCAGGCCAGATCGGGTCCGGGCGCGGTCTCGACACTGCCGATCGCCTCCGACAGGGCATTGGCGAATTCGTAGATGTGGGCGACGCAGCGGTTGAAGCGCAGGCGGGCGATGTCGTCCGAGACATTGGCGAGCGCCCGGTGCGCGGCCTTGCGGACTTTCAGCGCCTCCGCTCCGAACTCGGCGGGCCGTGTGGCCGGTCCGGATACCTCGGACACCTCGCCCACCAGCCGCCACAGCCGCTGCACGAAGCGCCAGGCGCCCTGCACGCCTTCCTCGGTCCAGATCACGTCGCGCTCGGGCGGACTATCCGACAGCATGAACCAGCGCGCGGTGTCGGCGCCGTAGGCCGCGATAATGTCGTCGGGGTCGACCGTGTTCTTCTTCGACTTCGACATCTTCTCGATCGAGCCGATCTCGACCGGCTCGCCGGTCGCGGTCAGCTTGGCGCGGCGCTGGTCGCCCATGCCCTCGATGGTGATGTCGGCCGGCATGACCCAATCGCCGCTCTTCAAGCGGTAGGTCTCGTGCACCACCATGCCCTGCGTGAACAGGCCGGCGAACGGCTCATCGATATTGAGATGACCGGTCTTCTTCATCGCGCGCGTGAAGAAGCGCGAATAGAGCAGGTGCAAGATCGCGTGCTCGATGCCGCCGATATATTGGTCGACCGGCAGCCAGCGATTGGCGACGTCCGGCGTGGTGGGCGCGTCCGCGTCCCACGGATCGGTGAAGCGCGCGAAGTACCAGGACGAGTCGACAAAGGTATCCATGGTGTCGGTCTCGCGCCGCGCCTCGCCGCCGCATGAGGGACACTTCACATGCTTCCAGGTCGGATGGCGGTCGAGCGGATTGCCCGGCTTGTCGAAGGTCACATCGTCGGGGAGCTTTACCGGCAGGTCGGCGGCCGGCACCGGCACCACGCCGCACGCGTCGCAGTGGATGATCGGGATCGGGCAGCCCCAATAGCGCTGGCGCGAAATGCCCCAGTCGCGCAGGCGATAATTGACCTGGCGCTGGCCCACCGGCCGGTTGCCCCGCGTCGTCGCCGCCAAGAGATTGGCGATGGTGTCGAACGCCTTCTGCGGCGTCATGCCGTTCAAGTCGACGACATCGTTCTTCGAATTGAACATCGTGCCGTCACCGTCATAGGCGACGTCGGTGACGACGAAAGTCTTCGGGTCCTGGCCCGGCGGCAGCACCACCGGCGTATTGCCGAGGCCGTATTTGTTGACGAAGTCGAGGTCGCGCTGGTCGTGCGCCGGGCAGCCGAAGATGGCGCCCGTGCCGTAATCCATCAAAATGAAGTTGGCGACATAGACCGGCAGCTTCCAATTGGCGTCGAGCGGATGCACGGCGCGGATGCCGGTGTCGAAGCCCATCTTCTCGGCGGTGTCGATCGCTTCCTGCGACGTGCCGATGCGTTTGCACTCTTCGATGAAGGCGGCGAGCTTCGGATTCTTCGCCGCAGCCGCGGTGGCGAGCGGATGATCGGGCGCGATCGCCATGAACTTGGCGCCGAACAAGGTGTCGGGCCGCGTGGTGAAGATCTCGAGCTCGCTCTCGCCGTTTGGCACGGTCGCGGCGTCGAGCATGAAACGGACCAGCAGGCCTTCGGAGCGGCCGATCCAGTTCTTCTGCATCAGCCGGACCTTGTCCGGCCAGCGGTCGAGCGTGTCGAGCGCTTCAAGCAGTTCCTCGGCATAGTCCGAGATCTTGAACACCCATTGATAGAGATCGCGCTGCTCGACCAGTGCGCCCGAGCGCCAGCCGCGGCCGTCGATCACCTGCTCGTTGGCGAGCACGGTCATGTCGACCGGGTCCCAGTTCACCTTGCGGTATTCGCGCGCAACCAGCCCCGCTTTCAGGAAGTCGAGGAACATCTTCTGCTGGTGCTTGTAATAGGCCGGGTCGCAGGTCGCGACCTCGCGCGCCCAGTCGAGCGACAGCCCCATCGACTGGAGCTGCTTCTTCATCGCCGCGATGTTCTCGTAGGTCCATTTCTTGGGATGGACCTTGCCCGCCATGGCGGCGTTCTCGGCCGGCATGCCGAAGGCGTCCCAGCCCATCGGGTGCAGCACGGCATGGCCCATGGCTCGTTTGAAGCGGGCCACCACGTCACCCATGGTGTAGTTGCGCACATGGCCCATATGGATGCGCCCCG
>DASZQT010000095.1:0-6120 GCA_035549515.1 Pseudolabrys sp. | reverse complement strand
TCCTGCGTCGGCCATTCCGGCACACCGGTCTCGTTGTTGGCGGGCAGGAAGTCGATCAGGCGGCGCATCTGCAGCAGGCATTCGACATCGTTCTCGAAAGAGCCATCGGCCACGCCGGACTTGGCGGTGTGCACCGAAGCGCCACCGAGCTCTTCGGCGGTGACCACTTCATTGGTCACCGTCTTAACGACGTCGGGGCCGGTGACGAACATGTACGAGGTGTCGCGCACCATGAAGATGAAGTCGGTCATGGCCGGCGAATAGACATCGCCGCCGGCGCAGGGGCCCATGATGACGGAGATTTGCGGGATCACGCCCGAGGCGATCACGTTGCGCTTGAAAACCTCGCCATAGCCGCCGAGCGCGGCCACGCCCTCCTGGATGCGCGCGCCGCCGGCGTCGAACAGGCCGATCACCGGCGCGCGCGCCTTCATCGCCATGTCCTGCACCTTGATGATCTTTTGGGCGTGGGTCTCCGACAGCGAGCCGCCGAACACGGTGAAGTCCTTGGAGAACAGATAGACCGTCCGGCCGTTGACGGTGCCCCTGCCGGTGACCACGCCGTCGCCGGGGATCTTTGACTTCTCTCTGCCGAAGTCGTTCGAGCGGTGCTCGACGAACATGTCGAACTCCTCGAACGAGCCCTTGTCGAGCAGGAGCTCGATGCGCTCGCGGGCAGTCAGCTTGCCGCGCTTATGCTGGGCCTCGATGCGCTTTTCGCCGCCGCCGAGACGGGCCTCCGCGCGCCGCATTTCGAGTTTGTCGAGAATGTCCTTCATGTCGCCTCTGGTCTAAAGCCGGTCCTGCCCGGATTCGAGCAAAAGCCATACCATGGGCGGTGCGCGAGTGTCGTGCGCGGCGCCGCCACAGGCGCTCTTTCCCTCTCCCCTGGGGGGTGGCGAGCGCAAGCGTCAGCGAAGCGCGGGCCGGGTGGGGGGGGTCAATGAACTCATGAGAGCCACCTGCCCCCTCAGCCGCCCTCGCTACGCGCGGGCACCCTCTCCCCCGAGGGGAGAGGGAAAGCGAGACCGCGGCCCGCCCTCCCCCTTTGCCTTCCCCCGCAATCCCTGCTTAGAACCGCGCCATGACCCAACCCAGCGCCGCCGAGCTCATCCAGCAGGGCCTCTTCCACCACCGCCAGGGCGATATCGCCATGGCCATGGAGCGCTATATGGAAGTGCTGCAGGCCGATCCCGAAAATAGCGAAGCGCTTTATTGCGTGGCGGCCGTGGCCTGCCAGGCCGGCCAGTTCAAGGAAGGCGCCGACCTCGCCCGCCGGGCCATTTCGTTCGGGCTCAATACGCCCAAGGTGCATAACCTCCTGGGCAAGGCACTGGAGCGGCTGGGGCAGCCGCTCGAGGCGGTCAAGAGCTTCGAGCGGGCCATCGCCGCCGACCCGGATTTTGCCGAGGCGCACGGCAACCGCGCCAATATCCTGCTCGACGGCGGCATGCCGGCCGAGGCGCTCAAGGGTTTCGACCGGGCGCTCGCGCTCAACCCGGACTCGTCGGACGACTGGCTCAACCGGGGTGTCACGCTTGCCCAACTCGGCCGGGCCGACGAGGCGCTGGCGAGCTTCGAGCGGGCCATCGCCGCCGATCCCCGCTTCGCCGAGGCCCATCTGGCCCGCGCGCAGGCGCTCGGCCGGCTCGGCCGCTCGCAGGAGGCGCTGGCCGACCTCGACCGGGCGCTTGCAATCAATCCGAACCTCGCCGCCGCCCACCGGGCCCGCGCCGCCCTGCTCGCCGCCCTCGGGCGGAGTGATGAGGGCCGGGCGAACCTTGAGCGGGCTGCGGCGTTGGAAGCGAAGGCAAAGCAGCCCCCACACGATTAGCCCCGGTGGCGATGGAACCATCCGTGCGTCTGCGTATTGGGGTCGTGGAACTTTTCCCTCCGGAGCCCCCCCGATGAACCATGCTCAGCCCTCCCCCCGCCTGAAAACCCCCACCGACCTGGGCGCCAACGCCGCCAAGGACATCGCCGCCGCCCTCAATGGGCTACTCGCCGACACCTTCGCGCTCTATCTCAAGACCAAGAACTTCCACTGGCACATGACCGGGCCGCATTTCCGCGACTACCACCTGCTGCTCGACGAACACGGAGACCAACTGTTCGCCATGACCGATGTCCTGGCCGAGCGCGTGCGCAAGCTCGGGCAGCCCACGTTGCGCTCGATCGGCGACATTTCGCGCCAGCAGCGCATCCCCGACAATGACGCAGCCTATGTCGATCCGGCCGACATGATCGCCGAACTGCGCGACGACAATCAGCGCTTCGTCGCTTCCATGCGCGAGGCGCACGATGTCTGCGACGAGCACAATGACGTCGGCAGCGCGAGCCTGTTGGAAACCTATATCGACGAGTCGGAAAAGCGGGTCTGGTTCCTATACGAGATCAGCCGCCGTGGCGACCCCACCGGGCATTGAGCTTCCCCCCCCCGCTCATTCCCGCGAAAGCGGGAATCCAGCACTGACTCACAGCTGGGTCCCCGCTTTCGCGGGGACGAACGGCTGCTCCCGTTATTGGACCAACACCGCAGTCGTCTTCTGATTGAACTTCCATAGCGCCAGAGCGATCGCCAGCAACACCACGCCGCCGAGCAGCACCGACAGCGGCGTGGCGCCGAGGCGTTCGAACCACTGCGAATAAAAATGGATGGCCCCGAAAGTGGCGGCCACATTGACCAGCCAGCGCCGGTTCACCCGCACCGCCCACACGCCGGCCCCGATCAGCGCCAGCGCCCAGGCGATGCTGAAGGCATAGTCCGGAATGACCACGTCGCCCAGCCGCGCGACCGGTGTCTTCGCGCTCATGCCGCGCAGCAGAATCAAAGGATCGCCCCAGAGCGAGCCGACCCAGAAGCCGAAATTGACCAGCGCGATCGAGGTGCGCGACACCATGACCGCCAGGCGCTCGTAATCCGCGGGCAGTTGGTGCGAGAATTGGTAAGCCACGAGCGCGAGCGCCGAGAACAGGACGACGGTCAAAGTCGGCTCGAAGATCGCCAGCGAATACTCCGCATGGCTGTAGCCGGCGCGCGCTCCGAGGCAGGCGGACGCCGCCAGCACGGCGAGCGCGATCAAGAGGCTCGAGCGCGCGGCAATGGCGATCAGCGCGAGCGCCACCGTGACGATCAGCATCGACGAAAGCGAGCCCTCGCCATAGGCGATCACGCCGCCGCAGAACATCAGCGCGCCGACCACAAGGCAAATCTGCCCGAGCACGGCCCAGCTTTCGATCCGCCTGAGCACGACCGCCGCGCCACATACCGTCAATGCCAGTCCGAGCAGCACGGCGGTGAGCGGCGTCGGGACCAGCGCGACCGCGCCCGCCGCCACCGACACCACACCGAAGCCGATCAGGATGTTGATGGCGAGCGAGCCGGTCTCCCGCGCCGCCAGGCCCTTCAGCCGCTGCGCTTCGGCGGGTGTGAGCTTGCCCTCTTCGACCAGTTTTGAAAGATCGAGCGTGATTTTCATTCGCCGGCCCCGCTTGCGAAGCGCAAGCGTAGCATGACTGGTCGTCCTGACCGAGACTACCCCGCTCCGCTCATTCTCTCTTCTTATCGCGGCAACGAACGACGCTAGAAAATTCAGCGCGTGAGTTCGAGCACGGTCGCGGCGGCGGTAAATTCGGCGTGGCGGAAGGCGCGGCGCTGGAGCGCGAGTTCGTCGCGGCCCCACTGCATCATCTGCCAGTCCTCGTCGACATGGGCGGCGGTCCAGGCCGCCTCTTCCGTGATCGCGCCGGCACCGAGCGCGAGCGCGAGCAGCGCCGATCCGGTGAGCGCACAGATCGAGGAGGCCGCGCCGAGCCGCCAGATCTGGCGCGGGTCTTTCGGGCCATTCTCATGGGCTGGGATAGCTGCGCGCGCAGCGGCAATCGCCTCGGGCGGCTGGGCGGCATGGATCACCCCTTCCACCTGCACGAAGCGGGCACCGAGCGCGTCGCGCGCCCAGTCCATGATCGGGTTCCACAATTCGGCCTGGCGTGCGACCAGGCCCGCCGGGCGGTCCGCGCGATAGAACACGAGATCGCTGCCAAGATATTTCTCGATCTCCTCGGCGACCGGCCCCGGCTTGTCCGCGACCGCGTCGATCACCGCATTGGCAAGCCGGGTGAGCGGCATCTGCGCCGGGTCGATCATATCTTGCTGCGCGTTCCATTCGTCGGCGATGCGCCCGGCCAGCGCATGCGTCGGGGCGGCCAGCAGACGGCGCGCCGGCGTGCGGACGGGTTTGCCGTCAAGCAGGACCGGGAAGCCCGCCGTCTCTTCGTCCCCGACATGCGCCCGCTCGTAGAAGCGTTTGCGCAGCACAGGACGCACGGCGCGACGCGCCGCCTCGGTCGGATCGAGCGGCTGGTTTTCGTAGATCTCGGTAAAGATGTCGCGCATCACGTTATCGTCATTGTGCGCCGCAACAGCCAGTCGCGCGCGGTGAGAATCGCTCATTGATTTGGTATCGAACTACGCCATTTTCCAGGCCGGCACGCGTTCCGCCCTTTCGTGCGCTTGCGAAACGTATGCCATGCTTGTGCCGCTTTCGGGGAGCGAAAGGTCAAGAAAAGCCTTTAACGGGTGACCGAAATGATTGAAGCACAGGTAGCGTTAAGCCTTGGTCGAGAATAATATGCGGGATCGGAGTCGCGTGGCGGTGGATGGACACGGCACAGGCTTCGTAGCAAGGCTTGGCGGGAAGCGAGAAGCCGCACGATCGAGAATAACGCCGCGTACCGGGCGCGTTTCGAGGAGTCAATGAAGAACACTGACATTGCGGCGCCCGATTACTTCCACAAAGTCGTCGATTGCCAATGGGCGTGTCCGGCGCACACGCCAGTCCCCGAATACATCCGCTTGATCGCGCATGGGCGTTACTCCGACGCCTACATGATCAATTGGAAATCGAATGTGTTTCCGGGAATTCTCGGACGCACCTGCGACCGTCCCTGCGAGCCCGCTTGCCGGCGCGATCGCGTCGAGAACGAGCCGGTGGCGATCTGCCGCTTGAAGCGCGTCGCCGCCGATTACAAGGACGACATCACGGCGCGGCTGCCGCGTCCGGTGCAGCACAAGAACGGCAAGCGCGTCGCGCTCGTCGGCGGCGGCCCCGCCTCGCTCACCGTGGCGCGCGACCTCGCCCCGCTCGGCTATAGCGTCACCGTGTTCGACGCCGACGCCAAAGCGGGCGGCATGATCCGCACGCAGATCCCGAAATTCCGCCTGCCCGACAGCGTGATTGATGAAGAGACCGGCTATGTGCTTGGGCTCGGCGTCGAGTTCCGCGCAGGGACGCGCGTCGAAAGTCTGAAGGCGCTCGTCGCCGAAGGCTGGGACGCCGTGTTTGTCGGGTCGGGCGCACCGCGCGGCCGCGATCTCGACATTCCCGGCCGCAAGGAAGCGGCTGCCAATATCCATATCGGCATCGACTGGCTGTCGTCGGTCTCGTTCGGCCATATCAGCAAGATCGGCCGGCGCGTCGTCGTGCTCGGCGGCGGCAACACCGCGATGGACTGCTGCCGTTCCGCGCGCAGGCTTGGCGGCGAGCAGGTCGACGTGGTGGTGCGCTCGGGCTTCGAAGAGATGAAGGCGAGCCCTTGGGAAAAGGAAGACGCACAGCACGAAGGCATCCCGATCCACAATTTCCTGGTGCCGAAGGAATTCACGCACGACAACGGCAAGCTCACTGGCATCACCTTCGAGAAGGTGAAGGCGGAATACGACCCCAAGGGCCGGCGCAAGCTGGTGCCCGCCGGCGAGCCCGATCAGCATTTCCCCTGCGACGACGTGCTGGTCGCGGTCGGCCAGGAGAACGCCTTCCCCTGGATTGAGCGCGACATGGGCATCGAGTTCGATCAATGGGGCATGCCCAAGGTCGACGCGCAGACCATGCAGTCGACCCACCCAAAGGTGTTCTTCGGTGGCGACGCCGCGTTCGGGCCGAAGAACATCATCTGGGCGGTGGCGCACGGCCACGAGGCTGCCGTCTCGATCGACAAGATGCTCAACGGCGAGGACATCGCCGACCGCCCTGCACCGGCGGTCGAGATGATCAGCCAGAAAATGGGTATCCACGAATGGTCCTATGACAACGACGTCGCGCTCGACCATCGCTACAAGGT
>DASZQT010000094.1:0-23274 GCA_035549515.1 Pseudolabrys sp. | reverse complement strand
TTCTCCGCTTACGCGACCGGCAGCGTCGTGCACCAGCCCTATGAGAGCGTCACCATCGCGCCGGCCGCGCCGCTGTTCCGCACGCGCGCCTTCGGGCAGCCCGATTACGCGCGGCTGCGCGCCAATGTGGACGACGCCATCGTCACCGGCCGCGCCGGCGCCAGCATCATGGCGGGCGCCGAGAGCGGCTCGGAAATGGGCGCCTTCTGCCGCGAGAAGATTCCGCTCAAGCGCCGAGGGCTGATGCAGAAGTTCGCGGAATACATGCCGATCGGCCTGGTGCCGGTCTTCATCGATGCCACATGAGTTGATCGCGTCCGGGGGGAGCCTCCATGTCGAGTGATCGCGCGCGCATATCCTACGATCCCACACGGCAATATCGTTCGGTGGTGGCGCAGCAGGGCCGCGTCACGCTGGAGGCCGACGTCAACGAGGCGCAGGAGATCGCGGGCGATCTCCTGCGGCTGGAGACCATCGATGTCGTCGGCGCGAGCGGCACGCCCGATGACGGCTATAAGGTGGCCGCGATTACGGGCAACACGACGCACGATTTCACGGTCGGCCCCGGCACCATGTATGTCGGCGGCGAGCGCGTCACGCTGCCGCCGGATGTGACCTATGCCAAGCAGCCGGAATGGCTCGACCGCACCGGCGATCCGCTTTGGGTCGACCCGCAGCAAGTCAAGGACGGTTCGGAACTTGTCTACCTCATGCTGCGCGAGCAGGAGGTGAGCGCGGTCGAGGATACCGCGCTGCGTGAGGTCGCGCTCGGCGGTCCCGACACCGCGCAACGTAAGCGGCTTGTGCAACGCATCGTGCGCCTGCCGGTGAGCGGCAACACCTGCGCGAGCGCCTTGCAGGAAGCGCAAGCCGACTGGTCGGCGCAAGGTGGGAATTTCGATCCGGCCACCATGATGCTGAAGTCGCCGGCGACGTTGAAAGTCGGCCTGGTC
The DNA here is from genome assembly GCA_035549515.1 of Pseudolabrys sp. Classification (GTDB taxonomy): domain Bacteria; phylum Pseudomonadota; class Alphaproteobacteria; order Rhizobiales; family Xanthobacteraceae; genus Pseudolabrys. The sequence goes on along the minus strand of DASZQT010000094.1, from coordinate 22,321 downwards.
AATCCGCCGACGCCGGCGACCGTGTGCGAGCCGCAGGCGCAAGGCGGCTATATCGGCGCCGACAATCAGTTGATCCGCGTGCAGATCGTGTCCTGCGCGGCCGACGGCAAAGGCGGCACGCTGGCCTGGGGCTACAACAACGCATCGTTCCTGCACCGCGCCAAGCTCATTCAGTCGAATGCGCAGTCCATCGTCGAACTGATGACGACGCCGGTGGATGCCTATCACGCGCCGCGCGCCAATCATCCGGTCGAGGTGCTGCGCTGCGCCGTGCCGCTGTCCGACGATCCCGCCATCGATCCATTGAACCGCGATTATGTGGCGGCGCATTGCGGAACCTTCGTCACGCCGACCGACGACTACCAAATCGATTCGCACCAGCTCGTGCTGCCGGCAAACATTCCAGCCACCGGCGGACAGCCGCTGTTCCTGCGCCTGTGGGAAGAGGAACTGACATTCGTGTCCGGCCAGCCGGTGACGCTGAGCGGAACGGGCCTGCAAGTGACCGTCGATCTCGGCGGCAAGGCCGGCTCGTTCACGGTCGGGCAATTCTGGATGTTCGCGGCGCGGCCCAATACGCCGGCCGAGGTCTATCCGCACCGGTATCTCTTCGCGCCGCAGCCGCCGGAAGGCCCGCGCCTGTGGGTCTGTTCGCTCGCGACCATCGGCTGGGACAAAGGCGTGCTCAGCCTTATCGATGACTGCCGCAATCCGTTCGACAACCTGGTGGAATTGACCAAGCGGCATGTCGGCTGCTGCGGCGTCGTGATTTCGCCGGCCGATGTCGGCGGTGGCGCCAAACTTCAGGAGCTCATCGACAAGCTCATCCGGCAAAAGCCCGCGAACAAGGCGACTTTGTCGTTGCTGCCCGGAAAGTACGTGCTGCCGCGGCCGCTTGTGTTCGGCACAGAACATTCCGGTCTGACGCTGGAAGGCTGCCGCGACGGCGCCGTGCTGACGGCAAAGCCGGGCGCCGAGGATGCGTTCCGACTTGGCCTCGTGCAGCTCTTGCTCGCGAAGGACGTTACGCTGCGCGTCTTGGAATTTGCAACGCCAATGACCGTGGTCGACACCGGAACGACTCCGCCACGCGTCGACCTGTCGATCGGCGTGCTCGGCATTGACTGCGCGGACCTGCGGGTCGAGCAGTGCCTGTTCGATGTGCCCACGAAATCCGAGCTGCCGCTCTATGCGACCGGCATTTACCTCGCCGGCCTGTGCCCAAATCTCGCGATCGAGCGCAACCGCTTCGTGGTGACGCAGGCCTATTCGCGCGCCAAGCCGCCACAGCGCGTAACCTCCGGCTTGGTGGCGGCACCCGGTTTCCCGATCACAAATCTGCAGGGCCTGCGCACCATGAAGGCGGGCGCGTCCGCCGACGCCGCCGCGGTGCTGCTGGACAACACGCGTATTACCGGAAACGAATTCACCGGGCTCACCATGGCGGTCTATGTGCGGGCCGAGACCGGCCGCGTGTTCTGCGATGATAATGTCGTGAAGGACTGCGATGGCGGCTTCTATTTCTCGAACACCGATCTCTCGCTCGCGCGCCAGACGCTGACCGACGCGATGCGCGCGACCTACAAGAGCGATACCGAGCGCGCCGCGCTGGTTGGGGATTTGCAGGCGGCGCAGGTCCCCATGCATGCCGCGATGTATGATTTCGCAACCTACGTTCCGCTGCCGGCGGACTATGCTCCGACCTATACGTCCAAGTTCACGCAGCCGGCGACCGACACGATGGCCATGCGTGCCGCCCAGGCGGCCGCTGCGGGGGCGGCGGGTGACGCCAAGGCCGCCAACGCCAGCGCGACGACGACCAAGGCAGCGGCGCAATCCGTCAATTTCCTCACAGCCGACGCGATGAGCATGGCCTGGGCTCCCTATCTCGCCGCGCCCGCGGCCCCGCCGACCGGTCTCATCTCCCATCTGCGCGTTGCCGACAACGATGTCGAACTGCTGGCGATCGATCCGCATCAGACAAGCGACGGCTTGAACGGCATCAAGCCGCTGGCCCTCTATGTCGGAATGCCGGCGCAGGCCGGCGCCTCGACCGCGGTGAGCGACAATTGCTTGCGCGGCAACTCGCCCAACAGCTTTCTTGCCATCGTGCAGGCGCCCGGCGTGTTGACGGTCGCCGACAACATGATCCTCAATGCCGCCAGCCGGCAAATGAAAGGGTTGAGCCTGAAGGCAACTATTGGCGCCGAGCCGCCATTGATGCAGGTGAACGGCAACTGCTTCCTCGGGAGCACATCGATCGAGCCCGGGCCGAAGGGCGCGGGCTGTCAAGCCGGCTCCTGGGCCGACCTCAACAGCACGCAGAACTGATTGCGCTCCCGCCGCCTCACGGCGCCACGATGGGCTGCGCGTCGAGCCTTGCGGCAATGGGTTCGATGCCGGCGAACAGGCTGCCCTCCTCGAACCAGGAGCGCGGCGCCGGCGCGCCCCATAGCGTCTGGCGCTGCGGGTCCTTGAGGTCCCACTTGATCGGCTCGAGATCGGGATCGACGGTCTGGTAGTCCGAGCAATAGATTTCGATGCGGTGGCCGTCGGGATCGCGCACATAGAGAAAGAACGCGTTCGATATGCCGTGCCGGCCCGGCCCGCGCTCGATATTGCCGACATAGCCGGTGGTGGCCATCAGGTCGAGCAGGTCGATGATGGCGATCGGATGCGCCACCCAGAAGGCGACATGGTGCAGGCGCGGGCCGCGCCCATTGGTAAAGGCGATGTCGTGCACGCCGCCCTTGCGATGCGTCCACGCCGCCCACAGCCGGCCGGATTGCTCGTCCTCGGTATATTCGGTGACGCGAAAGCCGATCTCGTTATAGAACGCGACCGCCTCGTCGACATCGGGCGAGAAGCAGTTGAAGTGATCGATGCGCAACGGCTTGACGCCTTTGTAGAGCGCATATTGCTGATGAATCGGCGGCAGCCGGTCCATGCGCGCGTAGAATTCGAGCGGCACGCCCTGCACGTCGGTGGTGCGAAAGCTGCGCCCCTGATAAGGCTGCTCGACCCAATGCACCGGCAGATCGTTTTTTTCGAAGAACGACGCCGCGCGGTCGAGATCGTGGTCGTCGAACAATTTGAAGCCGAGATGGCTGGCGCGCGCCTCTTTGCCTTTGCGCAGGACGATGCAGTGATGCCCGCGCTCCTCGAGCGCGCGTAGATGGATGGCGCTGTCATCCTCGCCGGTGACCTGCAGGCCGAGCGTGTCGACATAGAAGGCGCGGCTCTTGGCGAGATCGGTTACGGTTAGTTCGACATGGCTCAGCCGCACGATGTTGAAGGGCGGATAGAGATTGGGCTTGGGCACCGGCATGGATGGTCTCGGTTCAGGAATTGTCCCGACGATGCAGGACTGCGAGGTGATCGGGTCAACGTAGCGGATCGGAACTCATTCGTCATTGCAGGGCACGCGCTTGGACGGACCTCATTCGAGATAATCCGCATTGTGGGCGCCGAGGGCCGGGGCCGCGACGGCTGCCTGCGCCGGACCGCGAAACGCCGAATCGACCGGCACCGGCAGCGCCGGAATGGTCGCGCCTTGCGCATTGACGAGCGTGTGCGCGAACAGACCGCGCGCGGCGAAATGCGGATCGGCCATTGCCTGTTGCGCGGACTTGACGATCGAGCAGCAGCAGTCCTGTCCCTGGAAGCGTTCTTCCCAAAAGGCGCCGTCTTGCGCGCGGACGATCTCGGCTACGCGCGCGGCACTCGCCGGCGAATATCGATCGGCGGCGAAATGCGGTTCGAGCGCAATGATGGCGCAGAAATTGTCCCAGAATTTCTGCTCGATGGCCGCCACCGCCAGCACCTGGCCGTCGCGCGTGGGATAGAGCCGGTAGCAGGCCGTGCCGCCGGTGAGCAGGCTCTCGCCGCCGCGCGGCCATGTGCCGGTCGCCATGCCTTCGCCGAGCGCCCAGAACATGAAGGGAAACAGGTTGTCGGTCATGGCTACGTCGAGATAGCGGCCCTTGCCGGTGCGTGCGCGTTCGGTCAGAGCGAGCAGGATGTTCATCACCGCCGGATAGGCGCCGCCCGCGATATCCGCGATCAAGGCGGGCGGCACCACCGGCTTTTCGCCGCCGCCCATCGAAAGGGCGAGCAATCCAGCGTCGCCGATATAATTGAGGTCGTGGCCGGCGACGTCGCGCTTCGGTCCGTCCCGCCCATAGCCGGTGATCGAGCAATAGATAATGCGCGAATTGATCTTGGAGACGTTCTCGTAATCGAGCCCGAGCCGCGCCATCACGCCCGGCCGGAACTGCTCGACGATCACATCGGCGCGCGCGATCAGCGGATCGAGCCGGGCGCGCTGGGCCGGGTCCTTGAGGTCGAGCGCGACGCTTTTCTTGCCGCGATTGAGCAGGGCGAAGTTGATGCTGTCGGCGCCCCAGCGCGGCGCATAAGCGCGCATGTCCTCGCCGGTGTCCGGGCGCTCGATCTTGACCACCTCGGCGCCGGCCTCCGCCAGCAGCAAGGTCGCCATGGGTCCCGGCAGCAGGGTGGAGAAGTCGAGGACGAAAATGCCTTCGAGCGGTCGCATGGCCGGGCTTAGTTCTCGATTGAGCTTCGGGCGGAAAAGGATCGTCATGGTATTGCCCGCGCCGCCGGGGCGCCACGGCCGCGAGGACGCAGTCTGTCCCCTGGCCCGCTGTCCCCTGGCCCGCGGCACAGACGACAGCGGGGCGGCACGCTCCAATTTGTTCCAAAGAGCGGCTTGCGGCCGTGAACTTTTTCGGCGGTGCCGCATTGTTCAAGAGGTCAAGAAGACAACAGAAGGCGCCTGAGTCTCAAGAAAACTTCAATAATTACAATTATTTGGGCACCCGCTCCATGTTCACCATCGCATTGGCTGGGATAGGCGTTGCCGCATGGCTTTATCTGCTCGCGGCGCGCGGGCGCTTTTGGGCCGACACATCGCGTGCCGACGGTAACATCCAACCGCAGCCGGAGCGCTGGCCGACGGTCGCCGCCGTCATTCCGGCCCGCAACGAGGCCGAAGTCATTTCCGATAGCCTCGCCTCGCTGCTCAGGCAGGATTATGCCGGCACGTTCGGCATCGTCGTCGTCGACGACGACAGCAACGACGGCACCGCCGCCGTCGCCGGGCGCACCGCCGAAACCCATCCCGACCGCGCCGTGACCATCGTCGCCAGCCAGGCCGTGCCGCCCGGCTGGACCGGCAAAATGTGGGCGCTGAAGCAGGGCATCGCCACCGCCGAATGCCGCTATCGGCCCGATTACCTGTTGCTGACCGATGCCGACATCGTGCATGCGCCCGACTCGCTCGCCTGGCTGACGGCGCAAGCGGCGTCCGGCAATTACGTACTCACGTCGCTGATGGCGAAGCTCAACTGCGAGAGTCTGGCCGAGCGCAGCCATGTGCCGGCCTTCATCTATTTCTTCCAGATGCTTTTCCCCTTTGCCTGGGTACGCAAACCGAAACGCGCGACGGCGGCGGCGGCCGGCGGCTGCATGCTGGTGCGGGTCGATGCGCTGCGCGACGCCGGCGGCATCGAGGCCATCCGCCACGCGCTGATTGACGACTGTGCGCTGGCGAAGAAATTGAAAGAGCGCGGGCCGATCTGGCTCGGCCTCACCGAACGCGTGCGCAGCATCCGCCGCTACGATAGCTTCGCCGATGTCCGGCACATGGTGGTGCGCTCGGCCTATGCGCAACTCAATTTCTCGCCGTGGCTCCTGGCCGCGACCGTGCTCGGTCTCGCGCTTACCTTCATGACGCCGCCGCTGCTGGCACTGTTCGCGCACGGCGTGCCGCGCTTGCTCGGCGTTGCAACATGGCTCGCGATGGCGCTTTCGTTCCAGCCGACGCTACGCGACTACCGGCTCTCGCCATTGTGGGGTCTCGCGTTGCCCGCTATTGCTTTTCTTTACGCATTGTACACGCTCGATTCCGCCTATCAGCATGCGCGCAAGCGCGGCGGCCAATGGAAGGGACGCGTCTATGCCGGCGCGCCGAGCCTGCCATGACGGTGAGTGCACAGCTTCGCTCCGGCAAGGGCGCCCGCGACGAGAATTTTCCGGTCGCCTCGCTGCTGATCAGGCGCCGCCATCGGCCGGTCATCCTCGCCTTCTACGAATTCGTGCGCGTCGCTGACGACATTGCCGACCATCCTTCGCTCACCTCGCATGACAAGGTCGCGCGGCTGGATCGGTTGCAAGCAAGTCTATTGGGCCACGGCGACGAGGAGCCGGAAGGCATTGCGCTGCGCGAAATCTTGCGCGAGCGCGGCCTGTCGCCCTCTCATGCGCAATGCCTGCTGCAAGCATTCCGCCTTGACGTCACCAAGTACCGCTATGCCGACTGGGACGATCTCATCGGCTATTGCCGGCTCTCGGCCATGCCGGTCGGTCGTTTCGTGCTCGACGTTCACGACACGCCACGCTCGGCTTGGGTTGCGTCGGATGCCTTGTGCGCGGCCTTGCAAATCATCAACCACCTGCAGGACTGCGCGGCCGATTATCGTAAGCTCGATCGCGTTTATGTGCCGCTCGATGCGCTCGCGGCGCGGGGGCTCGGTGTCGAGGCGCTCGGCGAGCCGAAGGCCACGCCGGCGCTGCGTCGCTGTCTGAAAGGTCTGACCGAGCGTGTCGGTATGTTGTTGGAGCAAAGCCGCCCCTTGCCTGCGCTGGTCGGCGATGCGCGGCTCGCCATGGAAATTGCGGCTATTCAGAGTCTGGCCGAGCGGCTGGTCGCGGTGCTGGCAACACGCGATCCGCTGAGCGAGCGCGTGCATCTGAGCAAGTCCAAAATGATGCTAACGGGGACCGCCGGCGCGGCAGTGGGGCTGTCGCGCTGGCTTCTGACGCGCGCGGCGCCGACCTGGTCGGCGGCCGGCGGACGAGAACCGACATCATGACTGTTGTGGAAAAACCGGCGCCGGTTGCCGCTCGCGCCAGCGGCAGCTCGTTTTATTACGCCATGCGGATCCTGCCGCAGGAGCAGCGCAAGGCGATGTTTGAAATCTATTCGTTCTGCCGGGCAGTCGACGACATCGCCGACAGCGATGCGCCGCAGGCGCGCCGGCTCGACGATCTCGCGCAATGGCGGCTCAGCATCGACGCGCTTTACGCCGCGCACACGCCGAAAGAACTGGAAGGGCTCGAAAGTTCGGTCGAGCGCTTCGATCTCGCGCGCGAGGATTTTCATGCGGTGATCGACGGCATGGAAATGGACGCCGCCGAGACAATGTATGCGCCCGATCTTGACCGGCTCGATCACTATTGCGATTGCGTGGCGAGCGCGGTGGGGCGGCTTTCCGTGCGTGTCTTCGGCATGGAGCTTTATGAAGGGCGGCTGCTCGCCTACCATCTCGGGCGCGCGCTGCAACTCACTAACATCCTGCGCGACATCGACGAGGATGCCGAGGCCGGCCGCCTCTATCTGCCGCGCGAAGCCCTGCGGGCGGCCGGAATCGACTCCACCGACCTGTTGGCCGTCAGTCTCGATCCGGCGCTCGATGCGGCTTGCATGTTCGTCGTGGAACGCGCGCGCGATCATTATGCCCAGGCCGACGAGGTGATGGCGCGCTGCCCGCGCCGGCACGTGCGGGCGCCGCGCATCATGGGGCAGGCCTATCGGCAACTGCTCGAGGACATGGTCTTGCGCGGATGGGCCTGGCCGCGCATTCCGGTCCACATCAGTCGCTCGCATTTGTTGAGGATCGCATTGCGGCATGCCTTCGCCTGATCGGGGAACCGTCCACATCATTGGGGCCGGCGTTGCTGGGCTCGCTGCCGCCGTCAACCTCGCAGGACGCGGCCGGGCCGTCGTCGTGCATGAAGCGAATGCGCAGGCCGGCGGGCGCTGCCGTACATTTCACGATCATGCCACCGGCATGGCGATCGACAACGGCACGCATCTGCTGCTGTCGGGCAATCGCGCGACGCTCGCCTATCTCGATCGGATCGGCGCCTCGTCGCTGCTGGAAGGGCCGGCCGAGGCCGAATTCGACTTCGCCGACCTGGCCAGCGGCGAACGCTGGACCATGCGCTTCAGCGATGGCCGCTTTCCCTGGTGGATATTCGACACCAAGGCGCGCGTGCCGAAGACGCATGCGCGCGATTACCTACCGCTGGCGCGTCTGCTGTGGACTACGGGCGACCGCAAGCTCGCCGATATCATCGATTGCAACGGTCCGCTTTACGAACGCCTGATCGCGCCGGTGTTTCTCGCCGCGCTCAATATCGCGCCGTCCTCCGGCTCTGCGAAGCTCGCCAGTACGATCTTGCGCGAGACGCTGGCGCTCGGCGGCAAAGCCTGCCGGCCGCTGATCGCGCCGCACGGCATCGGCACGACGGTGATCGAACCGGCGCTCACCTATTTGCGCGGACACGGCGTGCCGGTTTTGCTTGGGCACGTGCTGCACTGCCTTCGATATGCCGACGGTGGCGTCTCGGCGCTCGACTTCGGCGACGAGACCCTGCCGCTCGGCGAGAATGACGCCGTCATCCTGGCGGTGCCGGCCTATGCCGCGCGCACTTTGGTGCCGGATTTGCAGACGCCGTCGGCGTTCCGCGGCATCGTCAATGCGCATTTCCGCTTCGATCCGCCGCTTGGCCAGCCGCGCATGCTCGGCATCGTCAATGGCACCGCCGAATGGATCTTCACGCTGCCGGGGCGCATCGCGGTGACGATCAGCGATGCGGACCGCTTTTTCGATTTGCCGCGCGAACAATTGGCGGCTGCGATCTGGCGGGATGTCGCGGCGGTGATGGAAATCTCCGCGCCGCTGCCGGTCTGGCAGATCGTGCGCGAGCGGCGCGCGACCTTCGCGGCGACGCCGGAAGAAAACGCCAAGCGGCCCGGCGCGGAGACGGCCTGGCGCAACTTGTTCCTGGCCGGTGATTGGACCGCGACCGGACTGCCGGCGACCATCGAGGGCGCGGTGCGCTCCGGCAATCGCGCGGCCGAACGGGTCGTATCGATGCGTTCTTGGGGCAGGGCGGCCGCATGACACTCGAACTCGATACGCGGCAGCGGGAGACATCCGCGCGGGACTTCGATGCCGAGCTCGACGGCGCCATCGGCGCCGCCTGCCGCGCGCTGATCGGGCAACAACGCGACGATGGCCATTGGCTTTACGAACTCGAAGCCGACGCCACCATTCCGGCCGAATATGTGCTGATGCGCCATTTTCGCGGCGAGCCGGTCGATGCCGAATTGGAGCGTAAGATCGCGGTCTATCTCCGCCGCATCCAGGGCGAGCATGGCGGCTGGCCACTGTTTCATGGCGGCGCGTTCGACATGAGCGCCAGCGTGAAAGCCTATTTCGCGCTCAAGACGATTGGAGACGCGCCGCATGAGCCGCATATGCGGCGCGCGCGCGAGGCGATTCTCAAGCGCGGCGGCGCCGTTCATTGCAATGTCTTCACGCGCATCCTGCTCGCGCTTTACGACATTATGAGCTGGCGCAGCGTGCCGGTGATGCCGGTGGAGATCGTGCTATTGCCGCGCTGGTTTCCGTTCCATCTCTCCAAAGTATCGTATTGGGCGCGCACCGTGATGGTGCCGCTCTTGGTGTTGCAAGCGCTCAAGCCGCGCGCGAAAAATCCGCGCGGCATCACGCTTGACGAACTGTTCAGCGAGCCGCCCCGCGATGTCGGTCTCGCGGCCAAGGCGCCGCACCAGAGTTGGACCTGGTTCATTTTGTTCCGCGCCATCGACGCCATCCTGCGTCCGGGAGAAAAGCTCATTCCCGAGTCTATGCGCCGGCGTGCGATCGACAAAGCCGCCGCTTTCGTCAGCGAACGGCTGAACGGACAGGATGGGCTCGGCGCGATCTTCCCCGCCATGGTCAATGCGACTTTGATGTTCGATGCGCTCGGCGGCGCCGAGAACGAAAAGAAGGCGGCGGTGGCGCGCGACTCGGTCGAACGGCTGCTGGTGGTGAAGCGCGACGAAGCCTATTGCCAGCCGTGCCTGTCGCCGATCTGGGACACCGCGCTCGCCTGTCAGGCTTTGCTCGAAGCGGGCGGCGAGGGCGCCACGGCGGCGCGCAAAGGACTGGCGTGGATGAATCCGCTGCAGGTGCTCGATGTGGACGGCGATTGGATTGCGCGCCGTCCGAGCCTGCGGCCGGGCGGCTGGGCCTTCCAATATGCCAACCCGCATTATCCCGACCTCGACGACACCGCCGTCATCGTGATGGCCATGGATCGCGCGCGTGCTAACGGCGATGCCGTGTTCGACGTCCCCATTGCGCGGGCGGAGGAATGGGTGCGCGGCATGCAAAGCCGCAATGGCGGCTGGGCGGCGTTCGATGTCGACAATATCTATGACTATCTCAACAACATCCCGTTCGCCGATCACGGCGCGCTGATCGACCCGCCGACCGAGGATGTAGCCGCGCGCTGCGTGTCGATGCTGGCGCAGCTCGGTGATACGCTCGACCAAAGCGCAGCGCTCAAACGCGGCGTCGATTATCTCCTCTCGCGTCAGACCGCGGAGGGAAGCTGGTACGGGCGCTGGGGCGTCAACTATATCTATGGCACCTGGTCGGTGCTGTGCGCGCTCAACGCCGCCGGCGTTCGGCACACCGCGCCGGAAATCCGCCGCGCGGTGTCGTGGCTCATCGCCATACAGAATCCGGACGGCGGCTGGGGCGAGGACGGCGCGAGCTATCGGCTCGATTATCGCGGGCATGAGCCGGCGCCGAGTACGGCGTCACAGACCGCCTGGGCTTTGCTCGGGCTGATGGCGGCCGGCGAATGCGACCATCCCGCGGTCGTGCGCGGCGTTCGCTACCTGCTGACGACGCAAGAGACTGACGGGCAGTGGCGGGAAGAACACTTCACCGGCGGCGGTTTCCCGCGCGTGTTCTATCTGCGCTATCACGGTTACGCGAAATATTTCCCGCTTTGGGCGCTGGCGCGTTACCGCAATTTGCGGGCCGGCAACAGCCGAAAAGTCGAATACGGGATGTGAGCGGACGCAGGCGCCGCAGGGGCGATAGGAGCGCCGCTACTCCGCCGCTTCCATGTCCGGCTCGCGTTGCGCCGCGCCGTTGTCCTTGCGGATTTCCGCCAGCTTGTGCTCGACATGGCGCGAGAACACAAATTGTGCCGGCCGCTGCTGCGAGAGGTCGATCTCCGGCGCCATATCGCCCTCGGTGCGTACACCGCGCAGCGCCACGCTCAGCGCCTTGAGCGGATGGCGCACGGCGTCCTCGACCGCGGTCGCCTCGTAGCCGCAATGCACCATGCAGTTGGCACACTTCTCATAATTGCCGGTGCCGTAGGAATCCCAATCGGTGCCTTCCATCAACTCGTCGAACGTTTTCGCGTAACCTTCGCCGATCAGGTAGCAAGGCTTCTGCCAGCCAAACAACGTGTAGGTCGGATTGCCCCAGGGCGTGCAGCGGTAGCTCTGATTGCCGGCCAGGAAATCGAGGAACAGGCTCGACTGGCTGAACGTCCAATTGCGTCCGCCGCGGCCGCGACTGAGGATGCCGCGGAAGAGCTGCTTGGTCGTGTCGCGGTGCAGGAAGTGATGCTGATCGGGCGCGCGCTCGTAAGCGTAGCCGGGCGACACCGTGATGCCGTCGATGCCGATCGCCGTGACCTCGTCGAAGAATTCCGCCACACGCTCCGGCTCGGCGTTATTGAACAGCGTGCAATTGATATTGACGCGGAAGCCGCGCGCCTTCGCCTGCTTGATGGCGGCCACCGCGCGCACGAATACGCCGTCCTGACACACCGCCGCATCGTGCATCAACTCGTCGCCGTCGAGATGCACCGACCACGTGAAATAGACGCTCGGCTCGTATTGCGCCATCCGCTTTTCCATCAGCAGCGCATTGGTGCAGAGATAGACAAATTTCTTGCGCGCGACGATGCCGCGCACGATCTCTGGCAGTTGCTTGTGCAGGAGCGGTTCGCCGCCGGCGATCGAGACCACCGGCGCGCCGCATTCGTCGACCGCGCGCAAGGCGTGATCGACCGGCATGCTCTGGTTCAGGATCTCGCGCGGATAATCGATCTTGCCGCAGCCCGCGCAAGCGAGATTGCAGCGGAACAGCGGCTCGAGCATGAGCACAAGCGGAAAGCGCTTGCGCCCAGCCAGATGCTGCCGGACCACATAGCTACCGACAGTCAGCTTCTGCAGGAGTGGAATGCCCAAGACTGCCGTCCTTGCCTATCTTGTTGCTGGTCGTGACGCTCAGGAGCTCCACCGGAACGCGGAATTCCATATTCTCTTCCCGGCCGGGCAGCGTCGCAAGCTCTACCGGCGCGATGCGCCGCAACGCGTTGATGGCGTCCATCACCATGATTTCCGGAGCCGAAGCGCCGGCGGTGATGCCCACGATGTCGGCAGCGCGAACCCATTCAGGATTGATCTCGTCGCCATTGGCAATGAGATGGGTCGGCACACCGGCCTCGATGCCGATCTCGCGCAGCCGGTTCGAGTTGGAACTGTTGGTCGCGCCGACCACGAAGATGACGTCCACCAGCTTGGTCAGTTCTCGCAGCGCCATTTGGCGATTTTGTGTCGCATAACAGATGTCTTCGGTGCCCGGCCCGACCACGTCCGAGAAGCGGCGATAAAGCGCATCGATCACGCCGCGCGTGTCATCGACCGAGAGCGTGGTCTGCGTGACATAGGCGATCGGCGTGTCGGTCGGCAGGTCAAGGCCGGCCACGTCGTCCTCGGTCTGCACCAGCAGCACCGGGCCCGCGATCTGGCCGAGCGTGCCTTCGACTTCGGGATGACCGGCGTGGCCGATCAGCACGATGGTCCGCCCTTTGCGCAGATAGTGCCGGCCTTGCGTATGCACCTTGGAGACGAGCGGACAGGTGGCGTTCAGCACATGCAGCCCGCGCTCGGCCGCCTCCAGTTCCACCTTCTTCGCAACGCCATGCGCGCTGAAGACGGTGATGCCGTCGGCCGGTACCTCGGACAGGTCTTCCACGAATCGCGCGCCGCGCGCTTTCAACGCGTCGACCACCCATTTGTTATGGACGATCTCGTGCCGCACATAGACCGGCGGCCCGTATTTCTCGAGGGCGCGCTCGACGATCTCGATCGCTCGCACGACTCCGGCGCAAAATCCGCGCGGTTGAGCGAGGATGACCTTCATAGCGCGCCTCCTTTGACGATGCCGTCGATCTGGGCGATCTCCGCCGGGCGTCGAGTCGTTCTGCGACTGACCCCGACCAGGATTTGCGAAAGGTCAAAAGCCTCCAGCACCTTGGCGACGATGGCGCCGGCATCGAGACCGGCTTTCGCATACATGGCCGGCGGAGAGTCGTGATCGATGAACACGTCCGGCAGCACCATCGAGCGCATCTTGAAGCCGGCCTGCTCGAACGCGCCCTGCTCGGCGAGGAATTGCATGACATGCGCGCCGAAGCCGCCGATCGCGCCTTCTTCGACGGTGATAAGAAGTTCGTGATTGCGCGCCAGCCGCGCGATCAGATCGGTGTCGAGCGGCTTGGCGAAGCGGGCGTCGGCAACGGTGGTGGAAATGCCGCGCGTGGCGAGCATGTCCGCGGCCTTCAGGCACTCGGCGAGGCGGCCGCCGAGCGACAGCAATGCGACCGTGCTGCCTTCGCGCATGATGCGGCCACGGCCGATGGTCAGCGGCATGCCGATCTCCGGCATCGGGAGGCCGATGCCGTCGCCGCGCGGATAGCGGAAAGCGCAAGGACGGTCATCGATCGCAACCGCGGTCGCGACCATATGCGCGAGTTCAACTTCATCGGCCGCCGCCATAATGACGAATCCCGGCAGGCAGCCGAGATAGGTGACATCGAACGAGCCGGCATGCGTCGGTCCATCGGCGCCGACCAATCCAGCGCGATCGATGGCGAAGCGCACCGGCAGGCGCTGAAGCGCCACGTCGTGCACGATCTGGTCGTAGGCGCGTTGCAGGAAGGTCGAGTAGATTGCGGCGAATGGCTTGTAGCCCTGCGTCGCGAGTCCGGCGGCGAACGTCACCGCGTGCTGTTCGGCGATGCCGACATCGAAGGCGCGCTCGGGGAACGCTTTGGCGAATAGATCGACCCCGGTGCCGGACGGCATCGCCGCCGTGATGGCGACGATCTTGTCGTCCTTCTGCGCTTCCTTGACCAGATATTGTCCGAACACTTTGGTGTAGGAAGGTGCCGCGGAAGTGCCCTTGTTCTGCTTGCCGGTGGCGACGTCGAATTTCACCACACCGTGATATTTGTCGTCGGAGGCTTCCGCCGGCGCATAGCCCTTGCCCTTCTGCGTGCGCACGTGAATGAGGATCGGGCCCTCTTTGGCGTCGCGCACGTTCTGCAACACGGGCAGAAGTTGATCGAGGTTGTGGCCGTCAACCACGCCGACGTAATAGAAGCCAAGTTCTTCGAACAGCGTGCCGCCGGTGACAAAGCCGCGCGCCAGTTCCTCCGCGCGCAACGCGCGCTCCTTGAGGAAGGTCGGCAGGTGGGCCGCCATTTGCTTGCCGATGCCGCGCAGATGCAAGTACATCGGGCTCGACAAGAGCCGCGCGAGATAGGCCGACATGGCGCCGACCGGGCGCGCGATCGACATTTCATTGTCGTTGAGGATGACGATGAGCCGTCGGCCGGCGGCGCCGGCATTGTTCATCGCCTCGTAGGCCATACCGGCCGAAATCGCGCCGTCACCGATCACGCAGACGACATTGTGGCTCTCGCCCGCAAGATCGCGCGCAACCGCCATGCCCAGACCCGCCGAGATCGACGTCGAAGAATGCGCTGCGCCGAAGCAGTCGTATTCGCTTTCCGAGCGCTTGGTGAATCCCGACAGCCCGCCGCCCTGGCGCAGCGTCCTGATGCGGTCGCGGCGACCGGTGAGGATCTTGTGCGGATAGGCCTGATGCCCGACATCCCAAATCAGTTTGTCGGTGGGCGTATCGAAGATGTAGTGCAGGGCTACCGTCAACTCGATCACGCCGAGGCTTGCCCCGAGGTGGCCGCCGGTTACCGCCACCGCATTGATCGTCTCGGTGCGCAATTCGTCGGCGACCCGTTGCAGATCGCGCGCGTCGAGACGGCGCAAATCCGCTGGGCTGTTGAGTGAATCGAGGATCGGACGGTACTGATGGGTGGATTCAAAAATCGGGGTGGGTACTGTCATTCGAGGGCCACCGTTTTAGGATTACACGTCGGCGGAGCCGACTGTTCACAACGCCGTGTCAGCCCACCCCAAGTCCCGTCCCAAGTGGCGTGTCATTCGTTTGCCTCAAATACGTTTTCGAACAGGGATAATCGGTCTCTCCGCCAAAAGTTCCCGCGGTCGGTCGTTTTTTGGGCGGGCTCTGTCCGCGGTCAAAGGGCGGGACGACTAAACAAGGATTGCGTTCGGCATGTTGGTGTCCACTGTTTCCCGCATTGTCGCGTTCTGCACGCGCTTCCCCTGGCTCGTTATTGTGACTGCCGTCGGCCTGGCACTCGCGGCCGGGGGTTATGCATCCGAACATTTCGCGATCAACACCGACATCAACAAACTGATCTCGCCCGACCTGCCGTGGCGGCAGAACGAGCGCGCGCTCGAACGGGAGTTCCCCGGCCATTTCAATTCGACCTTGATCGTGATCGATGCGCCCACGCCTGAGCTTGCCGGCGTGGCGAGCCACGCATTGGTGCAGGAACTGAAGACCAAGCCCAATCTGTTTCGTTCGGTGCAGGACCTGAGCGGCGACCCGTTCTTCGCGCGCAATGGCCTCCTGTTTCAGCCGACCGAGGATGTGGCGCGGCTCACCGGCGGACTGTCGCAAGCCGCGCCCTTTATCGGCGCGCTCGCGCAGGATCCCAGCCTGCGCGGCCTCACCCGCATGCTGGCCATGGGGCTGGGCGGCGTGCAGCAAGGCGCCTCGAAGCTCGACGATCTGACACGGCCGCTCTCGATGGCGTCCGACACGCTCGATAATGTGCTGACTGGGCGTCCGGCGAGATTCTCGTGGCAGGAACTGCTGAGCGGCAAGCAAGCGGCGACGGATCAACTGCGGCGCTTCATCGAGGTGCAGCCGGTGCTCGATTATTCGGCGCTCGAACCGGGACGCGCGTCGAGCGATGCCATCCGCAAGGCGGCCGCCGATATCGGGCTTGCCTCCCATTACCAAGCGCGGGTGCGGCTGACCGGCTCGGTGCCGATGGGTGACGAAGAATTCGCCACCGTGCAGGAAGGCACGCTGGTCAACGGCATCGGCACCGTGCTCGTGGTCCTGGTGATTTTGTGGCTGGCGCTCAAATCGGGCCGCATCATCTTCGCCGTCTTCGTCAATCTGCTGACGGGCCTCGCCATCACAGCGGCGCTCGGCCTCATGATGGTGGGCGCGCTCAACATGATCTCGGTCGCCTTCGCCGTCTTGTTCGTCGGCCTCGGCGTCGATTTTGGCATCCAGTTCTCGGTGCGATACCGGGCGGAGCGGCACGAATTGCCGAGCCTGCGCGGCGCGCTCAAACAGACGGCTATGCACATCGGCGTGCCGCTCACGCTGGCGGCCGCGGCGGTGGCCGCCGGCTTCCTGTCGTTCCTGCCGACCGCCTATCGCGGGCTGTCCGAATTGGGGGCGATCGCCGGCGTCGGCATGCTGATCGCCTATCTGACAAGCATCACGCTCTTGCCGGCGCTGCTCACTGTGCTCAATCCGCCGGGCGAGCCGGATGAGGTCGGCTATCGCGCCTTGGCGCCGGTCGACAAGTTCATGCAGCGCAATCGCATCGCGGTGGTCGGCGGCACGGTGGCGGTCGCGCTCTTGGGCTCCCCGTTGCTCTATCATCTGAGCTTCGACTTCGACCCGATCCATCTGCGCAGCCCGGCGGTCGAGTCGGTTGCGACCTATCTCGACATCGAGAACGATCCGAATGTCGGCGCCAACGCGATCAACATCATCGCGCCCTCACTCGCT
The DNA here is from genome assembly GCA_035549515.1 of Pseudolabrys sp. Classification (GTDB taxonomy): domain Bacteria; phylum Pseudomonadota; class Alphaproteobacteria; order Rhizobiales; family Xanthobacteraceae; genus Pseudolabrys. Next base: position 5,429 of record DASZQT010000094.1, on the reverse strand, counting down.
CAGGCCGACGAGACGGCGGCAAACTTGCGTAAGCTGCCGGAAGTGGCGCGGGTGATGTCGCTCAGCAATCTGGTGCCGCAGGATCAGCCACAGAAACTGGCAATGATCCACGATCTAGAGCGCCGGCTCGGGCCGATCCTTAACCGGCCCGCTTCCGGTGCGGCGCCAAGCGATGCCGAGAATGTCGCCGCCTTGAAGGCGACTGTGGCGCAGTTGACGGCGGTCGCCGGCACGGCGAGCGGCCCCGGCGCCGACGCCGCTAAACGCCTCGCCGGCGATCTGTCGCGGCTCGCGGGCGGCGACGAGAAGCTGCGGCAGCGGGCGCAAGAAGCCTTCATCGTTCCCTGGCAGGCCGATCTCGCGCAACTGCGCGGCTATCTGGGCGCGAGCGAAGTCACGCTCGCCAATCTGCCGAGCGATCTCAAGCGCCGCTGGCTGGCGCCGGACGGCAAGGCGCGCGTCGAGGTGACGCCGAAGGGCGACCAGAACGACGTCGAAGTGCTGCGCCAATTCGCCAAGGCGGTGAGCGCCGCCTATCCGAACGCCATTGGCGGGCCGATCTCGATTCTCGAATCCGGCAACACCGTGGTGAAGGCCTTCATCCAGGCCGGCATCTACGCGCTGTGCTCCATTGCGCTGATTCTGTGGATCGTGCTGCGTCGCATCGGCGACGTGTTGTTGACGTTGGTGCCGTTGTTGCTGGCGGGCGCGCTGACGCTGGAACTGTGCGTGCTGATCGGCATGCCGCTCAATTTCGCCAACATCATCGCGCTGCCGCTGCTGCTCGGCGTCGGCGTCGCGTTCAAGATTTATTACATTATGGCTTGGCGGGCGGGGCAGACCGATCTCCTGCAATCGAGCCTGACCCGCGCCGTGGTCTGGAGCGCTCTGGCGACCGCGACCGCCTTCGGCAGCCTGTGGCTGTCGAGCCATCCCGGCACGTCGAGCATGGGTAAGCTCTTGGCGCTCTCGCTGGTCACCACCATGTTCGCGGCGGTGCTGTTCCAGCCCGCGCTAATGGGGGCTCCGAGGAAGACCGACGAGACCTGAGCAGATGTCGTCGGCCGATTGGGCCTGCGGCGAGACCTGCGCGCGTGCCTGCGAGGGATCGCGCGCGCCCGGCTTTGCCGGGGCGGATTGGGACGAGGCGCCTCCGGCGCTCTCGGGCGCGGCGGCGACCCGCGTCCAATTCTCGCCGCCGCACAGAATACCCAGGACGCAGCCTTTGACCTGCAATGTGTCGGGGCCGACGAGGCTGATGCTGCCCGCGTAAATGCGGCCGTCCTCCGCATTGTAGATCGAGCCGCTCCATTCATTGGCGCGGCTCGGCGTCATTTGCAGCAGGATCGGCATGCCGAGGGTGGGGCGTCCGCGCAACGCCGGATCGGGGTTTTTGGTATCGGTGCCCGGGGTCTGCTCGGAGGCGATGACGCCCCAATATTGCCCGTTGCAGTCGACGACCCGCACCGTCGCCACCCCGCGTGCCACGCGCCATTCGCCGATGGGATTGGTCGGCGGCTCGTCCGCCCGCGCGCTTGCGCCCGCAATAGTAAGCGCCGCGCAAACGCCGCCAAGCGTTGCGCGCCAGGTCACAGCCATTGATCGGACCGAGTGACGCATGCCGGACAGGTAACGTTTGAAATGGACGAAACGGCGACCGTTTCGAGAGCAATTTCGGCCGCTTTGGTCCGTGCGGGAGCACGATACCGCCCAATTTCGCGAGGGAACCCTCGTGAGCAGACCGCATTCATTGCCTGAACCCGTTGATGGGAGTCCCAGGCATGAGCACCGCCGATCAGCCCGCGACCGACCGCACCATGATGCGGCGCTGCATCGAGCTCTCGGCGAGCGCGGCCGGCAGCGGCGAACTGCCCTTTGCCTGCGTGATCTGCGACGGCGATCGCGTGGTGGCCGAAACCGTCAATCGCGTCCGGCAGGAGCGCGACGTCACCCGCCATGCCGAACTGGTCGCCATCTCGTTGGCGCAGAAGGCACTCGGGCGGAAGAACCTCGCCCGCTGCACGCTCTATGCCAATGTCGAGCCCTGTCCGATGTGCTCGTTTCCGATCCGCGAGACCCGCATGAAGCGGGTGGTCTACGCCATCGGTTCGCCCGCCATGGGCGGGGTGTCGAAATGGAATATCCTGCGCGACACAGAACTATCGAAGATGATGCCGGAGGCGTTTGGCGCCGTTCCGGAAATCGTGGCCGGTCTGATGGGTCGGGAAGCCGAGCAGGTCTGGCGGAAGTCGCATCCGCTGGTCTGGGCGATCATCCAGCATCGCGGCTGCTTCGCGCCGGCCACCGAGTCCTGCAATCGCATGCAGGCCATTCCGCAGCCGCAAGGCTGGCTGCGCTCGCTTCTGACGCTTCATCGTTAGCGCGCGAGCGCAGAGGACCCACCATTTGCTGGCAAATGGCAATGGGTTAACCCTTTTCCTTCCCAGCGCATGGGATTCCGCTCCCGTAGAAAATAATCGATGATTTCTTGCGCGAAGCAGAAAAAATCGACATAGGATGCCGCAAAACACGGAGAGGAAAATCCAATGGGTGCAGAACCGGTGAAACTCGGGATCGTCGGCCTCGGCCGCTGGGCCAAGGTGCTGACGCGGGCGGCCGCGAAATCGGACAAGCTCAAAATCGTTGCCGGCTACAGCCGCACGGAAGACAAACGCCAGGCCTTCGAACAGGAGTTCGGGGTCAAGGGCGTGTCCGACATGAAGACGCTGCTTTCCGATCCGGAAATCCGCGGCGTCATCATTACGGTGCCGAACGAGCAGCACCTGCCGGTGGCGACCGAAATCGCCAAGGCCGGCAAGCATGTTTACACCGAGAAGCCGATCGCCGCGACATTGGAAGACGGCATCGAGATCGAGGCGCTGGAAAAGAAATTCGGCACCACCATCACGGTCGGCCACAGCGCCCGCCTTTTGGGCAGCATCCGCCAGATCCGCCAGGCCATCGATGCCGGCGAACTCGGCCGCGTTGCCTTCATCGAGGCTAATTTCTCCAACGAGCGCGCCCTCGAACTGACGCCGCAGACCTGGCGCTGGTACAAGGCCAAGGCGCCGGGCGGCCCGCTGTCGCAGCTCGCCATCCACCAGTTCGATATTCTGCACTATCTCGGCGGCGAGATCGCCGAGGCGGCGTCGATGGCCTCCAAGCTCTCGCCGGTGGGCGCCGAGGTTGACGACCAGTCGATGACCACGATTCGCTTCGCCGACGGCAAGCTCGGCTATGTCGGCTCGTCCTGGACCTCGCCCGGCGTGTTCTCGGTGCGCGTGTTCGGCTCCAAGGGCCTGATGCACAGCGAGACCGATTTCTCGTCCTGGGATACGCCGCACAAGCTGCATCTGTCGTCGCAGCTCTATATCCAGCGCGGCAAGGACGGCTACGGCAAGCGCGAGGACCTGAAGGTGCCGGAAAGCGACATGTTCGTCGCCGAGCTCGAGCTGTTCGCGGAAAGCTGCCGCACCGGCAAGGCGAACGAGCTGACCGCGCGCAACGGCAATGTGGCGGTGGCGGTCGTCAATGCCGCGCTGCGCTCGATCGATAACAACGGGCAATATGTGCGCATCGGCGACATCCTCGACGAAGCGCGCGTGCGCGCGGAAGCCCGGAAGGTCAACGTCGCGTAGCAGCGAGCCGCGAGTGAGGCGCTCGTCATTGCGAGCGAAGCGAAGCAATCCAGGACCTTCGGATGTTTGGTCTGGATTGCTTCGTCGCTATCGCTCCTCGCAATGACGGGGTGCGGACGGGCCACGCCAGGGAGCCGGCATGCTCGAACTTTATAATTTCGCGCAATCGACCTGCAGCCTCAAAGTGCGCATCTGCTTGGCCGAGAAGCAGATCGACTGGGTCGACCATAGGCTCGTGTCGAAAAACCACGACCATCTGTCGGATTGGTATCTCAAGCTCAATCCGAACGGCGTGGTGCCGACCTTGATCCATGACGGCCGGGCGGTGTTCGAATCCTCGGTCATCCTGCAATATCTCGATCAGGTCTTCCCCGAGGTGCCGCTGATGCCGGCCGATGCTTACGGCCAGGCCAGACTGCGCGCGTGGCTCGCCTATGTCGACGCGGTGCCGACGCCGGCGGTGCGCTATCCCTCGTTTCAGTTCGGCGGACTGCTGCACAAATTCCAGGCCATGAGCGCCGACGAGTTCGACGAGCAGGTGACGCGGCGGCCGGTGAAGGCCGGCTTCTACAAGAAGATGGACCGCATGACCGGCTTCGCCGCCGACGAGATGGCGGAAGCCTATCAGGCGCTGCGCAACACGGCCGCGCGCATGGACTGGATGTTTGCCGAGAACGGTGGCCCATGGCTGATGGGCACCGACTATGGGCTGGCCGACATGGCGGTGGCGCCGCTGATCGACCGGGTCGAGGATCTCGGCCTGGAATATCTGTGGGAAGAGAAATACCCGCGGGTGGCCGAGTGGCTCGCGCGCATCCAGGCGCGGCCGGCCTATGCGACGGCCTTCTATCGCGGCAGCCGGCTGTCCGATCAGTATCCCGAGCTGTCGCTCGGGCGCGGGTCGCACCGGCATGTGCTCGAAAAAACGCCCGTTACTGCATGAGTTTGAATTTCGCGAGCGACGCGAACGAGGATCGAATAGAATAACCGGCGAAATGCCGCGTGAAAGGGACGCTTATGCTGCCGAGCCGCTATTTCATCGAACTGACCCAGCCGGAGATTGCCGCGCAGTTCAAGCGCAATCCGCTGGTGCTGCTGCCGGCCGGCAGCGTCGAGCAGCACGGGCCGCATCTGCCGACCGGCACCGACACCTTCGCCGCCAATGTCATTTCGGCGGCGGTAGCCGAGCGCATGGACGGGCTGGTGCTGCCGGCGACGCCGTTCGGCGTCACGCCGATGCACATGCCGTTCGAAGGGACCATCACCTTCTCGCCCGACACTTATATGCGCGTGGTGACGGAGACCTGCGTCTCCACCGCCATCCACGGCGCCAAGCGGCTCGTCATCCTCAACTGGCACGAGGGCAATATCCCCTCGCTCGCCATCGCCGCCGAATCTTTGCACCGCGACCACGGCATGTGCGTGCTGACCGTGCAGGCCTGCTACGTCGCCGAAGAGCTTTACGGCAAGACCTGCAACGGCTTGACCCATGGTGGCGAGATCGAGGCGCTGGCGGTGCTCGCCTATCGGCCCGAGCTCGTGCATCTCGACCGCATCGATTATTCCTCCGACCATACGCACGGTCACAAATGGGACAAGCTGCGCCGCACGCGCAGCTATCAGCCGGTGCTGACCGACATCCGCACCATCGCGGCGACCGGCTGGTTCGGCAGCCCGCAGCACGCCACCGCCGAAAAGGGCGCGCGCATGCTGACCGACATCGCCGACAAGATCGCGCAGGAGGCGGCCGAGATCTTCCGCCAGCTCGATCAGGTCCAGGGCGGCACCGCC
>DASZQT010000093.1:0-9577 GCA_035549515.1 Pseudolabrys sp. | reverse complement strand
TCGATCTATTCGCGCGCGGTGAATGCGGAAGCCCCGCTCGGCGAGGTGCTGGCGCGCTGGTTTCCCTGGTGCGTGGAATGGGAAGGCCAATTGCGCGCGCTGTTTTCAGCTTACGTCGAGGCCAAGCAGAAGCAGAACGTGCTCGATTACGACGATCTGCTGCTCTATTGGGCGCAGATGATGCTGGAGGGCGCGCTCGCCGAACAGATCGCGGCGCGCTTCGACCATGTCATGGTCGACGAATATCAGGACACCAACCGGCTGCAGGCCTCCATTCTGCTCGGCCTGAAGCCGAGCGGGCGCGGGCTCACCGTGGTCGGCGACGACGCGCAATCGATCTATTCCTTCCGCGCCGCCACCGTGCGCAACATTCTCGACTTCCCCGCGCAGTTCTCGCCCAAGGCGGAGATGATCACGCTCGCGCGCAATTACCGCTCGACGCAGCCGATCCTGACAGCCGCCAATGCGGTGATCGAATTGGCCAGCGAGCGTTTCAGCAAGAACCTGTGGTCGGAGCGCGCCTCGGCCGAGCGGCCCGCGCTGGTGAGCGTCGCCGACGACGTGGCGCAGGCCGGTTATGTGGTCGAGAAAATTCTGGAAACCCGCGAGGCCGGCATCGCGCTCAAGCAGCAGGCTGTGCTGTTCCGCGCCTCGCATCATAGCGCGACCCTCGAGATCGAGCTCACCCGGCGCAACATTCCTTTCGTGAAGTTCGGCGGGCTGAAGTTCCTCGACGCCAAGCACATCAAGGACGTGCTCGCATTGCTGCGATGGGCGCAGAACATGCGCGACCGCGTCGCCGGCTTTCGCGTCGCGCAGTTGCTGCCGGGCGTGGGCCCGAGCACGGCGGGGCGCCTGATCGACAGTATCGAACAGACCGGCGATGCCGCGGGCGCGCTCGCCGCGTTCAAGCCGCCGGCGGCGGCCGCCGAGCACTGGCCGGAGTTCGAGCAGACCATCGGCGCGCTGCGCCGCAATGCGCTGGGCTGGCCGGCCGAGTTGGATGCCGCGGTGCGCTGGTACGAGCCGCATCTGGAGCGCCTGCACGAGGACGCCGCCATGCGGCAGGCCGATCTCGCGCAGCTTACGCAGATTGCGGCGAGCTATCCGAGCCGTGAGCGCTTCCTCACCGAGTTGACGCTCGATCCGCCCGACGCCACCAGCGACGAGTCGGGCACGCCCTTGCTCGACGAGGATTATCTCATCCTCTCCACCATCCATTCCGCCAAGGGCCAGGAATGGACTAACGTGTTCGTGCTCAACACGGTGGATGGCTGTATCCCGTCCGATCTGTCGACCGGCTCGACGCCGGAGATCGAGGAAGAGCGCCGGCTCTTGTATGTGGCGATGACGCGCGCCAAGGATCACCTGCATCTGATGGTGCCGCAGCGCTTCTATGTGCATGGCCAGCGCAGCAACGGCGACCGCCATGTTTACGCATCGCGCACGCGCTTCATCCCGAGCGCGCTCACCAAGCATTTCGAGTCGCGCGTGTGGCCGGCGGTGAAGCCGTCGTCACCGCCGCAAGCCGCGAGCGGTATCGCGGTAGACGTGCGCGCCAAGCTCAAGCGCATGTGGGGGTAATTTATTCCCGTCATTCCGGGGCGTCCGACGAAGCCGGAACGGCGAAGGCGGACGAACCGGGAATTCAGAGCCATTCACTCAGTCCGCTCAACCCTGGATTCCAGGCCCGCCGCTTCGCGGCGTCCCGGAATGAAGGGCGATTGATTTCCGTCAACACTGAAAAATGTAAAGCAAGGCACCTCTTTAATCCCTCCCCCGCTTGCGGGGGAGGGTGGCCGCGAGCCAACGGGTCCGCGCGAAGCGCGGCCCGATGACGAGCTCCGCGAAGCGGCCGGGTGGGGACTGTTCTCGATCGAGTGCAAACCCCACCCGGCGCCGCTCCGCGGCGCCACCCTCCCCTTTCAGGGGAGGGATAAAAGGAGAGTTGCCATGCTCACCCGCCGCGAAGCCAATGCCGGCCTCGTCTCCACCGCCTTCGCCGCAGCCGCGCCCACGCTCGCCGGCGCGCAGCCAGCCGATACCATCGCGCTGCCCGCCGCACGCAAGGACGGCGGCAAGCCGCTGATGCAGGCGCTCGCGCTGCGGCGCTCGACCCGCGAATTCGCCGACCGGCCGCTGCCGCATGAAGTGCTGTCCGACCTGCTGTGGGCGGCGAACGGCGTCAACCGGCCCTCGGGCGACCGCACCGCGCCCTATTGGCGGCACATCCAGGTGATCGACATCTATGCCGCGATGGCCGACGGCGTGTGGCTTTACGATCCGGTTCGCCATGTGTTGGTCAGGCATTCGCATGACGACATTCGCGCCAAGACCGGCGAACAGTCTTTTGTGCGCGAGGCGCCACTCAACCTGGTCTATGTCGGGCATGGCGAGCGCATGCCTCGCATCACGCCCGATGCCAAGATGCTCTATGCCTCGGCGGACGCCTGCTTCATCGGGCAGAACGTCTATCTCTATTGCGCATCGGAGGGGCTCGCCTGCGTGTTCCGCGGCTCGGTCAATACTGACGCCCTGGCCAAGCTCATGAAGCTCGGCTACGGACAGTTCGTTACCTTCGCGCAGTCGGTGGGCTATCCGAAGGCGTAAGCGCCTCGGGCGGTGCGCGCCGGGACGACCGATTGCGCGAAATCGGCCGCCTCAATCCTTCGGCCGCTTGTCGACGATCCGCCGCGCCTTGCCCATCGAGCGCTCGATGCCGCCGGGATCGGCAACCTCCACTTCGACGCCGATGCCGACCACGTTGCGGATATGCGCCTTCAACAACGCGACCTGAGCCTGGCGCGAGGCATCGTCGGCATGATCGGGCCGCGCCTCGACATGCAGCCGCACCGCATCGAGGCGCTGCTCGCGATAAAGCTCGATGAAGAAATGCGGGCTCAATCCGTCGCAGCGGAGCAACTGTTCCTCGAATTGGGTCGGGAACACATTGACGCCGCGCACGATCATCATGTCGTCGGAGCGCCCGGTGACTTTCTCCATGCGTCGCATGGTGCGTGCGCTGCCGGGCATGAGGCGCGAGAGATCGCGCGTGCGATAGCGGATCACCGGCATGGCTTCCTTGGTGAGCGAGGTGAACACCAGTTCGCCGGGCGAGCCGTCCGGCAGCACCGCTCCGGTCGCCGGATCGATCACTTCCGGATAGAAATGATCCTCCCAGACATGCAGCCCATCCTTGCTCTCGATGCATTCATTGGCGACGCCCGGGCCCATCACCTCCGAGAGGCCGTAGATGTCGATGGCGTCCATGTCGAAGGCCTGCTCGATTTCCGCGCGCATGGAATTGGTCCAGGGCTCGGCGCCGAAAATGCCGATCTCGAGCGACGACTCGCGCGGGTCGATGTTCTTGGCGCGGAATTCGTCGAGGATCGCCAGCATGTAGGACGGCGTCACCATGATGATTTCCGGCTTGAAATCGGCGATGAGCTGCACCTGCCGCTCGGTCATGCCGCCGGAGACCGGGATCACCGCGCAGCCGAACTTCTCGGCGCCGTAATGCGCGCCCAAGCCGCCGGTGAACAGGCCATACCCATAGGATACATGCACCTTCATGCCGGGCCGGCCGCCGGAGGCGCGGATCGAGCGCGCCATCACCTGTGACCAGGTGTCGATGTCGCTGAGCGTATAGCCGACCACGGTCGGCTTGCCGGTGGTGCCGGACGAAGCGTGAATGCGCGCAATTCTGTCCTGCGGCACGGCGAACATGCCGAACGGATAGTTGTCGCGCAGGTCCTGCTTGGTGGTGAAGGGAAACCGGGCAAGGTCTTCCAGACGCTTGAAGTCGTCGGGATGCACGCCGGCATCGTCGAACTTCTTCCGGTAGGCCACGACATTGTCGTAGGCGTGGCGCAGCGACCAATTCAGCCGCTCGGTCTGCAGCGCGGCGATCTCGTCGCGCGAAGCGGTCTCGATCGGCTCGAGCCCGTGCGGACGGTACGACGCCTTGTCGAGCATGAAGTCCTCCCTGATCGGCTTGCGGCGGATACGCCGTTCTTGTTTGTCCTGCTACGAGCGGCCGGCGCCGGTCGACCACCGCGCGCGCCTTCATCGGTTCGGTAAAGGCATTCGCCCGCTGCGGACTGTTAAGCGTGACGAAACGATGATTTAGCGATGATTCGCGCGCGGCCCGCTGGCGATCGGGCGCCCGTCCATGAATTTCCTCCCGGCGGCGCTTCTCGGCTCGCTCGGGAGCGGGCGCCGTCACGAATAAAACTTGACTGACCGGCCGGTCGGCCAACCAATAGGGCCGCTCCGATGGGGTGTCAACGCGACCGCGATGAATCAACGGACGATGGGCGCGACCATGCCGGAGCAATTCATCTCGCCGCGCGATGCCCCTCCTAACGGTCGTGCAAATTATTGCGGGAGGGACCTTCGTGAAACTCGTGCTTTTTCAATCGGCGCCAAATGGCGATATCCGCCCGGGCCTCATCACCGAGCGCGGCGTGGTCGATATTTCGGCGGCGGTGCCGAAAACCTATACGCCGCAACTGACCATGCAGGCCATCATTGATGGATTCGAGGGCCTGCGCCCGGCGCTCGACAAGCTCGCGCGCGACGGCGAAGCGCTGCCGCTCGCGCAAATCCAATTGAAGCCACCGCTGCCGCGTCCGGGCAAAATTCTCGCCTGCATCGCCAATTACTGGGAGCATGCTCAGCGCGAGGCGCGCCCGCTCAACATGTTCATGAAGAATCCGGACGCCGTGGTCGGCCCGGGCGACACCATCATGCTGCCGGAATACACCGTGCCCTGGATGTTCATGCACGAAGCCGAGCTCGCCATCGTCATCAAGGGCCCGGCCAAGATGGTGAAGGCGAAGGACTGGCGCAGCGCGGTGTTTGGCTACACCGGCATGATCGACGTCTCCGCGCGCGAGCAGGGCCGCAAGACCTGGCCCGCCTCGCCCTATACGAGCTGGCTCGGCAAGTCGTTCGACACCTTCGCGCCGATCGGCCCCTGCATCACCACCGCCGATGAGATCGAGGACCCGAACGATTTGGTCGTGCGCTTCTGGAACGACGGCCAGCTTCGCCACAATTACAATACCGACGATATGGAACACCGGGTGCCGGAACTCGTCGAATTCGCCACCACGGTGATGACCTTGAAGTCGGGCGACCTCATCGCCTGCGGCACCAATCACGAAGGCCTCGGCGCGCTGCAGGACGGAGAGACGGTCGAGATCGAGATCCAGAAGATCGGCCGCATGAGCCTGAAGGTCGCGGACCCGCTCAAGCGGACCTGGGAGCGCGGTATCTATATGGGCCAGGATTCGACCCATCCCGAGGCGGTGAAGCGCTATCGCCCGCAAGGCGCGTGAAGCGCCGGATCGGGTCGCCTACGTATCCCGAATGCGGCGCGGCATGAGCGGGCGTGACATTTTTCTGAAATATCGCGGTGGGAGAACGAATCTCTCCGAATCGGGCCGGCCGCCCTGTGGATTACTTTGGGTCGCGGGCGCCATGGAACCATAGTAGACCATTGGGGACTTATAGCGGCAGGCGATGGCGTTTTTGTCTCTCCCAACACAGGAGACCGTGATTTGACCCGTCTTGCATGCACTACTCCGCAAATTCGGCGCCGTGCGGTATTCTGCTCTGTCGTCGCCGCCTGTTTCCTGAGCGCCGCGCTCGCGCCGGCGATGGCGGCCTCCGGCCCGTTCCATGACTTTAGCGGCACATGGTCCGGCACCGGGACGATTCGACAGAGCAACGGCTCGACCGAGCGCATCCGTTGCGCGGCCAATTACCGCACGCGCGGCAGCACCGGACATGAAGTCGATCTGAATTTGCGCTGCACCAGCGACACCTACAATTTCGATCTAGTCGGACAATTCCAGGCCGATGGCAGCAACACGGTAACCGGACGCTGGAGCGAGCGCAGCCGCAATATCGGCGGCTCCGCGATCGGTCGCGCGCGCGGCGACAGCCTGCAGGTTCACGCCGAAAGCTCAGGCTTTGCCGCCAATCTGGCGATGGTGACGCGCGGGCGCCGGCAGTCCGTCACCCTCAATTCGCAGGGCGGTGGCCAAACGACGAGCGCATCGATCGTTCTGCGGCGGAATTGACCGCGGCGCGCGGATGACCGACTGTAAGGGTCTCACGGGATCGACATCATGGAGACTCGCGCGCGTTACGTGCTGATCGGCGTCTTCACCCTGGCCGTCATCTTCGGGATGTTCGGCTTCGTCTACTGGGTGAAGAGTATCGGCGGCCTGGGCCAGCAGGCGACCTATGAGTTGCGCTTCAATCAGCCGGTGGCGGGACTGCTGCCCGGCGCCAGCGTGCTGTTCAATGGCGTCAAGGTCGGCGCCGTCACCGAGATCAGGCTCGATCCGGCCGAACCGCGACGCGTGACCATGATGATCGCCGTCGACCCGGCAACGCCGGTGCGCGCCGACACCACGATCGACATCACCTTCCAGGGCCTGACCGGCGCACCCGCCATTGCGCTCAAGGGCGGCGCGAGCGATGCGCCGCGTCTGACGCCGCAAAACGGTCATCCGCCGGTGCTGGTGGCGGGCGAGGATGTCGGCAAGAACCTGACCGAGTCGGCGCGCGAAACGCTCAAGAACATCGACACGCTGATCGCCGACAATTCCAAGCCGCTGCACACCGCGATCACCGGCTTCAGCACCTTCGCCGATATGCTGGGGAAAAATTCGGACAAGATCGAGGGCCTGATCGGCGGGCTGGAAAAGCTCACCGGCGGCGGCGCGCCCAAGCAAGGGCCGGCGACCTATGATCTGGCGGCCGCCACCAGCTTTCCCACCTTCGACAAGACCCTGCCCGGCCCGCTGGTGGTGCCCGATCCGTCGGCCACCATCGTGTTCGACACCCAGAAGATCCTGATCCGCGGCGCCGACGGCACCTACACCAATGTCGAAGGCGGGCAATGGGCCGACAATCTGCCCAAGCTGATGCAGGCCAAGATCCTGCAGAGTTTCGAAAACGCCAAGCAGTTGCGCGAGGTGAGCCGGCCTTACGATCAGCTCAACGCCGAATATCGGCTGGAGATCGGCATCCGCAGCTTCCAGATCGTCACCGATCCCTCGCCCACCGCGGTGGTCGAATTCACCGCCCGCATCATCAGCGACAAGGGCGGCGTCGCCGACGCGCGCCTGTTCAAGGCATCGGTGCCGGCGAAGGGCACCGACGCGGTCGATGCGGTCAAGGCGCTCAACGATGCCTTCACCAAGGCGGCGAGCGATCTGGTGGCCTGGACCGTGCAGGCCATCGCGACCTAAAATCGCGCCGCCCGTGGCTATGCATCACCACCCCATCATGGCCGGGCTTGTCCCGGCCTTCCACGTCTCACTTCGCGATCGCGCTTCAAGACGTGGATGCCCGGCGCAAGGCCGGGCATGACGAGTGGAAAGTCGGTGCCTCTGGTATATGATCGCAAGAACCTCACACATATTGCTTCGAGACATTCATGGCTTCCGCCGACCGCCCGATCGTTGCGATTGCCACCGGCGATCCGGCCGGCATCGGACCCGAGATCGCGATGAAGGCGGCGCTCGATGCGAACGTGCGCGCGCTCTGCCGGCCGGTGCTGGTGGGCGATCCCGGCATCATTGCCAGGCACGCGCGCGCCTGCGGCATCCACGCCGAGATCGCGGTGATGAACCGCATCGATACGGGCGCGTCACCCGACGACGGCCTCTTGCTGCTCGCCTGCCCCACGGCTGAAGCGGCCGACATCGGCTTCGGCGGCAACAGCGCGGCGAGCGGGCGCGCTTCGCTCGCCGCGGCCAGCATGGCGATCAAGGCGGCGCTTTCCGGTGAGGCCGACGCCGTGGTGGCCGCGCCGCAGAATCAGACGTCGATCGCGCAGGCCGGCATCGAATTCGACGGTTATCCCTCGTTCGTCGCGCGCGAGACCGGGCTGACGCCGCACGATGTCTATCTGATGCTCTGTTTTGGTGACGTGAAAATCGTGCATTGCACGCTGCATGTCGGCGTGCGCGCGGCGGTCGAGATGATCACGCGTGAGCGCGTCGGCCATGTCATCGCCACCGCCGAGCGCACGCTCAAGCGCCTGGGCGTCGCCGAGCCGGTGATCCATGTCGGCGGGCTCAATCCGCATGCCGGCGAAAACGGCCTGTTCGGCCGCGAAGAAATCGAGATCATCAAGCCGGCCATCGACGATGCCGCCGCGCAAGGCATTCGCGTCGCCGGACCGTTCGGCGCCGACACCATGTTCCACAAAAAAGGCGTCGATGCCTTCGTGGTCATGCTGCACGACCAGGGCCACATCACCGCGAAGCTGCTCGCGCGCAATGCGACGGCCGGACTCGCCATCGGCAGCCCGATCCTGTTCTCGTCGGTGGCGCATGGCAGCGGCCACGATATCGTCGGCAAAGGCATCGCCGACCCCACCGCGATGATCGAGGCGGTGACGCGGCTGGCGAAAGCGGGGCGCGGCCTCTCTCCGTCACCCTGAGGTGGCCGCGCGTTGCGCGGCCCTCGAAGGGCGACGGCCCGTGCGTGGCCATCATCCTTCGAGGCTCGCTTCGCTCGCACCTCAGGATGACGGACAGAGGATGTTCAGCCTGCCCACGCGAAAGCCGTTCACACCTCGATAAAAACCTGCCCGTCCTCGACAACCGCGCGATACGTCTTCACCGGCACCATGCACGGCGGGGCGACCACCTCGCCGGTGCGCACGTTGAATTGCCCGCCGTGAAAATTGCACTCGATCACGTCGCCGTAGAGTTCGCCCTCCGCGAGCGAGCCCGGCCCGTGCGTGCAGGCGTCGTCGGTGACGAAGAATTCGCCGTCCACATTGTAGACCGCGAGCGCAAGCTCGCCATGCTCGACCTTCAGCGCAGAGCCGGGCGCGACCGCCTCAGTGCGGCACAATAGAACCCGGGTGGTCGAAACCGGCTGGCTGGTCATTGCGTGAAGGTTCGTTGGCGATATGATGGATGGCGGGACGCGGGTTCACAACCATAGGCGCGCGGCCCGGTCAACCGTCTCGGCCATCCCGCTTAGATCGGCACCGTGCTCTCCTAAGCGGGATCACCGGGTCACGCCCGGTGATGACAGCCGCGAATTGGGACCGCGCGTTGAATAAGAAGAATGCCTCAGGGAGTGCGAGCATGCTCAAACGCGAACAGAACGAGCTTCTGACCCAGACCGGACCGGGCACGCCGGGCGGCCGGCTGTTCCGCAGCTACTGGATCCCGGCGCTGCTCGCGGAGGAACTCCCGGACAACGATTGCCCGCCGGTGCGCGTGAAGCTCCTGTCCGAACGGCTGATCGCGTTCCGCGACAGCGAGGGCCGGCTCGGCCTGATGGACGAGTTCTGCGCCCATCGCGGCGTGTCGCTCTGGTTCGGCCGCAACGAGGAAGGCGGGCTGCGCTGCCCCTATCACGGCTGGAAATACGATCACACCGGCCAGTGCATCGACGTTCCGTCGGAACCGACCGAGAGCGGCTTCTGCGCCAAGATCAAGCTCAAGTCCTATCCGCTGGTCGAGCGCGGCGGCGTCTTGTGGACCTATATGGGCCCGCCTGAACAGCGCCCACCGCTGCCGGAATGGGAATGCGC
>DASZQT010000092.1:0-20366 GCA_035549515.1 Pseudolabrys sp. | reverse complement strand
ACCGAAGGCAAGCCGAACGGCTTCCTGTCGATGCGCTCGCAGATCTGGACCGACACCGACAACCAGCGCGCCGGCATGCTGCCCTGGGCTTTCGAGCCCGGCATGGGCTTCGAACGCTGGGTCGATTACGCGCTCGACGTGCCGATGTATTTCATCAAGCGCGGCGACAGCTACATCGATGTCTCCGGCAAATCGTTCCGCGATTTCTTCGCGGGCAAGCTCGATGTCATGCCGGGCGAGCGGCCGACGATTTCAGATTGGGCCAATCATCTTTCGACGATCTTCCCGGAGGTGCGGCTTAAGCGTTATCTGGAGATGCGT
The DNA here is from genome assembly GCA_035549515.1 of Pseudolabrys sp. Taxonomy (GTDB): domain Bacteria; phylum Pseudomonadota; class Alphaproteobacteria; order Rhizobiales; family Xanthobacteraceae; genus Pseudolabrys. The sequence continues at coordinate 20,045 of DASZQT010000092.1, read as the reverse complement.
GGCGAAGACGCCGGGCCCTGGCGGCGGCTGCCTTCGCTCGCGGCCTATTGGGTCGGGCTATTGTACGACGAGGACGTGCTCACGGCCTGTTGGGACATGGTGAAGGGCTGGAGCGCGGAAGAGCGTCAGAAGCTGCGCGACGATGTGCCCAAGCTCGGCTTCAAGGCCGAGATCCGCGGCCGCAACGTGTTCACGCTGGCGCAGGAAACGCTGCGGCTGGCCGCGCGCGGATTGGCGCGCCGGCAGCGGCTCGATCGCAACGGCCGCGACGAGACACGCTATCTGCGCCCGCTCGAGGAATCGATTGCGGCCGGCATCACGCCCGCGGAAGAACTGCTGGCGAAATTCCACGGTAAGTGGAACGGCTCGGTCGAGCCGATTTTCGAGGAATATGCGTATTGATTCCGCCTCATCCTGAGGAGCAGCGCGTGAGCGCTGCGTCTCGAAGGATGGGGCGGCCCCATGGTTCGAGACGCGGCCTTCGGCCGCTCCTCACCATGAGGCCGACAGAGGTCGCGCGCAGGCGCGATACGTGTTGTCATGGCCAAATCCACCCCCGCAACGGTCGCGCTGCAAAAGGCCGGCGTCGCGTTCGATTTGCATGAATACGACTACGATCCCAATGCGGCGCGCATCGGCATGCAGGCGGCGGAAGCGCTCGGCATCGAGCCGGCACGGCTGCTCAAGACCCTGATGGCGCGCGCCGACAAGGAGATCGTTTGCGTGCTGGCGCCCTCCGATCGCGAGGTGAACCTGAAGAAGCTCGCATCCGCCGCCGGCGCGAAAAGCGCGGCCATGCTGGGCGCCGCCGAGGCCGAGCGGCTCACCGGCTATCACGTCGGCGGCATCTCGCCGTTCGGGCAGAAGAAGCGCGTGCGCGTGTTCGTCGATGGGTCCGCGCTCGCCTTCCCGCGCGTGGTCTGCAATGGCGGGCGGCGAGGCTTGCAGGTCGAGCTGGCGCCGGCCGACTTGCTGCGCGTGCTCGGTGCGACGGCGGCGGATCTCGCAACATGACGCAAGGCACGCCGTCTGCGCGGACGACCTTCGCGCCGCTCGACTATGTGCTCTACGCCATTTCGGTGGTGGTCTGGGGCCTATCCTGGATCGCCATGCATTACCAGGTCGGCCAGGTGGCGCCGGAAGTCTCGGTGGTCTGGCGCTTCGTCATCGCAGCACCGCTGATGTTCCTGCTCGCGCTCGCGCGCGGCGAGCGCATGTGGTTCCCGCTTGCCGACCACCGCTATTTCGTCGGCCTGGGCGCGGCGATTTTCTCGACTAATTTCGCGCTGTTCTATTACGCATCCCTGCACGTCGCCTCCGGCCTGCTGTCAATCGTGTTCTCGCTCGCCTCGATCGGCAATGTCGTGCTCGGCGCCATCGCCTTCGGCATCCGCATCGAGCGGCGCGTGCTTGTGGGCGGCGCGCTCGGCGCTGCCGGCGTGGCGGCGATGTTCTATCCCGAGCTCGGCGGCATGAAAGTCGACGCGGCGGCGCTGATCGGGCTCGGTCTCAGCTTGGGCGGCACGCTATCGTTCTGCATCGGCAACATGCTGTCCTTCGCAGCGCAGCGTAAGAAGCTGCCGATTTTCGCTTCCACCGGCTGGAGCATGTGCTACGGCGCCAGCTTCATGACGCTATTCGCGCTCGCGCGCGGCCAGACTTTCACGCTGGAATGGAGCGCAACCTACATCGGCGGACTGTTGTACCTGTCGGTCATCGGCTCGGTGCTCGCCTTTGGCGTCTATTTCACGCTGCTCGGCCGCATCGGCGCCGCGCGCACCGGCTATGCGACCGTGATGTATCCGGTGATCGCGCTCGTGGTCTCGACCTTCGCCGAGAACTATCGCTGGAGCCTCATTTCGGCGCTCGGGCTTGCCTGCGTGCTCACCGGTAATGTGCTGGTGCTGCGGCGGTAGCCTGCCGTCGTCGGCCGTGGCCGTTTGAAGAGGGGCGTTTCTTATTCGAAACGTCTAATGTCCCGGCGATCTCGCACAGGACGGAGAGATGCTTCCCCAGGCGAATTGGCGCGCGGTCGCGGCTTGAAAATTAACGCGCGGTCGACTACAGGTTTAAATGGAACTATTGGAATCGGAAGGGGCCGTGAATGTTGCCTAGCATTCGCAAAGACGGCAAAAACCAATCAGACAACCATGAGTTGATCGAGCGCAAGCCGTGGCGTACGCCAAAGCTGATCGTCAGCGCGATGTCGCGCGCGGAACTGTCGGTCGGGGCGCTTTGTGACGGCTCGGTGACCAATAACGCGTACCATTTTCCTTCCTGATCGGGCCGGCCGCCCGGAGTAATTTTACCGGCGCTTGCCAGCTTCGACTGCAATGAATCCATTCGTTGGACTCGTAAGTTGGGCCGGTCTGCCGCAAGATCCGGGCCTCGAGCATTCGTTCAGGGTTGCCATCGCCAAGCGGTGCGGGGGACAGCCGCAGATTCGCCGAACGGCCCGCGCCTTGTTCGCGCAGGGCGCGTTCGACGCCGTTCCCGATGGGCGGGTGCTTTTTGCAGCGGACGCGCGTCTCGACAATCAAAGCGACATTGCCGCGGCCGCGGGGCTGGCCAAATCGGCCAGCGATGAAGCCAGTATTCTGAGCATTTTTGAACGCAAGAGCGAGCGCGGGATTGCATCGCTGCTCGGCGCATTCGCTTTCGCGCATTGGAACGAGGCGACCGGCAAACTCGTGCTGGCGCGCGACTGCCTCGGAAATCGCTCCCTTTTCTATTACAAGGGCAGGGATTTCGTCGCCTTTTCCTCGTTCCTGCCCGACCTGCTTGCCCTCCCGCTCGTTCCAAGAAGCCTCGATGAGGCTGCGCTGGCGAGCTTTCTCGCATTCGATTTTCGCGAGAAGGAACGGACGGTCTACAGCGGCATTGCGCGCGTGCCCGCTCGCCACTGCGTCACGATCACGCGCGACAGCGTCGACATCCGGGCTTACTGGCAGCCCACCGTCGATCCGCGCGCGCCCACCGCAAGCGAAGACGCGTTGGTCGATCGGGCGCGTGCGCTGTTCGATCGCGCGGTGGCGCGCGCGATACGGGACACCCCGCGCGTCGCGGTTCAGATGAGCGGCGGCCTGGATTCGACCGCCGTCGCGGCCACCGCGATCCGTCTCGGCCACGCGGACGTGGCAAGCTACACGGGACTGCCCGCCGAAGGTTATGCGCGGGACCGGACGGGGCAGCCTTTCCTCGATGAGCGCCCTTTGGTGGAAGCGCTCGCGCGCATGTACCCGTCGCTCGATGTGCACTTCGTGACGCCGCAAGGCGCGCATCCGTTTCACCGGAATCCGGTCCATCATTTCTTGAATGTCGGCGGCCCGGTCCGAAGCCCGGTCGGTCGCGCCTGGTTCGACTTCATCGACGATGCCATCGTGAAGGACGGCCACAGAATCGTGCTCGCAGGTATGCGCGGCAATGTCGGCCTCTCGTGGACGGGCGACGATGCTCTCGCCTGGCTCGCGCGGCGGCGGCGCTTCGGCGAACTGCTGCGGGAGGCGCGCGCGCTCGCGCGGACGACACGACAGCCGGTGTGGCGCATCCTTGCGACCGAAGTCTTAGGCCGGATGGCGCCGCGCGCCGCTCACAGGCTTTATGGCCGGTTGCGCGGACGAGACCCCGACGATGTCAGCAGGTTCAGCCTGCTGAACCCGCAGGCCATTGCCGAGTTCGATCTGCCGCGCCGCTGGCGCGAGAACGGTTTCGACCCGTGGTACCGGACCGCCTACGATTCTGTGGAAGAGCGCTCGCGCCGCATGTTCGATCTCAATCAAACCGGGCGCGACTTGCTGGCAGCGCGCGTGCTGTCGAAGGGCTACGAGTTTCGCGATCCGCATGCCGATCGCGAATTGCTGGAGTTCTGTCTCACGGTTCCGGAAACGATGTATCGCCGCAACGGCGTCGCCCGCTCGTTCGCACGGCGGGTGCTGATGGACCGGCTTCCCGCTGAAATTCTGAATGAGAAGCGCCGCGGCATGCAAGTGCCGAACTGGTTCGAATCGCTCAATGAATTAAAGCCGAGCCTGGCGGACAGCATTTCTCGCATCGAATCGTCACCGCTCGCCTGCCGGCTGATCGACGTTCCGCGACTCAAGCGACTATATTCGTCGTGGCCCGAAACCCTGGCGGCAGCGCGGCAGCGGCACGACGAGTACCACCTCGCATTGGATCGCGCGGTGCATGTCGGCCAGTTCATTTCCTGGGTCGAGGGCGGGAATACGTTTTAGGCGCTTCGGGCGACCGGAAAGGCAGTCTCATGGAAGAGCCGCGCGCCGTCTACGATCTGGTCGGTGCATTGGCCGATTTTCCAGTCCGGCGGGAGCCGCCGACGCAGTCCATCGTCATTTGTACATTGCAGCGGTCGGGCAGCACGCTGTTGGGTGAAGCGATCTATTTCGCGGAGAGCCTGGGCTGTCCGCTCGAGTATTTTCATCCCGGATTTCGGCCGCTGTTCGCCAAGCGATGGCAGCAGGCCGAACCGAACGAATTCATTGCGGCGCTCCATCGCCATCGCACGAGTCCGAGCGGCATATTCTCGATCAAGCTCTTTTGGCGCGACGTGATGGACTTCGCGCGCGAGCGCGGCCTCGAAGGTCTTCCCGCGACGACGAATGTGGCGATGCCGGACGACATGTATCGTCGTATTTTCGCGGTCTTGCTGGAAGCAATCCCCAATCCGCGGTTTGTTTTTCTGACGCGGCAGGACCAGTTGCGGCAGGCCGTGTCTTTGCATGTTGCCGGTGAAACGGGTCGCTGGCGCGAACTGAGTGAGCGCGGCGACGTGACGTCCACGCAAACCGAGTACCGCTTCATCCAGATTGCCAAGTTGCTGGCCGCCGTCCAGCGCCATCGCGCACATTGGATGAATTTTTTTCGCGCCAACAAATTGAATTACTATTCGCTGGCGTATGAAGACCTTGAGCGGGATTACGATGGAACATTGCGCAAGTTTTTTGCCGCGATCGGCCAACCGGACGCAAAGATCGCCACGCCGCGCCTCCATAAGCAGGCCGGCACGGATTCCGAAAGATTGATCGAATTGTTCATGGCCGAGTTTCGGGAAAAGCTGCGCGACAGCGCGCCGCAACCCGGCGCCGTCCTGCCGGACCTTTAGATCGGCCCCGTCTTCTTGCGACAGATCGCGATGGCGATCTATTCGGCCGCCTGCGCTTCCGAGAGGTTGTCGAGCGAGGAGACAATGTGCTCGGCCAGCGCATCCGCGAGTGCGGACGTCTCGTGCGCGTTGCGCACCAGTCCGATGCGGCAGCTCGGCAATTCCGGAAAGCCGTCGGCCGCCGATAGGACGCGCATGCCCGGCCGCAGCCCCGATTCCGGCAACACCGATACCGCGAGCCCGGACAGCACCGCGGCCGCCACCGCGCCGGCGTTCGAGCTCGAATAGAGCACGCGATAGGGCCGCGCCATCGCCTCCATGCGTTCGATCGCCGAGCGCCGCCACGAACAGGTCGGTCGTCCGAGCGCGAGCGGGATGCGCTCTTCCATATGGGTCGAATGGCGGTTCGAGGTCACCCACAACAGCCGCTCGCGCCGGAAGTTTTCCGCGGCGCGCTTGGTCTCGCAGTTGGTTACGATGGCGAGGTCGATCTCATTGGCGTCGATGCGTTCAAGCAGATCGACCGACGGCTCGCAGATCACGGTCAATTCCACCGCCGGATAAACGCGCGAGAAGCGCGCCATGATCTCGGGCAGATAACGATCGGCATAATCGTCCGGCACGCCCAGCCGCACGCGGCCGGATAGCTCCGCATCGGAGAAAGCAGCGAGCGTCTCGACATTCAGCTTCACGATGCGGCGGGCGTAATCGAGCAGGCGCTGGCCGTCCTCGGTCAGCTTGGAGGCGCGCCCGTCACGCGCGAAGATCGGCCGCTCGAGCCGTTCCTCCAGCCGTTTCATCTGCATCGACACTGCGGATTGGGTCTTGTTCACCACCTCAGCCGCCTTGGTGAAGCTGCCGGTCTCGGCAATGGCGATGAAGGTGCGCAGTTGGTCGACGTCGAGCAGCGCAGTCATGGCAGCCTCTCTGTCTCGTCATGGGTCGCCTCGTCCGGCGGCGAGCGGGTGCCCGGCCCGGCGGACGAATGGTCTGTCTAACCCCGCCGTGGGCTTACGAATTCCGGCCTGGGTGGCGGTAGGCGCCGGCGCCGCAGGGATGGAGACATCATCCATTCCGATGGGTGAGATTAAAAACATTCGTTTCACTAATCAATGGCCTTGGCGCTACATGCCGCTCCCGTCGCCGCCCTTTCGGAATCGGGTGGTGCTTTCGGGTGGTTCAGGAGCCGGGTTTCGAGGCCAATAGCCACGCAACCGCGAACCGCAGGGAGACTGACATGAGCGCCAATTATCCCGTTCTACCCGTTGCCGGCGGCACGCTGGCGCGTGCCTTCGTCGCCGGTCTGTCGCTGGTCACCTATTGGTTCAAGCAGATTGCGCGCGCGCGCCGCCATCGCCGCGAGGCCGCGATGCTGGCTGGCCTGGAAGGCCACATGCTGGCCGACATCGGCATCACGCGCTCCGATCTGCGCGACGCCTTTTCCGAACCGTTCTGGGAAGACCCCACCGCGCTCCTGCATGAGCGGGCCATCGAGCGGCGCTGGAACCAGGCGCTGATGCGCGCCGATATCGCCGCGAGCGAAGCGGTCAGCCGCTCCGGTTTCCACCGGCCGCGCACCGATCGCCCGGCGCGCCACACGGTGTGACGAACATTCGAATCGGCCGACCCCTCTCATCGGCCGCCGATCCGGGGCAAGCGAATATCCCCTCTCGCGACCGGATCCAGCGCCCGCCGGCCCCTCCGGCGGGCGTTTTTTTTAAATGATTATTGCCGGCCGGCGATCTGCGCGCGCACCAGCGCGCGGCGATCCTTGACCACGCCGATGCGCGCGCCGAGCCGCTTGATGGTGGCGATTTCCACGCCCGCAAGCACCCGATCGCAGTTCATGTGCGTGGGCGCGATGAAGAAGTCGGCCTTGCTCCAGTCGGAGGTCCATTGCAGGCGCGAATTGGCTTTCTTCTCGAACGGCAATTTTTCGCCGCACACCGCGACCTTGTAGCGCGGCAGGCCGCCGCCGGCGGTCTCATCGAGCCGCGCGACGTAGTCTTCCAACTCGTCGACCGCCTCCGGCATGATGTTGACCCAGTAGTCGGTCACATAGCGCCCGGACGCGCCTTCAAGCCCGCCCACCAGCGAATTGTAGAACAGGTACTCGTAAGGGTGCAGCTCGACGAGCAGCACCGCGTTCCACGCCAGCACCGACACGATCGCCGCGCTCAAGCCGCCGAAGGCGAACCAGTTGCGCCGTGCTTCAAAGCGCGCCAGCACAAAGTCGAGCCCGATGCCGGCGAGCACCGCGAAGGCCGGCACCACGAACAGGAAATGGCGCATGCCGGTGAAGGCCGGACCCTTGTCGATCACCTCGCACAGCACCGGAAAGCCGGCGATCAGTGCAATCAGCGCGGTTTCCGAACGCTGCCTCGCCGAGCGCCATGCGGCGCGCGCGGATGGCAGCACAAAGACAAACGCGAGCGCCGCACCGATCAGCATGACGAGCGGAAGTTTGATCGCGAGATAGGCCGGCACATACCAGCGCGGCACGTCGGCCATGGTGTAGACGTGGCCGTCGAGCAGGGTGCGGATCTGATAGTGGAAATGTCCGAAATCGATCAGCCCGCGCAGCGGATTGAGCGGCGCCAGCGCCGACCACGGCCAGGCCGCGATCATAACGATATAGCCGATGACAAAGGCCGGCACGAAAGCCAGGATTGACTCGGCGAAGAAGCGCAAGCGCTCGCGCGGCGACGCGTCGGAGCGGCTCGGCAGCCGCATCAGGAGGGCCGCCGCGACATAGCCGATCAGCAGGAGCGCGAGCACGCGAAGTCCGAGCGCGGCGCCAAGCGTGAGCCCGAAGCCGATCACATCGAGCCGGCGCGGGTGCGGCAGGTCGCGCGCGGCGCGCAGCAGGAAATAGGTAGCGCCCATCATCGCCGCCGCGAACGGAATGTCCTTGGTGTGGTTGAACATCGCGCCGTACCACGGCCCACACACCGCCAGGGCGAAGGCCGCGATCGCGCCCGCGCGCGGACCGGCAACGAGCCGCGCGCTCGCACAGGCGGCGCCGATGCCGGCAATGCCGAAGAAGGCGGACAGCAAGTGGCGGACCGTATAGGGGTCGACGAAAGGCAACGCGCGTTCGGTCAACACCGCGACGATGTCGAACAGCCCGCCGTAGAGATAAAGATTGACGAAGTGAAACAACGAGCGGTCGGTGAAGCCGCTGGTGTAATAGGCGACGATCAATTCGCCGTAGCGCTGCTGCACCTCCTCGTCATTGGAGATGGCGTAGGAACTGTAAGTCGCGCAGACGAGCACAATCAGCGTCGCCAGCAGCGCCCACACCGCCAGATCGTAACGGCTCATGGCCGCGATACGCGCCGGCATGCGCTTGCGCGCGCGCATGATGACGTCGGTGAGCGTCATGGGCAGGCGCAATAAATGACAAGGCCGTGACACGCGCTGGGCCGAATGGCTTGGGCGTCACGGCTTGGGGGCAGGGGTCCCGGCACGTTATCCTCCCGTCAAGCGGCGGCATAATGGCTCGGGACGCGGCCGATGTCATGCGGCACCTGCACAATCGCTGGCGGTTAGGCTAACATCGCTTTCGGGGCACCGACGTTACGTGACGGCCAATACTTGATGGCCAATACTTGACGGCCAACGGCGAGCAGGCGCGCATGCGGGTTCTGGTCATTCTCGGGGGAGCGCTCGCCGTCATGGTGCTGGCGCTCGCCGGCCTCGCGCGGGCGCAGAGCGGCTTCGACCGCCCGGGCGGCGATTACCTGAAATTCGAGGTCAGGAACGGCGATCCCGCTGTTTGCGCGGCGCGTTGCGAGCGCGATGCGCGCTGCCGCGCCTGGAGCTTCTCGTACCCGTTCACGCAAGCGCCGCAGGCGACCTGCCGGCTCAAGAACAAGGTGACACGGCGGGCGGAAGACAATTGCTGCGTGTCGGGCGTGCGCGGCGCCGGCGTGGTCGAGCCGCGCCGGGGCCCGGTCGAATATTCGATTGATCGTTACGGCGGTGATTTTCGCAATCTCGAAGTGGCGGCCGATCCGACCGGCGCGCCCTGCAAGGCGGCTTGCGATGCCGACGGCCATTGCCGTGCCTGGACCTATATACGGCCCGGCTATGCGGGGGCGGCCGCTCGCTGTTTCCTCAAGTCCCGCATCACGCGCCCGCGCCACAAGCCGTGCTGCATCTCCGGCGTGGTGCGATAGCCCTCGCGCTTTTTTAATGCACCGCGCTGAAGAAGCGCGAGAGGCGCAGGCCCGAGGGCCAGGTCCAGATCGGCTGATCCTTCAGGCCCAAGTCCCAGGAGCCGACGATAGCGTCCACCCGCCCGACCAGGTCGGATTCCGGCAACAGGCCGACGCCGCCGGCGCGCACGGGCACCCGGCTATCGGCCGAATTGTCGCGGTTGTCGCCCATGACGAAGAGATTGCCCGGCGGCACCACGGTTTCCGGAATATTATCGAGCGGATCGAAATTGCTGAGCTTGAAGATGACGTGTTCGCGCCCGCCCGGCAGCGTCTCGATATAGCGCGCCGCGCGCGCCTGGCTGCCGTCCTCATTTTCAGCGGCGCCGGTGCCGTCCGGCCGAAGCCCGACCGGCTCGCCATTGATGATGACGCGGCCGTCCTTGAGCGCGATGCGGTCGCCCGGCAGGCCGATCACGCGCTTGACCCAGACCTGGCTGCGATTGCCCGGCCAGCGGAACACCACCACGTCGCCGCGCTTCGGTTGCGCGCCAAAGACGCGCCCGGTGTCCGGCAGCACCAGGAACGAAGGCAGCGAAGCCGTGCTGTAGCCATAAGCAAACTTGTTGGCCAAGAGCTCGTCGCCGATCAGCAAAGTAGGCTCCATCGAGCCCGACGGCACATAGAACGGCTCGGCGATGGCGGTCTTGGCCACCAGCACCAGCAGTACGATCACGACAATGTCGATGATGCTCTTGGCCCAGCCCTGTACGCCGGACTGTTTGCGCGCGGTGCCGTTTTGCGGTGTGCTGGTCATGACGCGGTCCCACCCACGGTGATCTTGTCCATGCGCAGCGACGGCTGGCCGACGCCGACCGGCACGCCCTGGCCGTTCTTGCCGCAGGTGCCGATGCCGGGATCGAGCGCGAAGTCGTTGCCGACCATGGTGATGCGGTGCAAGTCGGTCGGCCCGTTGCCGATCAGCATGGCGCCCTTCACCGGCGCGGTCACCTTGCCGTTCTCGATCTTATAGGCCTCGGTGCACTGGAACACGTATTTGCCCGAGGTGATGTCGACCTGTCCGCCGCCGAAGTTGACGGCAAAAAGCCCGTTCTTCACCGACGCGATGATCTCATCGCGCGGCTTATCGCCGGCGAGCATGTAGGTATTGGTCATGCGCGGCATCGGCACGTGGGCATGCGATTCGCGCCGTCCGTTGCCGGTCGGCTTCATGCCCATCAGCCGCGCGTTCTGGCGATCCTGCATGTAGCCGACCAGGATGCCATCCTCGATCAGCACGGTGCGGTTGGTCGGCGTGCCCTCGTCGTCGATCGAGAGCGAGCCACGCCGCGCCTGCATGGTGCCGTCGTCGACCACGGTGACGCCCTTGGCCGCGACCTGCTGGCCCATCAGCCCGGCGAAGGCGGAGGTCTTCTTGCGATTAAAATCGCCTTCCAGCCCGTGCCCGACCGCCTCATGCAGCATCACGCCCGGCCAGCCCGCGCCGAGCACGACGTCCATCTCGCCGGCCGGGGCCGGCACGGCTTCAAGATTGACCAGCGCTTGGCGCAGCGCCTCGTCCACCGCGGTCTGCCAGGAATGCGCGGTAATGAAACGCTCATAGCCTTCGCGCCCGCCGAAACCGAACGAGCCCGACTCCTGGCGGTCGCCGTCGCCCGCCACGACCGACACGTTGAGCCGCACCAGCGGGCGGATATCGCGATAGCTCTCGCCGTCGGCGCGCAATATCTCCACCACCTGCCAGGTGGCGGCGATGCTGGCCGTCACCTGCCGCACGCGCGGGTCCTTGGCGCGCGCATAGGCGTCGATCTGTTCGAGCAGCCGCACCTTGGCGTCGAAGGCCGGCTCGCCGAGCGGGTTCTCGTCGCCATAGAGCTTGCGATTGGTGCGGCCCGGAGGCTCGGCATATTGGCCGGTGTGACCGCCCTTGACCGCGCGCACCGCCTCGGCCGCGCGCGCAAGTGCCGCCTCCGACATGTCGGAGGCATGCGCATAGCCGACCGCTTCATCCTTGACGGCGCGCAGGCCGAAACCCTGCGCCGTGTCGTAGGTCGCCTGTTTCAAGCGCCCATTGTCGAACACCAGCACCTCGGCCTGGCGGTATTCGAGAAACAATTCGCCGTCGTCGGCGCCTTCCAGCCCTCGCCCGATGAGCTGGCGCACCTTGGCCTTGTCGAGGCCGGCGCGGTCGATGAGCGAGGAAATGGCGGGATCCATGCGAAACGTCTCCAGAAGTGGCGCCCTCAGCACCATCAGATAGGAGCTTTGCGGCGGTTTGGCGAGACCGGCTGGATACCGCAATTGGCCCGGCCACAGCCCTTGCGAACCACGTCGCGCCATGTTAAATGCGCTTATGCGCATAAGCAAGTAAGGTCATTATCCATGGGCGCCACCGCGATCCTTTCAGCCCTCGCTGAACCCGTCCGTCTCGAAGCCCTGCGGCTGGTCTGGGACGGCAAAGAGCACTGCGTTTGCGAACTGATGAAGGCGCTCGGCGCCAGCCAGTCGCGGATGTCGCGCCACATGGCGACGCTCAAATTGGCCGGTCTCGTCGTCGACCGTCGCGATGCGCAATGGGTCCGCTACCGCCGCGCGCCAGGTCTTCCGGCAGAGGTTGTCGCGCTTGTCGATGCCGCGCTGGCGCTGCCGGCGCCTCAGGAAAGGCAAGCCGCATGAGCACCGTGTCCTGCACCAAATGCGCGCCGACGCCGACGCCGGTTCCAGCGCCGGTCGTGCCGGGCGCAAGAGAACCGTCGGCCGTCAAATGGCTCGCGGCAACCGCGGCCGGTCTCGTCTTATGGGCGATGGTTTACAGCCAGCTCGCGCCGTTCTCGGACTGGCTGGTCGCCCAACTGCCGGTCGATCCCGCAAGTCATCTCGGCGCGGCGATCAGTTTCTTTGCCTATGATACGCCGAAAGTGCTGATGCTGCTCACGCTCGTTGTGTTCGCGATGGGCGTGGTGCGCAGTTTCTTCTCGCCGGAAAAAACGCGGGCGATGCTGGCCGGCAAGAATGAAGGCGTTGGCAATGTGTTGTCCGCGGGACTCGGCATTCTGACGCCGTTCTGTTCGTGCTCGGCGGTGCCGCTGTTCATCGGTTTCGTCAGCGCCGGCGTGCCGCTCGGCGTGACGTTTTCATTTCTGATTGCCGCACCGATGGTGAACGAGGTCGCACTCGGCCTCTTGTTCGCGCTGGTCGGCTGGAAAGTGGCCGTCATTTATCTCGCCTTCGGTCTTGGCGTCGCCATCGTGTCCGGCTGGGTGATCGGCCGATTGCATCTCGAAAGCTGGCTCGAAGAATGGGTGCGTAACTTGCGCGCCACGCCGGCCGATCTGGCGCCCGAGCAGCTCACCGTCGTCGACCGCATCAAAGCCGGCATCGATTCGGTCTACGAGATCGTCGGAAAGGTGTGGCTCTGGATTATCGCCGGCATCGCCGTCGGTGCTTTCATCCACGGCTATGTGCCCTCCAGCCTGCTGGCCGAGATCATGGGGCGGGGCGCCTGGTGGTCCGTGCCGGCCGCGGTGCTGCTCGGCATCCCGATGTATTCGAACGCGGCCGGAATCATTCCGGTGGTCGAGGCGCTGCTGGCCAAGGGCGCGGCGCTCGGCACCGTGCTCGCCTTCATGATGTCGGTGATCGCGTTGTCGCTGCCGGAAATGATCATCTTGCGCAAGGTGCTGTCGATCAAGCTGATCGCCGTATTTGTCGGTGTCGTCGCGACCGGCATCCTGGCCGTCGGCTTCCTGTTCAACGCATTGTTCTCGTAGCGGAGAATTCCCATGAAAGACGTCAAGGTTCTCGGGCCCGGCTGCAAGCGCTGTGTTGCCACCGCCGAGATGGTGCAGTCGCAGGCCGATAAGCTCGGCGTTCCGGTCAGCATCGAAAAGGTCACCGATTACGCGGCGATTGCCGGCTATGGCATCGCTTCGACGCCCGGCATCGTCATCGACGGTAAGGTCGTCCATGCCGGCGGTCTGCCCAAGCCGGAAGATCTCGCGCGCTGGCTCGCGGCCTGAACGGCGGCGGATTCTTTCTCAGCACCACCGGCAAAATCTTCGCGTTGCGTCCGCTGGCGGCCGCGCCAATTCGGGCGACGGCAGAGTTTGGCGAGGACCGGCGATCTGCTATGCAGGCGTCCTTGCTTGGACGGAGGAATCTCATGAAGGCGATGTTGCTGACCGGTCACGGCGGCCCGGAATTGCTGCGCTATGACGAGGTTCCCGATCCGGTGGCCGGGCCGGGCGAGATCGTGGTCGATGTTTACGCCGCCAGCATCAACGGCGCCGACCCCAAGGTGCGGCGCGGCAAAGGCGTCTACAAGATCGCCAAGTTTCCCTACATTCTCGGCCGCGACTTCTCCGGCGTGGTCAGCGCGGTCGGCCCCGGCGTGAGCGACCTCAAGGTGGGCGATGCGGTGTTCGGCGTACTCGACCAGGGCATCGAGGGCACCTATGCCGAGAAGCTCGTCGTCAAGGCGGCGCTGGTCGCCAAGAAGCCGGACTCGCTCAGCCATATCGAGGCGGCGGCGCTCGGCCTTATCGGCATCACCGCGCTCACCGGCATCGAGGATGTCGCGCAGCTCAAGCCGGGACAGACGATTCTGGTCCAGGGTGGCGCCGGCGGCGTTGCCGGCTTCGCGGTGCAATTGGCCAAGCATCTCGGCGCGCATGTGATCTCGACCGCGAGCGCCGGCAATGTCGATTATGTGAAGAGCTTGGGGGCCGACGAAGTCATCGACTATAACAAGGAAGACTTCACCCGGATCGGCCCGATCTGCGACGTGGTCTATGACACGGTCGGCGGCACCGACGTGCGCACGCGCTCCTATCAGGTGCTCAAACCGGGCGGCAAGCTGGTGTGGATCTCGCCGGCGCCGGAGGCGACGCCGCGCGGCGATGTCGCCACCCTGAAGCCGGACGTGAAGCGCGACCGCCCGCACCTCGAACGTATCCTGGAACTGGTGGCGGCGGGCGCGGTGAAGCTGCCAGCCATCACGCGCTACAAGCTCACCGACGCCGCCGAGGCCCATCGCGTGAGCGAAGGCCGCCATCTCACCGGCAAGCTGGTGCTGGAAGTGCGCTAACCGCGCGCGGCGTCGAAGAACTGGCCGGCGCCGGTGCCGAGGAGGCGCGGCACATGCGTGTAGATGTAGCGCACGCCGGCGCCGATCACGCGCGCGACATTGTCGGCGGCGGCCGGCATGCCCGGCGTTTTCCCGGCCCGCACGATTTTCGCCAGCGTATCGTCGATGGCTTTGGCGACCGCCGGCGCGCCCGGCTTGCCGGGATAGCCCATCGATTGCGACAGGTCCGACGGCCCGACAAAAAACACATCGATGCCATCGACTTCGAGAATGGCGTCGACGTTCTCGATCGCCTCGGCATGCTCGAGCTGCACGCAGACCAGCGACTGCGCATTCGTCTCCGCGATGAAATCGCCGCGCGGGCCAAGCCCCCAATTGTCGGGGCGGGTGCCGGCGGCGAGCCCGCGGCCGGAGCCGGGTCCGAGCTTGACCGCGGCGACCACGCGGCGCGCGTCGTCGGCCGTGTTCACATGCGGCACCTGCACGCCCATGACGCCGCGATCCATCACGCTTTGAATGTCGGCGGCCGCGTTGGTGCGCGGCCGCGCGATGGCGGTGACGCCGGCCGCATCGGCGGCCATCGCCATGACTTCGACATCGGAGGGCGAGAGCGAGCCGTGCTCGCAGTCGAGCAGCACCCAGTCGAAACCGGCGTGCCCGAGCATCTCGACCAGCTGCGGCGAGGGAAACATGACCGAACAGCCGAGCGCCGGCTGGCCGGCCTGCAACTTGGCTTTCATCGTGTTCGGTTTCATGCCCGCCTCGCCTCCCTCCTATTTTTCCGCGACACCGGCCCGCTTGGCAATCTCGGTCCATTTCTTGACGTCGCTGACGAGTTGCGCGGCGAAAGCCTGCGGTGATGAGCCCACCGGCTCGAATCCGGCATCGATCAGCTTCTTATGCGTGGCGGGGTCGTCGAGAATGGCCAGGATCTCGTGGTTGAGGCGGTCCACGATCTTCGGGTCGAGGCCGGCCGGCGCCAGCATGCCGATCCAATTGGTGACCGCGTAGCCCGGCAGGCCGGCTTCCGCGATCGTCGGCAGGTCGGGAAGCAGCGCGGAGCGATGCGCGCCGGCCGCGGCCAGGATGCGCAGCTTGCCCTGCTTGGCGGCCGGCATGGCCCCCGGCAGGCCGCCGACCAGCACGGAGACCTGCCCGGCCATCACGTCGACCATGGCCGGGCCCATGCTCTTGTTCGGCACGTGCGTCATCTTGATGTCGGCCATGCTGTCGAACAGGTCGCCGGCCAGATGCGAGGCGCTGCCGTAGCCGGCCGAGCCGAGATTGATCTCGCCCGGATGAGCCTTGGCATAGGCGATCAGCTCCTTCACCGAATGGACCGGCAGCGAAGAGCTCACGATCAGCGCGTATGGCGTCTCCGCCAGCATCATGATCGGGGTCAGATCGTGCTCGAGATCGTATGGCAGCTTTTTCTTGATCGCGGCCGAAACCGCGATGCTGCTCGGCGCCATCAGCAAGGTGTAACCGTCCGGCGCCGCGGTCGTCACCGCGCGCGTGCCGATCATGCCGGCGGCGCCCGGACGATTGTCGACGAAGAACTGCTCGCCCATCCGCTCGCTGAGTTTCTGCGCGACCAGCCGCGCCAGCAGGTCGACGCCGCCCGAGGGCGCCGTCGGCACGATGATGCGTACCGGCTTGGTCGGATAGTCCGGTCCGGCGGCGCGCACGGGCGAGCCCAAGGGGAGCAGGGCGAGCAAGGCCGCCAAGAGAAGCAGCAGGCGTTTCATGTTTCCTCCGATTTTTTTTGTAATGCTTTTGTTTCTTCAGCGTTCGATCGGCACCCCGACCAGATTGCCCCATTCCGTCCACGACCCGTCATAGACGCGGACATTGTCGAGGCCGAGAAGCTGCGTCAGCGCGAAATGGATCACGGTGGCGCGGTGGCTCATGCGGCAATAGGCGATGATGTCGCTGTCGGCCTTCACCCCGCGCGTGGCGGCGAGCGCGGCGAGTTCGGCGGCCGGCTTGAAGCGCTTATCGTCGGTCATCAGATCGGCGTAAAAGAGATGCTGCGCGCCGGGAATGCGTCCGTAGCGCACGGCGCCGACATCGGGGCCGCCCGGACCGCCGACGCGCTGGCCGCTGTATTCCTCCGGCGAGCGCCCGTCGAGTATGACGGTGTGCTTATTGCCGAGCGCGCCGAGCACCCGGTCGCGATTGATGCGCATCGATTCGCGCCGCTCGACCGGCCGGTATTCCGCCGGCGCCGGCCGCGCTGGAATGTCGGTCGAGAGCGGACGGCCTTCCGCCTGCCAGGCATAGCGGCCGCCGTCGAGCACGCGCACGTCGGAATGCCCGCAATAGCGATAGGCCCACCAGGCATAAATGCCGAACTGGATGCCCTCGCCGTAGAACACCACCGTGGTGTCGTTGCCGATGCCATTGGCGGCATTGCGCGCGGCGAATTCCTGCGGCGAGGGGAATTCACGCATGTGGACGTCCCACAGCATGTCCTTCCACTTCCAGCCGATGGCGCCCGGCACGTGGCCGGCGTGGTAGGCCGGCATCGCGTCTTGTCCGAGGCCGGCGACCTCGATCAGCCGGACGTTGGGATCGCCGGCGTGAGCGGCCATCCATGCGGGAGTAACAAGCGCGGCGTCGGGAACGGGAGCGGCCATGTCTTTGCGTCCGATTTGTCTATGAAGCGTGAGGGAATTCGTCGAGCGGCCGGCAGCGCACGTCGATCTCGGAGCCGAGCGCGATCCGGCTGACCACGCCGCCCGAGACGGCGGCGTCGGCGATCGGCCCGATGCCGTCGGCGAGCACGTTTTGCGGCAGATAGACGGTGATCAGGATGGCGTCGCGCGCACCCTGTTGCTTGGGCGGCGACAGCTCGACTTCGACGCGGATGTCGTCGATCGGCTTGCCGCGCGCGGCGCAGGCCTTGCGGATTGAGCCGGTGGCGCAGGAGCCCATCGCGAGCAGCAGGAGTTCGCCGGACGTGCAGCCGGCGTCGGTGCCGCCGTCGTCGGCCTTGCGGTCGGTGATGACGGTGTGCCGTCCGGCAGAGCCGAGAAGTTGTTTTCCCGCGATTGGCCTGACGAAGACCACCGTGAATTCCGCTCGTGCCGTGTTGCGCCCCGCCGACAGCAGTAACACGCGCGCCGACGGCTGGCGAGTGGGATGCGCTCGCTCGATTCTCTCGCGCTGAGACTCGCGCGCCTTAATCGCGCGTGAAGCGCACGCTCACCTCGCCGATCGGATCGATGGCATGCGCAAGCTCGGTCTCGTCGGCTTCCAGCATCAGCGGCGGTGTGATCGAGCCGGTGATGATGGTGTCGCCGGCTGAAAGTTTCTCGCCGAAAGCCGCCAGCATGGTCGCGACATGCGCGACAATGGCCAGGAGCTTGCCGGTGAGCGCTTCCGGATCGGTGGTGCGGTTGGCCTCGGCGCCGCGCCGGATCAGGCGCGAGGTGAGGTCCGCGACGCTGCCGCCCGGGCGCGATTGCTCCGCCAGTAAAACATGGCGCTGGTAGATGTCGCCCGCGAGCACAGAGTCGAGATTGCCGGGCTCCGGCGGCGGATTAAGATCGGCCAGCTCGATGGCCGGGCGGATGTTTTCGATCGCGGCCATCACGGCATCGGGCGCGGCATTGGCGGCGAGATCGCGACCCATGAGCACGGCGATTTCCGGCTCGGCCACCGGCTTGGCCCAGCCCTTGAGCGACACGGTGCCGCCTGAGGCAATGAGCGCGCCCTGCATCAGGTAGCCGATCAGCGGCGCCTCGAGGCCGAGCCGTTGCAGGCTGGCGGGCGCGCCGAAACCGACTTTCCAGCCGAGCGGCTTCTCGCCTGCCGCGATACGCGCGCGCCGCATGGCGAACTGCTCGGTCATGCCTTTCCGGATCAGCGGATTGTCGAGGTCGCTCACTTATGACTCTCCGGATGCACCTCGTAGCCGGAATCCTCGATCGAGCCGGCGCCCATCCAGCCCCAGACCAGCACCACGTCCTCGTTCGACGTGTTGTTGAAGCCGTGCCAGCAGCCGCGCGGCGAATAGACCACGTCGCCTTCCTTCGACGGCGTGTCGCCGTGATCGGTGTAGATATGGCCGTGGCCCTTGAGCACGATGAAGAACTCGTCGCAATTGTGATGGCGATGGTTCTCGTGCCGCGCGCCCGGCTTCAGCACGGTCCAGCCGACGACGTGATCGGCGCCGGCCGATTTCTTGTCGATCAGGAACTGCACCTGCATGTCGACCCAGCCGTCGTCGCGCTTCAGGCCCTCGACTTTCGGCACGTCGTTGAGATTGGTGATGTACATCACCGGGTCTTTCTTGCCTTCGTTCATCACTGCTTTTGCTCCCTTTACGGCACGCGCCAGCGCGGCGCCGAATTTCTCACCTTGTCCCGTCATTCCTGACCTCCAAGCTTGCGATAGACGCGGTGCGCGACCACGAAATCATTAGCGTCGATGCCGAGCCCGCGGCAGGCGTTCATCATCTCGTTGGCGGCGGCCGCGAGCGGCACCGGCGAGCCGAGCCTGCGGCCGAGATTGAGCGCCAGGATCATGTCCTTTTGCTGCAAGGTCACATCGGCGAGCGGCACCGCCGGCATCTTGCCCTCGAGAATGAACGGTCCGCGATAGCCGAGCACCGGCGAGGCCGCCACGCTCTTCAAGATCGCATCGACCGCCGCCTCGCGCGAGACGCCGCCCTTTTCGGCGAGCGCCACCGCTTCGCCGAAGCAGATCACCTCGACCATCAGCAACAGGTTGACCGCGATCTTCATCTGGCAGGCGAGCCCGTTGCCGCCGATGCGCGTGACCTTGGGGCCGATCGCGAGCAGCACCGGCTTGGCGCGCTCGAAAGCGGCCTCGTCGCCGCCAATCATCACCGAGGCATTGCCCTGCACGACCGTGACTGGCGAGCCGGAGATCGGCCCATCCAGCATGATCGCGCCGTGCCTTGCGAATTCGGCGGCGACCGCGCGGCTCTCTTCCGGCTCGATCGTGCTCATGTCGATATAGATGCCGCCCGCTTTCAGCCCGGACACGATGCCGTCCGGCCCGAGCGCGCAGGCGCGCACCGCCTTCGAATCGGTGACGATGGAGAACACGATCTCGGATTGCGCGGCCACCTCGCGCGGCGTGTCGGCCCAGCCCATGCCGGCCTTGATCAGCTCTTCGGCCTTCTCGCGCGAGCGGTTCCAGCCGGTGACCTGGTGCCCGGCCATCATCAGGCGCGGCACGATCAGTTGGCCCATCGCGCCCAGCCCAACAAATCCCAACTTCATGTCCGTCTTCTCATTTCTTTTCGGGGAGCAATCCTTACAGGGGAAGCGATGCCGATTTCCAGCAGGCGAAAACATCGCGTGGCCGAAACTCGCTGCGCCATGCGCGGCGCATGTTGCGGTAATTTGGAAAAATGCGCAAATTCGTCGCAACGAAATAGACGCAGCAAGGGGGTTAGGAAATGTACAAGGGCTCCGCCAATGTGATGCTGCCGACTTCGATCATCGGCTCGCTGCCGCGGCCGGCCTGGTACACGGCCACGCTCGGCAACAAGAGCTTCCTCGAAGCCATGGTGAACTCGCGCTATCGCGAGCAATACGAGGACGCGGTGTCGTGCTTCCTGCGCGCGCAGGAGATCGCCGGGCTCGACATCTGCACCGACGGCGATGCCCATTACGACGAGGAA
>DASZQT010000091.1:0-28729 GCA_035549515.1 Pseudolabrys sp. | reverse complement strand
GGCCACGAGACCACCGGCAATGCGCTCACCTGGATCGCCTACCTGTTGACGCTGTTTCCCGAGGCCGAAGCGGAGCTGCTCGCAGAGATGGAAAGCGAACTTGGCGGCAAGCCCGCGCCCGCCGGCAGCCTCGAGCGCCTGCCGTTCACGCGCGCGGCGATCGAGGAGACCATGCGGCTTTATCCGCCGGCGCCGTTCATGGGCCGCCAAGCGATCGAGGCCGACGAGCTTGCCGGCGAGAAGGTCGCGGCCGGCACCGAAATCCTCATCGCACCGTGGGTGCTGCACCGCCATCGCCTGCTATGGCAGGAGCCGGAATTGTTCAGGCCGGAGCGCTTCTCGCCGGAGCGGCGCGGGCAAATCGCGCGCGGGGCCTATATCCCGTTCGGCTTGGGTCCCCGCATCTGCATCGGCATGGGCTTCGCGATGCAGGAAATCCTCACCGTGCTGTCGGTCGTGCTGCCGCGCTTCCGTTTTGCGCTCGCCAAGGGCGCCGAAGTCGTTCCGCGCAGCCGCATTACCCTCGCCCCGCGCGACGGGATGAGGATGGTCGTCACGCCCCGCGGCTAGCGCGCGAAACTTGCCCTTCCTCGTCGGCCGGACTATATCGGCCGCGAAGGCGGCCGCCCAAGGCCGCCACGCTTACCTGCGCTCGTTCGCAGGAGTGAGCATAAAGGAGCAGAAGACATGGTCGCGCTGACCTTTCCCGACGGCGCGCGTCGGGACTATCCCCAAGGCACAACCGGTTTCGACATCGCCAAGGGCATCTCGCCCTCGCTCGCCAAGCGCACGGTCGCCATGGCGCTCGACGGCGTGCTCACGGACTTGAACGATCCGATCGAGCGCGACGCCAAAATCGAATTCGTCAATCGCGACGACCCGCGCGCGCTGGAATTGATCCGGCACGACGCCGCGCACGTCCTGGCGGAAGCCGTGCAGTCGCTGTGGCCGGGCACCCAGGTCACCATCGGTCCGGTGATCGAGAACGGGTTTTATTACGACTTCTACCGCAACCAGCCGTTCACCCCGGAAGATCTGCCCGTCATCGAAAAGAAGATGGCCGAGATCATCGCGCGCGATAAGCCCTTCACAAAGGAAGTGTGGTCGCGCGAGAAGACCAAAGAGACCTTCCGCAACATGGGCGAGAACTTCAAGGTCGAGCTGGTCGACGCCATTCCGGCAGACCAGCAGATCAAGATCTACAAGCAGGGCGACTGGTTCGATCTTTGCCGCGGCCCGCACATGACCTCGACCGGCAAGATCGGCAACGCCTTCAAATTAATGAAGGTGGCCGGCGCCTATTGGCGCGGTGATTCCAACAATCCGATGCTCACCCGCATCTACGGCACTGCGTTTGCCAAGCAGGACGAACTCGACGCTTACCTGAAGCAGATCGAGGAAGCCGAGAAGCGCGACCACCGCAAGCTCGGCCGCGAGATGGACCTCTTCCACTTCCAGGAGGAAGGCCCCGGCACCGTGTTCTGGCACGCCGGCGGCTGGACCATGTTCCAGGAGATCGTCGCCTATATGCGGCGGCGGCTCAAAGGCGACTATCAGGAAGTCAACGCCCCGCAGATGCTCGACAAGTCGCTGTGGGAGACGTCGGGCCACTGGGGCTGGTTCCGCGAAAACATGTTCTCCGCGACCTCGGCCGGCGAGCACACCGACGACGAGCGCGTCTTCGCCATCAAGCCGATGAATTGCCCGGGCCACATCCAGATCTTCAAGCACGGCCTGCGCTCGTATCGCGAACTGCCGCTGCGCATGGCCGAGTTCGGCGTCGTGCATCGTTACGAGCCGTCCGGCGCGCTGCATGGGCTGCTGCGGGTGCGTGCCTTCACGCAGGACGACGCGCATGTGTTCTGCACCGAAGAGCAGATGGCCGAGGAATGCCTGAAGATCAACGATCTAATCCTGTCGACCTATCAGGACTTCGGCTTCACCGGCGATCTCACCGTCAAGCTCTCGACCCGGCCGGAACAGCGCGTCGGCTCGGATGAGGCTTGGGATCACGCCGAGAACATCATGATGGATGTGCTCAAGCAGATCGAGGCGCGCAGCCATAACCAGAAGATCAAGACCGCGATCAATCCAGGCGAAGGCGCATTTTATGGGCCGAAGTTCGAATATGTGCTGCGCGACGCCATCGGCCGCGACTGGCAATGCGGCACCACTCAGGTCGACTTCAACCTGCCGCAGCGCTTCGATGCGTTCTACATCGCGCCCGACGGCTCCAAGAAGACGCCGGTGATGATCCACCGCGCCATCTGCGGCTCGATGGAGCGCTTCCTCGGCGTCGTGCTCGAGCACTATGCCGGGCACCTGCCGTTGTGGCTTTCGCCGAAGCAGGCGGTGGTCGCCACCATCACCTCGGATGCCGACGATTACGCTGCCGAAGTGGTAGCCGCCGCGCGCAAGCTCGGCCTGCGCGCCGAGGGCGACCTGCGCAACGAGAAGATCAATTACAAGGTGCGCGAACACTCGCTCGCCAAGGTGCCGGTGCTGCTCGTCGTCGGCAAGAAGGAAGCAGCCGAACGGCTGGTTTCGATCCGCCGGCTCGGCAAGGAAGGCCAGCAGGTGATGCCGCTTGACGAGGCGCTCAAGCTGCTGACCGATGAAGCACTGCCGCCGGACCTGAAGCGGGCCAAAAGCGTCGCCTAAGACCGCAATGCATTGCCAATTCACCGAACACAGGTAGCCCAAGGCCGCAGGCAAAGCCCTCCGCAACATTAGCATGACGAATCGACCAAGCGATTCGTCATGCATGTTTCGGCGGGAGGGACCGGTGATCGAACAAGCGCGCGCGCTGCGGCGATTTGCGCTGGCAGCCATTGTCGCCGTGTCAATTTTCGCCATTGGCGGCGCCACCGGCTCCATCGCGCAAACAATCCCTCAGATGACGATCGTCATCTACAACAATTCCCCGGACGCCGATGTCTACCCGTTGATGTCGTTCCCGGGACAGACGCCGGACGAGTGGCTGCAAGGCTTCTTCAAGGTCAAAAAGGGCGAGCTCGACACCAAGAAATACGCCAGCGCCGGCACGACTCGCATGTACATCAACTGCTGCGCCGCCGGCGAGAGAGGCATTCCGCCGGGCCGATCGGTGACGATAAAGCTCCCGCTCTATTCGCCGCTGGTCACGGTCATCGATCCCACAAAGCCGCGCCAACTCATTGAGTGGTGGCAAGGCGGCAACATCAACCTGTATCAAAGCCCGAAGACGAGCGGGCCGCCGCAGGCGCTCTTGAGCCTCTGGCGCGATTCGACCCAGAAGGCGATCAGGTTTGCGAGCGGTCCGCCGAACTGCGCAGGCGCGGCCACCTGCCACATCTATTCGACGACCACGGGCAATCCGAAACCGAACGAGCCGCAGCAACTGGTCGAGTTCACCTTGGGCGCGGCGCCGGCCAATCCGAACGGCGCAAAAGCGGGTCAGCCCTACTACCTGTTCGATCCGAAAAACGTCGATTACGACGTCTCCTACGTCAACAGCGCCTATTTGCCGGTGGTGATGGAGCCGTTCGGCAACGAACTGGTCGGTTACGTCGGTGCGCCGACCTCGATTGATGGGTTTCAAGGCGCCGTCGCCGACTTCCTCAAGTCCGCCAATCTTGCGAAAGGCTGGCCGCTCTACATCGCCGACGACGGCAAGGTCGTTCCGGGCAAAGTGCCGTCGGTGCTGGAAATAATGGCGGCGAGCGTTGTCAACGCGCCCGGCAAACCCAATGACGGAAAATGGGTTGCGCCGCCGAAATTCAGGCCGGCGCCGGCCAACTCAGCGCCCATCGCCAGGCTGATCGCGCTTTGGCAAGATTGTCAGCATGGCGGCTCCGATCCGACCTGCCCGCTCATCAACGATGCGACCGCTCTGCTGCGGGCCAATTTCGAAAACTATATCGCCAACTACAAAAAGAACGGACAGACCGGCTGGGGCTGCGATCAAAACAAGCAACCGCATCCGCCCAGCCCCGCCAAACTGACCGACCTGCAATTGCTGCAGCATCTCTATGGCTGGGTGCAGTTCAATGAGCATTGCGGCGCCAAGGCCAATCTGCTTCAGGACACGCCCGGCTATGCCGACTCGGCAAGGCGGCAGAGCTATCAAAAGGTCAAGAACCAATTCGACGAATTGCAATATTGGAAAGACGTCCTCAAAGGCGATTATGGGTCATTCCATCCTTATGTCGCGCTGATTCATGGCCCGACCTTTCTCGACGCGCCTTATACCTACGCCTATTCGGTCGACGATGCCGTGGGAAACATGCAAACCGACGGCACCGGGCTGATCATTGCGGTGGGCGGTACGAAGAATTTGCCCAACCCGGACCACGCCACGCCGAATGTGAACTTCAACTACGCCTATAAGAGCCTGTCGACTGGAAACTTCTTCAAGAAATTCGGGCGCTGCAAACCGAAGCCCGACACGCCAACCAATCGCAATTTTTCGAGCTTCGCCGTTCCGGTCGGTGTCAGCAAGAAGGTCTCGGATTGCCTCATCACCTTTATCGACAATCTGAACCGCGACTATCAGTTCCGCATCGCCGCCAACCACCTGCCAAACACCTGGCCGTGGTTCCATAAGGGTATCGATACCGATCCGGCCGCTCACGCACCCGTCGCCGCTTCGTGCAGTAAGAACACGAATCCGGTCATACGAAAGGAATGGTGCGATTTCATTTTCGTGTATCGCAAACGGCTCGACGATGCCCGCAGCACCATCGAATACCACGTCCAAATTCGCGAACCGCCGCCGAAATCGTAGGGGCGAATTGCCGTCGGGCCGCCCCCGTTCCGTTCGTCCCCGCGCAAACGGGGGACCCAGGCTTTGCCAAAAAGAACTGGATCCCCGCTTTAGCGGGAATGAGCGGTGGGTGGGGCGATCTCCACCAAATGCAAAGCGCACTAGGAATAATCGCCGGCAAAGCGATCCGCGCCGCCGCTACTTCCCCTGCTGCGCGATATAAGCCGCCAGATCGGCAGCCTCCGCGCGCGAGAGCTGCATGTCCGGCATCTTCGGATGCGGCAGCAAGAGAAACAAAGCTAGCTTGGACGAATCGAGCCCAGGCGTTTTAGCGATAGCGGAGAACGGCGCGGCCTCCCCGCTCGGACGCGTTTGGTCCGCGGCCACCACATGACAGGCGGCGCACCAGCGCTTTGCCAGCCGTTCGCCATTGCTCGCATCGGCCGCGCGCGCCGATTGCGCCAGCGCCGCGAGCACGATGACGGAAAGCAATCCGGCGATAGTCTTCTTCATGTCATGGCCTCGCATGGTGGTGCCGCCCTCGAATCGTCCAAACATCCCATAGCGCGCCGCCGCGCCTATGGGCGTGACCTAGATCAAGTCGCCCGGTCCACCGCCGGCCGTCGATACAGGCCCGTGCTCGCTTTCGGGCGGCTGTTCGAGGATTTCCAGGAACCGATCCGCCCAGCGCGACAGATCGTTCTCGCACAACACGCGCCAATCGTGCGCATGGCGCTGCCGGCGCTCCTCGAGCGGCATCGACAGCGCGCGGTTGATCGCCATGCCGACGCCTTCCGGATCGTAAGGATTGACCAGAAGCGCGGCGCTGCATTCGCGCGCGGCGCCGGCAAAGCGCGACAGGATCAGCACGCCCGGGTCTTCCGGGTTTTGCGCGGCCACATATTCCTTGGCGACCAGATTCATGCCGTCGCGCAGCGGCGTTACCAGAGCGGCGCGCGCGGCGCGATAGAGACCGGCGAGCGCCGTGCGGCTGTGCGCCTTGTTGATATAGCGCACCGGCGTCCACGAGGCCTCGCCAAAGGCACCATTGATGCGGCCGACCGCCTCGCCCACCATACGGCCGAGGTCGGCGTATTCGGCGATGGCCGTGCGGCTGCGCGGCGTGATCTGCAGATAGGTGACCTTGTTGCGCCAATCGGGATAGGCGGTGAGAAAGCGCTCGAAAGCGTTCATCCGTTCGGGGATGCCTTTGGAATAATCGAGCCGGTCGACGCCAATGATCATGGTGCGGCCGGACAGGCTGTCGAGCACCTCGCGCACGAAACGGGTGCCGATGGCGCGGCGCGCCAAGCGTTCGAATTTCTCGGTTTCGACCCCGACCGGGAACGCGCCGACCCTCAGGTTGCGGCCGTTGAACGAGAACACGTCGCGATCCACGCGGCGCAGCCCGCATTCGCGCGCCAGATAGCGCGCAAAATTTCCGGCATCTACTTCGGTCTGGAAGCCGACCAGATCGTAGAAGCCGAGCGTCGGAATCAAGAGCTCATGATTGGGCAGCGCGGTGAGCACCTCCGGCGGCGGACACGGAATGTGCAGGAAGAAGCCGATCTTGTTCTTGTGGCCGCGCTCGCGCAGCGCCCGCGCCAACGGGATGAGATGATAGTCATGCACCCACACGATATCGTCTGGCCGCAACAACTTGTCGAGCCCGCGCGCGAAATACTCATTCACGCGCAGATAGCCGCCGAGATCGCGCCGCGTGAACTCCGCCAGATCGAGCCGATAATGCAGGATCGGCCACAGCACTCGGTTGGCGAAGCCGTTGTAGAATTCCTCGTAATCGTCCTTGCGCAAGCCAAGCGTGACGTAAGTGACGTGATCGTGCTCGACCGTGCGCGGCTGCTCGGGTTCGCCATCGACCACGCGGCCGTTCCAGCCGAACCAAACGCCGTGGCGCTCGCGCAGCGCCGGCCGAATGGCCACCTCGAGGCCGCCGGCGCGCACACGGCCCTCCGGCAAGCCCACCCGATTGGAAACTATGACGAGCCGCGCCAATACCGATCTCCCCAGTTCGGCGAGAGCTTGATCGCAGTCAAGATCAGCCCCGACATCGAATAGGTCTGGGGATAATTCCCCCACAGCCTCCCTGTCGTCGGATGTACGTCTTCCGACAGCAGGCCGTACCGGTTGCGTAAGCGAAGGGCATCGACAAACATTTCGCGTGCCTCATCGCGCCGCCCGATTTCGAACAATGCATCGATCAGCCAGAAACGGCAAATCAAAAAAGCCGACTCAGGCAAGCCAAAATCGTCGGCGGCGACATAGCGCATGACGTGTTCGCCCCGCCGCAGCTCGCGATTGATGGCATCCACAGTGGCGACGAAGCGCGGATCGTCGCTCGCAACGAGGCCGAGTTCGGCGAGCAACAGCGTGCTGGCGTCGAGATCGTCGGTGTCGAATGCCCCGGAAAAGGCGTTGCGGCGCGGATTCCAGGCGCGTTCCAACAGAGTATTGCGTATGCGATCGGCGTGTTCGCTCCAATAGCGCGCGCGTTCGGTGAGATTGAGCCGCTGGGCGATGACCCCCAGCCGCTGGCAGCCGGCCCAGCACATCGCCGCCGAATGAGTGTGGATACGGGAGCGGCCGCGATATTCCCAGATGCCGGCGTCGGGCTCGAAGGCGAGCCGGGCGGCCTGTTCGCCGAGCGGCTCGATCATGTGGAAAAGCGAGAGATCGCCTGGCCGCGGCAGCCGGCGGTCGAAGAACATCGGCGTCGCCGCCATGATGATACTACCGTAGACGTCGTGCTGGTTCTGATGCCAGGCCGCATTGCCGACGCGCACCGGCCCATCGCCGCCATAGCCGGTGAGATCTGGCGCGGTGCGCTCTTCGAGCGGATCGGTGTGCACGATGCCGTAGAGCGGATTGATCGCCTCGGCGCGGCCCGACGCAATGCTCAGAATGTAGGAGATGAAGTCTTCCATCAGCCGCGTCGCGCCGATGCGATTGAGCGCGCGCACGACGAAGAAGGCGTCGCGCATCCAGCAATAGCGATAGTCCCAGTTGCGGCCCGAACCGGGCGATTCGGGAATCGAGGTGGTGAGCGCGGCGACGATGGCGCCGGTCTCCTCGTAATTGGACAGTTTGAGCGTGATGCCTGCGCGGATGATCTCGTCCTGCCACTCCAGCGAAAAGGCGAGCCGTCGCACCCACTCCATCCAGTAATCGCGCGTGCGCTCCAGGAAATCGCGGCAGGTGCTCTCAAGCGCGCCCTCGAACGGCTCATCGGTGCCGAACACCATGCGGACCGGGCGCGTCAGCACGAAGGATGCCTCGTTCTCGATATAAGAAAGCGGCGCATCGGTGGTCAGCCGCACCGGCACGTCGTCACGCCAGTAACGGATGTGATTGCTGCCGGCCGAGCGCGAAGCGACCGGCACGCCGTAACGGTGGGTCGGGCGGAAGCGGATGGTGATGCGCGGCATGCCGCCGATCGGCTCGATCACGCGCATGAGCTGGGGCGGACGGAAGGTGCGGCCGAGATTCTGGAAGCGCGGCGCGAAATCGGTGATGCGCACCGCGCCGCCCTTGTCGTCGATCAGTTCGGTGACCACGATGGCAGTATTGCGCACGTAATCCGAGCGGGTCTCGACCTGGCCGTCGAGCACGACATCGGTGAAGCCTTTTTCTTCGGCGCCCGAAATCAGCCGGCAGAACACCGGGTCGCCGTCATAGCGCGGCAGGCACCACCAGACGATGCGCGAGGATGGCTCGATGAGCGCCGCGGTGCGTCCATTGCCGATGACTGCGAGGTCGAGGCCGAAATCCGTCATGCAAAGTCCGTTATGCAACAAAATGCGTCATGAAGTCGCCGTCGCGTTGCGAACCAACCGTTGCAACGCCTGGCGCACCTCCGCGGGCGACGTGAATATGCCCGTCACATTCGGAAAGTGCCGGCCGACTGCGAAGCCCTTGCCGCCCAGCGCGGGCAGGATCTCGAACACCGCCTCGTCGGTCACGTCGTCGCCGATGAAGACGGGCGTGCGGCCGGCGAAGGGCGGCTCCCTCATCAATTCGCGCACGGCTTCGCCCTTGTCGACGCCCGGGCGCTTGACCTCGAACATGGCCTTGCCGAGCAACAGCTCGGTGCGCTCATCGGGAAAGGCGGCACGGCTCTCCGCGATATGGTGGCGCAGCCGCTCGGCCTGGCGGGGCGCCGTGCGGTAATGCAGCGCGACCGAATAACCCTTGTCCTCGAACTGGACGCCCGATCCGGGCGTCGCCGCGGCAACCAGATTGCGGCGCAGTTTTTCCGGCAACGGCGGGATGCGCGCGATCGGCGGGCCCGCGACCACCCGCATTTCGGCGCCGTGGCCGCCGATGGCCGGCATTTGCAGCGGCGAGAAGATCAAGTCGATATCGCCGATCGGCCGTCCGCTCACCAACCCGGTCGCCCCGTCGGTCAGTTCGTAGAGCTGCCGCAACGACTCTTTCAATGTATCGGAAACAACGACCTCGAACGGCGACGGACCGATGTCGATCAGAGTGCCGTCGATGTCGAACAGAAGCGCAACGGCGCGAAGGTCGAGGTCGCTGAAGGTCTTCATGGCCGCTTCGTTACCGATAGGTCCAGTCAGCATCGCTTGTTCCGATTAAGAAGGAATTGTCGGGGACGGTACCGGTCGCGGGCTACCGCGCCAGCACCTCTACGTCGCTGTCGACGCCGGTAACGACTTTGAATTCGCGTTCGTAGACCTTGCCATCGTTGCGCGCGATGGCGCGGTACTCGCCCTCCGCCAGGATTACGCGCGGGAAGGCGCCGATCGATTCCTTGATCACGTCGCCGCCCGGGGTGAGCACCGACCAGGCGGTGTTGGCGAGCGCCTCGCCGCCCTTCTCTGTGACCAGCTTGAGCGTGATGGCGGCGGCGCGGTGGGTCACCGTGATGTCGGTGAGCTTGGCGGCCTCGACCCTGATGTCGGAGCGAACCACCGAATTGGCGTCGCCATAATTCGAGACGATGTAATAGGTGCCCGCCGGCACCACGACGACATTGCCGGTCGCCACATGCTCGGCAATCGGCCGACGGTCGCCGCCCGGCTCGAACTGGCTGCCTTTGTAGACGTCGAATGAAATCTGCCCGCCCGGGATACGCGCATTGCCGACGCGGCCTTCCATGCGCAAGCCGCCCGCCGGCAGATCGAATTCCTGGTGCACGGTGGGACCGAGCAGATCGACCGGCTTGACGGCGGTCGCAAGCCCGAAGCCGACATGCACGATATAGGCGCCGGCCGGCAACACCATGGTCGGCGCCGGCGAGGTATCTTCCTTCACCAGCCGATAATTTTCATTGCCATCCGGCTTGGCGGCGTAGACCCGCCAAGTGAGCCCCCCCGCGATGGCTGGGGCGTCCTTGCCGAAACGGGCGCTGAGCGCGAGCGCGACCTGCCCGGCCGGCACCATCGGAATTACGGGGCCGGTGGCCGGCACCATGAGCGAGGATTTCGGCGGCGCCAGCACGCTGCCCGGCGCGAAGACGTCGGCGGGACGCCCCTTGCCGGGCGCCATCAGCCCGCCATTGGCGGGCGCGACCGAAAACAGCGAGCCGGTGCCGGCGTCCTGGGCAAGGGCCGCGGCGGGCAGCAGCAAACATAGGATGGCCGCGCAAATGGGCCGGAAAAGACCTGTGGCGGCAATCGAGGATGAAACGCGCATGACCGGTATTTTTTCGGCCGGAATCGCGGCGATTTCAAGCCGGCCGGCAAATGAAAGGGCCGCACCCGATGGGTGCAGCCCCCGCCTCTCCGCGGCAGGCGTCGCGGGCGACCGGCGTTGCCGATCAGAAGGTGAACATATTCATCAGGTCGCCGATGGCCGGCCGGTTCTGCGGCACATAGGGGTTCTTGGCCTGATGAATCGGGTTCGGCAGGTTGTCGCGGCTGCGGTGCGAGACTTTCGGCAGGCCCCAGTTCTTTTCGATGAACTTCAGCACCGAGACGTGATCGTAGTAGGTGTGATCGACATAGCCCTTCTTGGCGTAGGGAGAAACCACGATGAAGGGAATGCGCGTCCCGTCGCCGAAGAAGTCGACCGGCTGGATGTAGCCGGAGTCGTAGTAGCCGCCGCCCTCGTCGGTGGTGATGAAGATCGCGGTCGAGGCCCAGAGTTTGGGATTGCGCCGCACCTGCTTGATCAGGTCACGCAAGAACTGACCGTACAGATCGGTGGTGGAGTCCGCCGGATGGCCGGCGAGCGCCTCGAACGGCCGCACGAAGGCGACGGACGGGAGCGTGCTGTTCTTCACGTCGTTGAGGAAGGCGCCATAGTTCTGCAGGTTCGCCTCCATCGCCGGCTTTTTCATGATGCTGAGATAGCCGGTGAGCGGATCGCAGATGCCGCAATAGGAGTGGAACAACAGCGGCACGCCGTTGACGTCCTTGGCAAAGACGGTCGGGTCGTCGCCGCGGTCGGCGCTGTAATATTTCCACGACACGCCGTGCGCGCTCATCACGTCGGCAATGGTCGGGACGCTCTGCGGCGGCAATGTGAACTGATCCGCCCCCAGCGTGCGCGGCTGGCTGCTGGTCTGGTTCCAGTACATATTGTAGTTGTTGACGAGATAGTAGTGACCGCTCGCGCAGTTGGGATTGGTCACGCCCTGCCGGTTGAGCTGCTCATTGACCGAGGCGACGCCGGGCGCGCGCGGGTCCGAGCAGTTCACGTAGGAACCGCCGCCGTAGCCGTCCTGCGTGTAATAGTTGTTGGTGCCGGGCGCCGGATTCGGATTCTCGATCTGATTGGCGAACGGAACGGCGGGCTCGCCGCTGAGATCGGTCTTGGTGAAAAAGGCCGCGTGGCCGGAGACCAGCGCCTGGAAGTTTGCGCCCGTGCCGCCCATGATGGCCTGGTGATAATTGTCGCTCATTGCGTAAGTGTCGGCGAGCGTCTTGAAGAACCTGGCATCGCCGGCGTGGTGGCGGCCCTTCGCATCGGTGTAGGGATTCATATTATAGAATCCCATCGAGATGGCGCCTTCCATCGGATTGAAGCCGCCCTTCGGATAGGGCGCGCCATTAGAGCCGGTGCCGATGGTCTCCTCGACCCAGACGAACTTGTCGAGCTTGCCGCCATCGTAATCCTGCCACATCTGGAAGAAGCGGTGCACCGGATCGCCGGTATAGGCCGCATAGGGCACGTATTTGCTGATCTGGTAGGGACCGTTCGGCATGTTGGTCGGAAAGCGCTTGTCCGGCACGCCCTGCGGCAGGCCGATGCCATAGGTGGTGTAGGGCTGCGGCAGCGTCCGGTAGGCGCCGACCGAGGCGGTCTCCGCGGTGTAGACATTCTGCGAGAGGCCGAGGCGCTGCATCGCCCGCGCGAAATTGCGGCCGGGATTGCCGTCGGCGGTGACAATGCCCTTGCTCAGCAGATTGTCCACAGTCTGGCCGAGCGCGGGCCGATAGGTGCCGTACAGATTATCGAAGGTGTGGTTCTCGCCGACCACGATGATGACATGCTGGATCGGCGTTATCGGCGGCTTGGCCGCGGCCGGCAGACTGAACGCGCAGAGCGCGCTGGTCGCCAGCACGATGGATCTGAAATCGATATTCGCTCGCATCTGTTTACTCTCCCGTTTTGCGAAAGCGTGAACGTCGCGCCGCGCCGATCGATCGACGCGGGCACCGCGAGTGGTTCCCGCCGCCGCAGCATCTTGGGAGAGCATTTCAGGCACTTTGCGCTTCTGAATCAGTTTGATGAAAACACCGCCGCGTGCATGCGCGCCTCGGCGAACATTGTGGACAAGTGGCGCGCGCCGGCGCGACACCGTCGGACTTCCGCTATGCCCCGACGGCCAGGATCGACATAGAGTGCGGCCGCGCGCCGCTGCCGCTAGCAAAGCGCGCAATGTTACTGATATGACATTCACGCAACAGCCTGCGTAATCGCCGCTCCGATGAGGCCGCAATGCCCGACGCTTTGGAATTGTTGAAGACCCGCCGCTCGGTCAAGCCGATGGAATTGGGCGGTCCGGCCCCAACGGCCACCGAAATCGACACCTTGCTGACCATTGCGGCGCGCGTGCCCGATCACGGCAAGCTGACGCCCTGGCGCTTCATCGTGTTCGAGGGCGACGCGCGCGCGGCCGCCGGCGCGATCATCGCCGAGGTCTTCCGCGCGCAGCGCCCGGATGCCACGCCCGACCAGATCGAATTCGAGCGCCAGCGCCTCACGCGCGCGCCGCTGGTGATCGCCGTGGTCAGCCGCGCCGGACCGCATGTGAAGATTCCGGAATGGGAGCAGCAATTGTCGGCTGGAGCTTCCGCCATGAATCTGCTGCTGGCCGCCCATGCCATGGGCTATGCCGCGACCTGGATCACCGAATGGTACGCTTACGACCGTGCGGTGCTCGAGCGCCTCGGCCTGAAGCCCGAGGAGCGCATGGCGGGCTTCGTCCATATCGGCCGCCCGGCCAAGCCGCCCGAGGATCGCGACCGCCCTCCGCTTGCCGCGGTGGTGACGCGCTTTCCGGCCGCCAGCCATTAACGATTGACACGCCTGACCCACGCAAGGCGGCCGTACCGCGGCTCGGCTTCATGCGTTATGATGTTATGATAAAGGCGCGGTTACGCGTTTTTCGTCATGGAATCGGGGACAACGCGCGCCAAATCGGAAACCTAATGCCAATTCGCGCATTTAGCCCTGACATCGTCGTGTTGCCGCTCCCGCCCCGTCACGTTTCGGTCACAGGACTCCGTCAGCAGTTTTCACCATGTTGTCGTGAACCGCTTGTGTCGCAAGCTGCGCCGGCTCGATCATCGAGCCGAAGGAGATATTGGATTGGTCTTCGAGGGTCTATTCGCGCGGGTGCGGAATAACGGCGACCGGTCCGCGGAGGCGACGATCCAGCCGCAAGCTGCGCCGGCGCGCCCGACCATCGGATTGGCGCTTGGCGGCGGCGCCGCGCGCGGCTTTGCCCATATCGGGGTTTTACGCACGCTCATTGCCAATGGCATCGTGCCGGACGTGATCGTCGGCACCTCGATCGGCGCGGTGGTCGGCGGCTGCTACGCCGCGCAGCAGCTCGATGAACTGGAGAAATGGGCGCGTCAACTCAACGTGCGCAACGTTCTCGGCTATCTCGACATCAACCTGTCGGGCTCGGGCTTGATCCGCGGCGGCCATCTGGCGGCACAGCTCGAGAGCGAGTTGAAAGGCAGCCGGATCGACGACCTGCCGATCCGCTTCGCCGCCATCGCCACCGAATTCAACACCGGGCACGAGATCTGGCTCACGCGCGGCCGGCTGGCCGACGCGCTGCGCGCTTCCTATGCCCTGCCGGGAATCTTTCCGCCGGTGCTGATCGGCGGCCGCTGGCTGGTCGACGGCGCGCTGGTCAATCCGGTGCCGGTGTCGGCCGCGCGCGCGCTCGGCGCCCGGCTGGTGATCGCGGTCAATCTCAACTCCGATCTGTTCGGCCGCGGCACCATCATCGCCAGCCACGGCTCGGACGACGATGACGCGGCGGAGGCCGAGCCTCCGCCGAAGGTCAACGGCTTCCGCGGCATGTTCACGCGACGCGCCTCGCTACGCCGACAGGTCTTCGGCCGACGAGGCCGGCCCGGCATTCCGACCGTGATGGTGGAAGCCTTCAACGTCATGCAGGATCGCATCACGCGAGCGCGGCTCGCCGGCGACCCGCCCGACGTGCTGATCAGCCCGCGCCTCGGCGGCGTCGGCTGGTTCGACTTCCACCGCGGCAATGAGGCGATCGCCATCGGCACCGAGGCGGCGGAAAAGGCGCTTCCCGCCGTCAGCGAAGCGATTGCCGCCTTGGCGCCATCCTGCGCGGTCGAGGGCGCCGGCAAATAAGCCCGCGCATCGCCGCCGACCGATCAGGCGCTGCGGATATAGTCGCGCATAGCCTCGGATTCGCGCTCGATTTCCTCGACGTGCTGCTTGACCACGTCCCCGATCGAAACGAGCCCGACCAGCCGGCCCTCATGCACCACCGGCAGGTGACGGAATTTGCCCGCCGTCATTTGCTCCATGATGTCGGAGACGGTGTCGTTCTCGGCGCAGGTCATGACGTTGCGCGTCATCACTTGCGCGACCGGCAGCGTCAGCGCATCCGCGCCGTGCTCGGCGACGGTGCGCACGATGTCGCGTTCCGACAGGATGCCGGAGAGCCGTCCGCCCGCCCCGCGGATCACCAGCGCGCCAATGCGGCGCTCGCGCAAGATTTTGGCCGCAGCCGATAATGTGGCCGTTGGTTCGATGGAGACGATGTCGCCGCCCTTGGCGGCCAGAATTGCTTTCACATTCATGGCAGCCTCCCTAGGCCCGGTCGCCGAAGAGAGACTCGTTTACGCCGGGCTAAAGGCAACGATCCCGCCGCCGCGCGGTTCCGTCAATGGAGTCGGAGGCGCTCCCGCTCTGCGGGAGACGCGATGCTCACTGCGCCATCGTGTCCGGGCCACCATACTCTCGGTATTGGGGTGCCGGGTCGAACCAGGAGAACAACAAAAGGCCGGCCAGGAACCCGCCGATATGCGCCTGCCAGGCCACCGGCTCGTCGGCCCCGCCAAGCGACAATGAGCTCAGTCCAAACAGCAGATTGATGCCAAACCAGGCCGCCAGAAACATGAGCACGCGCGCGTCGCTCAGCACCTGGGTGAGCGGGATCGCCGGCACGCGATAGGCTTCATCGCCATCGCCGCGCAGCATGCCGAGCGGGCCGCCGTGCTGAAATGCAAAGCGCATGGCCGCGGCCATAGTGCCGGAGATCGCGGCGGAAGCGCCGATCATCGGAAATTGCTCGCCCGGATGGGTGGCGAGATGCATGGCCGCGCCCGCCGCCGCCGTCACCGCATAGAAGGCGAGAAAGCGCAGCGCGCCGAAGCGGCGCGCCACCGCGGTGCCGAACGGCAACAACCAGATCGCATTGACGCCGTAATGAACCCAGTTTGCATGCAGCAGCGAATAGCTGACGAAGGTCCAGATTTGCGCGCCCAGCCCTCCGGGCAGCGTTCCGCCGAGTAATGCCGTGCTGTCGTAACGGACCGGAATGAAGGCGAACAGCAGCAGGACCTCAATGTCCTCGTTGCGCGTCAAGACATAGGTGCGCACGACATGGATCAGTGCCAGCACGACGAGCACGCCAACGACGACAGCGGGAATGTTGAAAAGCGGCTCGCGTTTCACTTGGGACGTTTCACTTGCGACGTTTCACTTGCGACGTTCCGATGGGCGGTTCGGGTTACGCCCTTGACCGGCCGGCCGCAAGCCTGCCCGGGGCAAATCGCGGATTAAAGATTTGAAAAGAAAAAAGGAGGGCTTGCGCCCTCCTTGAGCCGTGTTGCGGGTGGCTGCTCGCGCCATGCCGGCGCTTGCGATGACTGTCCTCTCGGCCGCCCGGGCTCTCGACAAGTTGCGGCGCTGGAGTGTGTCGGATCGCGGCGCCGGTGGTTCTCCACCCACCCCTAGGGCAAGGCGCGCACGCTGCCAAGGCGCAACCGCTTTTACCATTAATTCCGGCGCGCTGGCGCGGCACGCGGCCGCGGCACGCCGGCTGCGAGAGCTCGCCCGCCAGAGGCAAAAACGGCGGCGCGCGTCCCGTTCGGGGACAGTCGCGCGGCCGCTTTCGTCCCGCGACGGAACAGGCGACACGCATGCAGCATCCAGCGACCCGGGCCTTGTTCGAATACTGGAACAAGCTGCGCGCGAACCGGCCGGCGCCCGAGCGCGCCGAGATCGATCCGGCCGCCATCCGCAGCGTGCTCGGCGATACCTTCATCCTGGCGGCCGATTTCGCGGACGCGCTGCGCTTTCGCCTGGCCGGCACCCGCATCTGCACGCTGTTCTGCCGCGAGATCAAAGGCGAGGCCTTCGCCGCGCTATGGAGCGAGCGCAGCCGCGCGGCGG
Organism: Pseudolabrys sp.; assembly: GCA_035549515.1. Taxonomy (GTDB): domain Bacteria; phylum Pseudomonadota; class Alphaproteobacteria; order Rhizobiales; family Xanthobacteraceae; genus Pseudolabrys. Next base: position 12,102 of record DASZQT010000091.1, on the reverse strand, counting down.
TCGAGGATATGATCGCGGCGGTCCTTCATGAGAGCGAGGCAGCGGTCGGGGAGCTCACCGGTCGCACCGCCGACGCGGCCGAAATCGCCCTGGAACTGCTGGTGCTGCCGCTCGCGCCGCTCGGAGACGCCCGCATCCGGGCGCTGGGCGCCCTGGTGCCTCTGGCTCCCCCCTATTGGCTGGGGGAGAAGCCGGTGGCCGAGATCGAACTTACCGCCCTCGCGCCGGCTGGAGAGGCGCTCGGCCGGCGCCCGGTCCCACTTTTTCCGCTCTCGGGCGGCAAACGGACGCGGCGCGGGCTCGTGATCTATCGCGGCGGACGCCAGACGCCGATGGAGCCGCCGGGCTAACGCGTCGTTAACGTCGGACCAATAGGTTCGGGGTGAACTATAAATCCGCCGAAATGTCGCGCGAACTCATGGCCTTGCCCCTGACCAAGCCGAGAATTCTGCCGCTGGCCGAAGAGCGCCGGCGCTTTCAGCGCGTCAAGGTCAATCTGCTTGGCCGCTATATGCTGGAAGATCGGCGCGAATTCCCCTGCCAGGTGCTCGACATGTCGCCTGGCGGCATGGCCGTGATCGCGCCGGTCGTCGGCGCGCAGGGCGAACGGGTGATCGCCTATGTCGACCATCTCGGCCGGCTCGAAGGCAAGATCGCGCGCGTGTTCGAAAACGGCTTCGCCATGACCATCGGGGCGACCGCGCGCAAGCGCGACAAGCTCGCCGCCCAGCTCACCTGGCTCGCCAACCGGCAAATCCTCAATCTGCCGGAAGATCGCCGGCACGGCCGCTTCTCGCCGAAAAATCCGATGGCGCGCCTGATCCTGCCGAACGGCACCAATGTGGCATGCCGCGTCATCGACCTGTCGCAGTCCGGCGCGGCTATTGCGATTGCGCCTGAACTGCTGCCGGCGGTCGGCTCCATGGTCACAGTCGGCAAGGCGCAGGGCCGCGTGGTGCGTCACATCGAGAACGGATTTGCGATCGAATTCACCCGATTGCAGCACCCCGATTTCGTCGAAGACAGCGTGACCGGCCAATAGCCGCACTCGTCGGCGGCCCCTGGGCCGAACTTTTTTCCGCAATTTGGGCATCTCAGCGCCGCGCGCTCACGCGCGCGCGACCGCGCGTAACGACGCAGTTCGCCGCACGGTCACCATCGCGTAAACGACACGCGTCCAATTGACCAAATCGCCGCCGGTATCTGCGTAAAAAATGGGTTGAGCCGCATGGTAACCCATTGGCGAATGCCGGAATCGCGACACAGTAAATCAACGAGCCGCGCAAGGCCGGACAAGCCCGTGATTGCTGTACGCATGTCATTAATACGGACAATTTTAGCTAAAATTGAATAGATCGAATTTTATTCGAAATAAGATTTAGTTTGATCGGTATTTGCGTCTCTCTTTACTTTCGTTCTCTTCAAAATGACTTGCTCTACTTAGCGGCACTGCAAAAGCTCTGTGCGAAATGTGGTCCCAACAAGACGCGAAGGGACCGCACTTACATGGGCAGGCGTTTTACACGGAAAGTTTCGAGCGGCGGCGCAACAGCCGCTCTCTGCGCGGCGATCCTTCTTGCGGGAAGCGCGGTCAGCTTCGCCGGCGAGCGCACCGCCTCCCTCGGCGGCGGCATGGTGCCGAATGAGCGCGCGATCTACGTCTCGGTCGGCAACGAGACGCGCGCGCCGATCGGCTGGGTCGAGTTCTGCGTCGAATACAAGCCGGAATGCAACACCAAACCCTCGACGCCGCGCGACGTCGTGCTCAGCTCGAAGGCCTGGAGCGATCTCGTCAAGGTGAATGCCTGGGTGAACGACACCATTCAACCCGTCACCGACCTCGAACATTGGGGCGTGGTGGAGCGTTGGAATTACCCCGACGACGGCAAGGGCGACTGCGAAGATTATGTGCTGCTCAAGCGGCGCATCCTGGTCGAAGCCGGCTGGCCGCGCGAGGCGCTGCTGATCACCGTGGTGCGCGACAAGAAGGGTGACGGTCACGCCGTGCTCACGGTCAAGACCAATCGCGGCGAATTCATTCTCGACAACCAGGAGGCTCAGATCCTGCCCTGGTTCAAGACCGGCTATCGCTTCGTGAAGCGCCAGTCGCAATCGGATCCGAATGTGTGGGTCGCGCTTGGCGAGCCCAATACGGCGCCCGCGATTGTGTCGGCGCGGTGACGCCCACGCACACGAAAATGTCAATCGCGACAGCGGTTGAAACGAACGCAACAGAAGCTAGCTAACGAGGAAATCGCGGTCCCGGTCACGTCCCCACCCCTCCCCGTCCCCAGACCGGGTTCGCGAGCGGCCGGGCTTCCCCCAAAGCCCGGCCGCACCTTTTCTAGGTGGCAGCGTCAAAGCAGCTTCTCGGTGGCAGCATCAAAGCAGCCGGCGAACGACGGCGTCACCGCCTGCCGGCGCCGAAAATCACGATGGGCGCCGCCGATATCAGCGCTGCATCACGAAGGTCTGCAGCACGAAGGACTTTCCGTGCGGCCAGCGCGACAAACCGACCGCGCGGGTCTTGCTGCTGCCCGAAGCCTCGATACGGCCTTCCACGATCGTCGCGGTCACCGATTTTGAACCCTGCTTGATGTTGAACGAACCGTTGAAGCCACAGGCCGGCGTCACCGTGATGGAGCGGACTCCACTGACCGCATAATCCTGCGGGACCGCTTCGTCCGGCGTGTGATTGCGGCATTTGCCCGTGACGCTGTACTTAATCGGGTTCGTCCCGGCGCTTGCCAAGTGAACGTCACACCACAGCACGCTGCCGGAACCGGCTTCCGCGATATTGGTGCCGAACATGCTCCAGTTCCCGGCCATGTCGCCGGTGCTGCAGCCGGCGGCCGGCGATTTGGAATTGGGATCGTCCGCCGCCGAATTGGAACCCTGACCGGTCGCAGAGAAGCTCGAGTTGCTGTGATAGCTCGCCAAGGTCAAATTCGATCCACTGTCCGACACGGCGGCGTTCGTTCGCGGCGTCGGCCCGGCTATGCACGACAGAGTGCCGATGGAGTTGGTTTTGATGCCATTGACGCAGTTAGGAAGGTTCGCAAATCGGATACTGCCGTCGCTGGCGACCATCATGCTGTTTGTCGGCGCGCCGTTGAAAATCTTGAACGGAGCATTGCCGCTGACCCCGTCCCTAAAAACCAACATGTTCGCGCCGCCGGAGGCGGTGATTTTCCAGTCGGCCGCGGGCGTTCCCGTTGCCTCTAATTGAATCGTCGGATTCGTGGTGCCCGCGATATGAAGGTTTGACGTGGGAGATGCGGTGCCCATGCCGACGAAGCCCGTCGCGGCAATGTCGATGCTGGAGGTCGGCGCTCCCGGCCGGATGCGGAACGGCAGGCGACTGCCGCCGGTGAGATCGCGAACGAAGAAGTTGGCCTCGTTGCCGGCGACGTCCCAAGTCTGCGCGGTGAAGCCGCCGCTGGCGTCCTGTTCAAAACGCATGGCCGGCGTATCGCCGGTCAAAATATGCAGATCGAGCACCGGGGTCGCCGTGCCGAGCCCGATTTTGCTGTTCGAACCCAGAACGAAGGCATTGGCGCGCGCGCCGGCGTTGAGCTTGAATAGAGTGTTTCCCCCGGTTACGTCATCGACGGCAAAGAAATTGGCGCCGCCGCTCGCCGAATCGTTGACAGTGATCTGCCATTTGTTGGCTGGAAATCCCGCCGACACGCTGGTGTCGTCGAAGAAAATCCGCAGATTGTTTTCTTTCAGAACCAACGTGTTGAAGCCAAAATTTTCATTATTGACGCAGTCGAGTCCGATGCAGCCGGAGCCTTGCACAATGAGATCGTCGGCGATCACCTGATCGGCGCGCGCAGCGCCCGACCAGCCGAGCGCCGCGCCCGCAAGGAGAGCCAGGAGATTGACGGATCCGAAACCAAGCTTTGCCTGCATAGCCGGCTCCTTTTCGATGATGATTTATGGACGGTCGCGCCGGCTGGCGGCTTTGCCGCGCGGGATGATCGTCCCGTCTTTGACGAGAAAAGTACCGCTGATCGAAACACTTTGCGGGCGAACCGCCCGTTCGAGGTGGCGGCCGTTATAGAGGTCCGTCGGCGCCTGTCCGGCCTCACCATCGGAACCGGTCATTTGGTAGGTGTAATGGCCGTCGGGCACGGTGCCGAATTGCTGCAGATCGAGCGCAGGCGCGCCTGTCGCCGAGGTTGCCCGCGCCTGAAAGTTCCGCGGCCCCGTGACGGTGAGGGTCACATTGCTGTAGGGCGCCTCGAATGCGAACGCGACGACGGAGCCGTGGAACTGCTCGGCCGTCCGAAGACCGCCCGCGCGAGCGGCATCGGCGGAGGCAATCGACAAAAGCGCAATCGCCAACAACGTGCTTTGCTTCATCGATTCCCCCGTAGAATATTGCGCCAATATCAGTCCGGGGACGCAAAACGCCCAAACGTCGACCGGCACGCGCTATCCGGCGTCGCCTGCGCCGCTTCACCGTCACCGATGACTTCAGCAATAACTAAATGATACCGTCTATCCAAGCTGGGGGAAAGTCAACGGCCGCAAGACGAATATGCGGCGCTCGGTCAGTCTTTGGGTTGTTACAATCGCCGGGGTCCGCATCGGTCGGTTGGGACTCGCGTCGGTCGCCTGTCGTTGGACATTATCCGAGCCGTTTCAGCCCCTTCGCGTATTGCTGCGAACGCCGCACATAGATATCGGCGCCGTTGCGGATCATCTCGGCGGCCTTTTCGTCGAGCGTGCGGATCGCGCGCGCCGGCGCGCCGATGATGAGCGAATTTTCCGGGAAGCTCTTGCCTTCGGTGATGATGGCGCCCGCCCCCACCAGCGAGTTGTGGCCGATCTTGGCGCCGTTCATCACGATCGCGCCCATGCCGATCAGCGAATTGTCGCCGATGGTGCAGCCGTGCAGGATGACGTTATGGCCGATCACGCAATTGCGGCCGATCACCATGGGAAATCCGGGATCGGTGTGCAGCGTGGCATTGTCCTGGATCTGCGAACGCTCGCCGAGCTCGATCCACTCGTTGTCGCCGCGCAGCACCGCGCCGAACCAGACGCTCGCGTCGCGCTTGAGCCGCACGCGGCCGATCAAGGTGGCGGTCTCGGCCACCCAGTATTCGCCCTCGCCGGGAAATTCCGGCCGCACTCCGTCTAGTTCGTAAATCGGCATGTCCGCGCTGCTCCGTTTGGCGCGCGACCATGCCCGAACGACGCCTGCGAGGGAAGACGCCTCAGGCGAGCAGAAGCCCGCAGGCCTCGAGCGTCATGACCAGCGCCAGGCCCGACATCAGGCTCCAGAAGCCGGCGACTAAGGTGGCGAGGAACACGAATTGGAAGCGCTGACCGGGCGTGCTGCCGTTACCGAGCAAGGTGTTGCGCATGATCAGGAACGGCGCGGCGACGATGAGGAGCGGGACGGCGGCAAAGGCGGTGGCACGCGGGCCGGCCGTCAACAGGCCGAAGCTCGGCAGCCGGTCGGTGATCAGCCGATAGGACGAGCAGCACAGGCCGGACGCCGCGAAGCCGAGCGCGAGCGCAAGCAGCATTTGAAAGGATTGCGGCGTCATCTCCGGCCCCGGCACGACAGCAACCTTGATGTGCCGCAGGCCCAGGCGCGGCGCCACAACATCCTTAACCAGTGGTTAACGGACGTTCGGCCATGATGCGCCGCCGGCCGCATCGGGCGGCGATTCGACCCCTCAGACAGCCGATGGCCCTGGCGCACCCGCATTCCGCCTCCGCTTACGACCGCCGCCGGCGCGCGCGCGGGCACAACCCTTTGCTGGCCCCGCTCCTGCTGTTGGCCGCCGTGGCCGTGATGGCGGCTTCCTACGTCGGCTATGTGCTGTGGCCGCGCTGGCCCGATGCGCCGGTCGCCCACGATACGCCTTCGCTGCCGATCGTGATCGGCGGCACCGCCTTCAATATCGAGCCGGCCGCGATCCGCATGGCCGTGCAGCGCCGCCCGGGCACGCATGAGCGCGTCGATCTCGCCTATCTGTGGCCTTCGCTGATGCCGCCCGACCCCGCGCTCAAAATGATCGACGGCAAGCCGGTCGATCCGAACCAGCGGCTGTTCATCACCATCGAAACATCCGACGGCACACTGCCGATCATCGAGCGGGTCGAGACGATCTACGCGCGCTATCTGGTGCCGGTACCGAAAGCCGGACCGGACGGGCTCACGCTACGAGGATTTCGCGACGACTCGCCTTATCGCGGCGAGGAGCTCGCCTTCGAGTCGGCCGCGCCGGCGCATTTCCTGGCGCGCTGCTCGCGCAAGGGCGTGATCAACTCAGGCACTTGTCTCTTGGAGCGGCGCATCGGCGAAGCCGACATCACCGTGCGCTTCCCGCGCGACTGGCTCGCCGATTGGAAAAACGTCGCCGCCGGCATCGACCGATTGACGGCGCGATTGCATCCCAATTAGCCGTCACTCCGCCAGATCGACGTCGAGGATCGGCAGCTCGAGAATGTACGAGCGGCGGCCCTTTTCCATTTCCAGAAACAGCACGCCGAGGAATTCCTCGCCGATATAGGCTTCCAGCGAGTCGGTCTTGCGCGGACGCGTCACCACGCGGATCTTGTCGTTGTCGAACTTGTTGCGCAGATAAGCATTGAGCGCGGGCACCGGCTGCAGGCTCGGATCGCTGCCGAACTGGATCACCATGCGGAAATTATAGGAGCGCTCGCCTTCGTCCTCGTCGGCGGTCAGTTCGCCAAGATCGTCCTCGCCGACAAATACCTCGGCGGTATCGCCCTTCTTCGGCACCACGCGGATACTCGGGTTGCCGAACAATTTCTTGAGATAGGCATCGAGTTGCCTGACTTCGCTGACGTTCACCGGGCCGCTCCTGTCATACTGAGCATGGCCTATGCCCGATCGGGCGACCCGGCGCAAGCGTAAGAGCTGTCACGCGGGCGCATGATCTTATCCGAAAACCGGTCCCCATCCCCGATCAAGTCGGGGACAGGCCTTTTCGGGATCATGCGTGCATTAACCGTCCAGCATCACGCCGTAGAGCATCTGGTCCATGGCGCGCGAGGGCTCGGGGCAACCGGCCTCACCGACCACCTTGGCCGGCACGCCGGCGACGGTGACATTGTTCGGCACCGGTTTGATCACGACCGAGCCGGCGGCGATGCGCGCGCAATGGCCGATCTCAATATTGCCGAGGATCTTGGCGCCGGCGCCGATCATCACGCCGCGACGGATTTTCGGATGGCGGTCCTCGTGCTCCTTGCCGGTACCGCCGAGCGTGACGCCGTGCAGGATCGAGACATCGTCATCGATCACCGCGGTCTCGCCGACCACGAGGCCGGTGGCGTGATCGAGGAAGATGCCGCGGCCGATACGCGCCGCCGGATTGATGTCGCACTGGAACACCACCGACGACCGGCTCTGCAGATAGAGCGCGAAATCCTTGCGGCCCTTGCCGTTAAGCCAATGCGCCAGCCGGTGCGTCTGGATGGCGTGGAAGCCCTTGTAATAGAGCACCGGCTCGATCAGACGGTTGGTGGCGGGATCGCGGTCGACGACGGCGACAATGTCGGCGCGGAACGCGTCGCCGAGCGCCGGGGTGTCTTCCAGCGCGTCGGAATAGGCTTGACGGATCATATCGGCCGACAAGTCGGCATGGTGCAGGCGCTGCGCGACGCGATGCACCACCGCGTTCTCCAGCGTGTCGTGGTGCAGGATGTTCTCGTAGATAAAGGTGCCGAGCTCCGGCTCGCGCCGCGCGATGTCCTCCGCTTCGTTGCGGACGCGCGTCCAAACCGGATCGACCTTGTCGAGGGCCTTTGCGGGCCGCGTCTGATAGTGAGCCATGGCTTCGTTCTCCCGGCGCCTCTCGATCCCCTCAGATATTGCTTCTAGCACATTTTACGAGCGGCAAGCAGCCGCCCCCAGTGCGGCCAGTGCCGCCGATTTGAAGTTCCTATACCCCTTGCAGCAAGCTCGATTAGGCACTTCAAGTCAAAATGCGGCACTAGAATCATAGACTTGCCAGTGCCCCTTCATTTCCGAAGTTCGTCTCAGAGTGTGTTGCGACGTATCTCGAACTTCGCAAACGGGGCACCAGCGCATGGCTCAAGCGCGTTGGTTAAGGAATTCGAGCACGCCCGCCTTGTATACTTTGTCGCCGACCGCAAGCATGTGATCCCGGTCCGGAATATCGAGCGCCTTGCCGCCGGGGATGAGCGCGGCCAGCTCTGCGGCCGAACCCGCAACCTGGTCTTTGGTTCCGACCGCAACCAGGACCGGCATGGACATGGTTCCGACCTGCCCACGGCTGAGCACCTGGCGCGAACCGCGGATACAGGCCGCGAGCGCGCGCATGTCCGAGCGCGTCGTCTCGGCGAATGAGCGGAACATGCGACCGCCCGGGTCGTTCACGTCGTTGAGCGAGCGCGCTTCCATCGCCTCGGCGATGCTTTCCGGCAGGCCGACGCCGTCCACCAGCTTGATGCCCAATCCGCCGAGCACGGCCGAACGCACGCGTTGCGGATGCTTGACCGCGAGGAACGCGGTGATGCGCGCGCCCATGGAATAGCCCATGACGTCGGCGCGCGCGATGCCGAGATGATCGAGCAGCGCGCGCACGTCTTCCGCCATGGTGGCGCTGTGGTAGAGCGCGGGATCGTAGAGCTTGGTGGAACGGCCATGGCCGCGGTTGTCGATGGCGATCACGCGCCGGCCGGCGTCCTTGAGCGTCATCACCCAGCTAGGATGCGTCCAGTTCACTTCCTTGTTGGAGGCAAAACCGTGCACCAGCACGATCGGATCGGCGCTACGCTCGGCCTGGCCTTCGTCGAGATAGGCGATCTCGACCGAGCCGTGATGAAAACTCGGCATGTGTGGCTTGAACTCGAATTGCGAACGTGAGGCCGCGCTTGTAGCGCAGGAGCGTTCGCCGTGCCAGAGCCCTTAATGGGCCACGGCCGAGGCCGTGAGCAGCGCGGCCTCGCGCTTGAGCCGGCGCAGCTTGCGACGCTGCAATACGCGCCAGGTCGCCCGCTCGGTCGCGCTCTTGAGCGAAGCCACGAACCCGAACAGCGTCAGCAGCGCGCCGAGGATCCAGCCGGCGAGATTAAAGGCGCCCATCGTCAGCATGATCGCGCTGCGGCCACCCACTTTCAGGATCGCGCGCGTCTTGCCGCCGGCCTTCTCGGCGAGCTTGGCGACGCGCGACATTTCGGCGGGCGTCTGCGCCACTTTCAAGCCGTCGAGCGCCGCCTGCGTGCCGGCCTTGGCCTCGACCTTGCCGACATCGCGCGCCAGATCGATCAGCTTGCCGGCACGCTCGACCTTTACCGCGTCGCGCGCGGCGCGGATGGCAAGCGCCGGCTCGCTGATCGACACGCCGGCGATCGCCTTCTTGAAGGCGGCCCAGTCGACGACATTGCGCAGCATACGCCCGATGCTGGCGGAGAGCTCGCCGCCGAGCCGGCCGGTCTTGCGCGCTACTTTGGCCATCGTCAGCCCGACCCGCGCCGGCGCCGCCGCGCCCACCGTCGCATAGGTGCCGGCGGTGATCGCAAGCCCGACACAGGCAAGCCCGAGGATCAGCGTGTCCACCTTCTCGCCGACGGCGAAACGGCCACCCTCGCGCACCGCATCGCGGATGTCGCCGAACACGAACAGGTCACCGAGCGCGGTGCCGGCAAAACTGGTGGCATCGGTCGGTTCTCCGCTCACGAAGCCATAGGCAAAACTCTTGAGCGCGGTCGATGTGCTGTTTGCATCGGCGACAGCGGCCTCCACCTTTTTGCGCCGTTCGTCGTCGATGGCGACATGGCGCGCATCGGCTAGTTCGACAAAACTTTTCGCGAGATCGGCGTCCTTGTCGGCAAGCGCGTCGTCGATGCCGCGCGTGGCCACCTCGGCGTTGAATTTCCTGTCGAGCATGCGGTCGGCGACCTGGACCGGATCGCCGCGGCTCGCCAGCGCGTCGCCGGCGTCCCAGCCCGCGGGCACCAGCCAGGCGGCGACCCCGGCGCACAACGCCCCGATCAGCAAGACGGGACCGATGCGCAGGCGGCGGCCTACGGCAAGTTCCCGCTGAATTTCCGGTGGCGCGAAACCTTCCGCGTCGCGCATGTTGTGTTCCTCGTCCCGTCACGCCCCGATCGCTCTTGGCGACTATCCTACTTGGCGCCACCTCATGGGGAAAAATCCCGGCGATTCCGTGATGTTCCGAACTCGCACCCGGAATGGTTGACGACGGCTTGCTCGAAGTTTGGGACCAATTTCATTTTGGGGCGGATTCGCCCCACACTCCACTCATTCCCGCGACCCGTCCTCGCGAAAGCGCTTCGACGGGCTAATACCCAGGCCCGCCGTAGCGTGAGCGAAGGCGGGAAGCGGGAATCCAGCTCTGATTCACAGCTAGGTCCCCGCTTTCGCGGGGACGCGCGGGAACTGGAGCAATGCCGTCGCAACTCGCTCTAGGCACGCCGCGCCGGCCTCGCTATGGTGCCGCGCAAATCCTCCGTTTGGCGTCGATTCTCAAGGATTTCTCCATGGCCGAGCACGTCGTCCCCCATTTCCATAACGATCCGGGCGTGCCGGTGATCGAAATCGGCGCCAAGGAATTCATGTGCGTGGGCGCCAAGCCGCCCTTCGACCACCCCCATGTATTCCTCGACATGGGCGCCGACAACGAGATCATCTGTCCCTATTGCTCGACCCTCTACCGCCACGACCGTGCGCTCGATTCACACGCGGCGCGGCCGGCGGAGTGTGCGTTGCCCCTGACCGAAGCCGCCTGAGCCGAGCGGAGCGCCCTTGGCGAGCGAGCGTCACGTCATCGTCGCGGGCGCCGGCATTGCCGGGCTGACGGCGGCGCTGGCAATGGCGCGCGCCGGTCTGCGCGTCACCGTGCTTGAACAGGCCGAGCGGCTGGAAGAGACCGGCGCCGGCATCCAGCTCTCGCCCAATGCCGTCAAGGTTCTGCGCGCATTCGGCGTGGCCGACCGGCTGCTGCCGTTCATCGTCGCGCCGCAGGGCATAAGGGTGATGTCCGGCGGCTCGGGGCGCGAGATCGTGCGCATTCCGCTTTCCGACGCCGAAAAGCGCTATGGCGCGCCGTTCTGGGTGGTGCATCGCGGCGACCTGCAGGCCGCCCTCGCCGATACGGCGCGCGCGTCGCTCGACCTCACCTTGAAGCTGGGGACCCGGGTCGAGGAATTCGCCGCCCATGCCAATGGCGTCAGCGTTTTGGCGCGCGGGCCGCGCCAGGTGACCGACGAGCGCGGCAGCGCGCTGATCGGGGCCGACGGCATCTGGTCGACCATCGCAGGGAAAGTCGGCCGCCAGCGGGCGCCGCGCTTTTCCCACCGCACCGCCTGGCGCGCGCTGGTGCCGGCCGAGGCGGTGCCGGCCGAATTCCGCGCGCCCTACGTGACGCTCTGGCTCGGGGCCGATGCCCACCTGGTGCACTATCCGGTCAAGGGTGGGAAGATCATCAACATCGTCGGCATCGTCCGCGACGAATGGAACGACACCGGCTGGTCGGCGCCGGGCGAGCGCGCGGAAATCCTGCGCAGCTACGCGCGCTGGGTCTGGTGCGACCGCGCGCGCGACCTGATCGGCACTCCGCAACGTTGGCTGAAATGGGCGCTCTATGAGCGCCGGACGCCGTTTACGGGCGGCGAAGGCCGCGTGACCCTGATTGGAGACGCCGCCCACCCGATGCTGCCGTTCCTGGCTCAAGGTGCCGGCATGGCGATCGAAGACGGCGCCGTGCTTGCCCATTGCCTCGGTCAATCGATCGACGATCCGGCCGCCGGCCTGCGCGCCTATGAAAAGACCCGGCGCGCCCGCAATGAGCGGGCGCAGCAAGCCTCGCGCAAGCAGGGCCGCATCTATGGGCTGACTGGACCGGAGGCGCTCGCGCGCAATCTGACGATGCGCGCCTTGGGCGGACAATGGCTGCGCAAGCGCTACGATTGGCTTTATAGTTGGAGCCCGCCCGCGTTGTCCTAAAACCTGGGGTCCGCCGCCATGCTCTTCCCCGCCACCATAGCCGGAAGCCTGCCGAAGCCCGCTTGGCTCGCGGAAACCGACAAGCTCTGGCCGCAGTGGCGGCAATCCGGCGAAGCGCT
>DASZQT010000090.1:0-15723 GCA_035549515.1 Pseudolabrys sp. | reverse complement strand
TCCTCGCTGGTGCGCACGCTGCTGATGGCCTGCATCGGCTTGCTGCTCGGCATGATCGGCATCGACAACATGACCGGCCATTTCCGCTACAGCTTCGATTTGGCCGAACTGGGCGACGGCATCGGCATCGTGCCGGTCGCGGTCGGCCTGTTTGGGCTGGGCGAAATCCTGTCGACGCCGAGCCACAAGATCGTCGGCGAGGTCATTTCGCCCAAGCTGCGCGACCTGTTGCCGAACCGGCAGGAATGGCGCGAGTCGATCTGGCCGATCGGGCGCGGCTCGCTGCTCGGCTTTCTCATCGGCATCATTCCGGGCTCGGCGCATATCATTTCGAGCTTCCTGTCCTATGCGCTGGAGCGGCGGGTCTCCAAGAAGCCGGAGGAGTTCGGCCAGGGCGCGGTCGCCGGCGTGGCCGGGCCGGAATCGGCCAATAATGCCGCCTCGACCGGCGCTTTCGTGCCGATGCTGGCGCTCGGCATCCCGACCGGCCCGATCCCGGCGGTGCTGATGGGCGCGCTGATGGTGCACGGCGTCTCGCCCGGGCCGCAGCTCGTCACCGAGCATCCGGACGTGTTCTGGGGCTTCGTCGCCTCGATGTATGTCGGCAATCTGATGCTGCTCGCGCTCAATTTGCCGCTGGTCGGCCTGTTCGTGAGCGTGCTGCGGATCCCCTATTCGTATCTCTACCCGTTGATCATCATGTTCTGCATCGTCGGCGTCTACGAAGTAAACAACTCCACCGTTGACGTGTGGATCATGCTGATCATGGGCGTGCTGGGGTATTTCCTGCGCAAGTTCAATTTCGATCCGGCGCCGCTGGTGCTCGGGCTGGTGATCTCGCCGATCTTCGAGCAGAGCCTGCGGCAATCGCTGATCATGTCGAACGGCGACTACACGATCTTCCTCACACGACCGATCTCGCTCGGAATCCTAATCGTGTGCGCCGTCCTGCTCGGATTGTCGGCCATGAGCTTCCTGCTCAAGTCGCGCGACTGGCGCGCGCAGCTCGCCGAGGCCGAAGCCGGCGAGACCTGACGCGCCGCGCGCCGGCCGTCACACGCCGCCTGTATAGGGAAATGCCGGCGCGGGCTGCAAAGCAGCGTCGACATGCTTGCGTAGCGCCGCGTCGCAAACGGCATAGCCCCAATTGATCAAACGGTCCTGCAAGCCGGCGTCCATCCGTTTCAGCCGCGTCGGCGTGGCGGCGAGCGCGAGCGTGCGATCGTGCGGACAGGCGAGCGCGTCGGGCAATTGATAATTGGCGATGTCGGTGCGGATGCCCCAATAGCTTCCCTTGCGATAGATGGCATCTTTCGGATCGGCGGTGTACGAACCGATCACCTGCCGTTTGCGCAGCGCACGCACCTGATTGTCGATCAGATTGAGCACGCGATAGGAGTGCTGCGCCCAGTCCGATTTCGGTTCTTCTTCGGCCTCGAGCTGGCCGCCGCCGTCGCTCACCAGGATGGTGTCGTAGCGCTTCCAGGCCGTCTCCAGCCCGAGATTGTCGTAGACCCCGCCGTCGCTGAGGACGACCTTGCTGGTGAACGGCTCGCGCTGCAGATCGGTGCCGGAATTCGCGCGGAAGCTGGTCGGATCGAGCCGCATTTCCATCGGCGACAGCACGGGTGGAAAGGCCGACGAGGCGGCCACCGCTTGCGCCAATGGAATTGTCGGCTTGTCGACCATGCCGACGCGGTAATCGGCCATATAGGGCTTCATGAAGCGCCACAATGCGCCCGTCTGGACATTGGTGGCGTTGATCACGAAGCGCGGTTCATCCGGCAGATCCTGCAGCGTCGCGCCGTGGAAGAGTTGCTTGTCATAGGCCGCCGCGATGCGATCGCTGATCTTGCCCGGCAGGAGAAGGCCGATAACGACCGACTCGGCATCGATGGTCTCGCCCGCGAGCTGGCGCAGCGGCGCGACGAATTCGCGCTCGAACACGCCGCGTTCAGGTGCCGCCGGCGCCATCAATTTCTTCCACGCGAGCGCGAGGACGCCGGCCGTTATCGATCCGCCGGAGACGCTGGAAATCCGCTTCAGCGACTTCAGCGCGCCGGTCTCGTAGAGCCGCCAAATGGCGCCGATGTGAAACACCATGGCGCGATAGCCGCCGCCGGACAGGCAGAGCGCCATGCCCTGCTCTGGCTTGGCACCGGCCTTGGCATCGGGTGCGATCGTCCCGACCGGCGAGCGTGGATCGGCCGGCGATTGTGCGGCGACAATATTCGGCATGGCGGCCCCCGGCAGATGTCGGCAAACCGCTACCTTAGCGCGAACAACATAAGCCGTACAGCCGGACGCCCCAGTCGGCGGGGACTGGGTCAGGCCGTCGCGTTGCGCGCGTGCAGCGCCATCGCGGTAAGCGCCACGCCACCGAACACCATGTTGATGCCGACCAGGAGCCCGATCGCCCAGGCCGCCGTGCTCGGCAGGCCGGAGAACAGCATGACCGCCAGCACCAGGTCGACGATGCCGCTCACCAGCATCCAGCCCCAGTTGCCAGACGTTTCGCGTTTGTGCTCGAGCGCGAACATGATTGTGGCGACGCCCTCGACCACAAAAAATGCAATTAGCAGGAGGGTGAGCGATATCGCGCCGGTGAGCGGCGATGCCAGCAGCATGATGCCGACCACGATGCCGAGCACGGCCGACAGCAGCGACCACCAAAAGCCGGGCGCGCTCCGCATCCAGAATGTCGTGAACAGCCCGATCACGCCGCTGACCAGCAGCAGCCAGCCGAGCACGATGGTGAGCGCGATGGTGGCGAGCACCGGCAGGAGGATGGCGGCGATGCCCAGCACCAGGAGGACGATGCCCTCGACCAGGAAGAACACCCAGTGCTCGTGCAGCGTCGTCGCGGCGGCGCGTTGAAATCCAGCCAAATTCGGTTGATTGCTCGACATAGCAGCCTCGCTTGCTCCACGAACCCGATGCCCACTATACAGTCAACCCCATGACACCGGAACCACGTGTTCCCGCCAGCCGGTATCCGGCGGCCGTCATTCCACCCAATCGGCGCACTTCTCCACGTTTGTCTGCGCGCCCCAGGGCATGATCGGGACGGTCGAGGTCGAGTTCTTAGGCGAGCCCTCGATCAGCCTATCGCTATAGACCATATAGACCAGCACGTTGCGCTTCACGTCGCAGCCGCGCACGATCTGCATCTTCTTGAAGAACAGCGAGCGCCGCTTGCGGAAGACATCCTCGCCCTGCGAGAATTTTTCCTTGATCTTGATCGGCCCGATCTGCCGGCAGGCGAGCGAAATGTCGGAGACTTCCTCCGCCACGCCGATCCAGCCCTTGAAGCCGCCGCGCTCCGGAACGGTGAAATGGCAGGCGACGCCCTCCACGCCCGGATCGTCGAGCCCGTAGGTGGCGAGTTTGTCGTTCGGCGTCAGCCACTTGAACACGGTCGAGCGCTTGAAGATGAGATCGGGCTGCTCCGCGGCCTGCGCGGAGAAGGCGGCGAGCCCGACGAGGCCGGCCACGACCAAAGCAAACAGTTTTCGCAAGAAACCCTCCAAGAAACCCGGTATGGCGTTCCTTGCGAGATAGGGTTCAAACGTCGTTGCCGGAAGGGCCGCCGGCGGCCCTTCAGCAAGATCGCCCTGCCCTAATCCCCCGATTGCCCTGCCCTAATCCCCCGACGGAAACAGCGAGGAGGGGAAATCCGCGGCCGAGCGGCGCTTGGGCAGCGGGCGGGGGTGCGGATGCGGGCTGGCGTCGGCCTCGATCAGTTTGCGATAGAGATGCCAGGTCGCGTGGCCGAGGATCGGCACCACCACGGTCAGCCCGAGGAAAAGCGGGATCGAGCCGACCAGCAGCAGCGCCGCGACGATCAGGCCCCAGAGTGCCATGGTCAGCGGGTTCTTCACCACGACCTGGATCGAGGTCCACAGCGCGACCGCGGCGCCCACGTCGCGGTCGAGCAGCAGCGGAAACGACACCACGCTGATGGTGAACGCCACCACGGCGAAGCAAAAACCGACCAGATTGCCGACCACGATCATGTGCCAGCCGGCGCGCGTGGTCAGCACCTCATGCACGAACGATCCGATCGAAGGCTCCGGATCGTAGCCGAAATTGGCGTGATAGATCGCCTGCGCGAGCGCGAGCCAGATCCCGAACAAAATGACCAAGAGACCGCCCAAGGCGGCGATGGCGCCAAACGAGGAGGACTGCACCACATCGAAGGCATGGGTGACCGAGGCCTCCATGCCGGCTTCGCGCCGACGGCTCAGCTCATAGAGGCCGAGCGCGGCGATCGGCCCGACCAGCGCGAAGCCAGCCGCCAACGGATAGATCAGTGGCAGGACCGAATAGCCGAAGGCGAGCCGCGCCAGCACCAGGCCGACGATCGGATAGATCGCGCACAGGAAAATCGCGTGCGTGGGCATCGCGTAGAAATCGTCGACGCCTTTGGCCAGCGCGTCCTTGAGATCGGCGATGCCAATGCGGCGGATGGTAATCTCGGCCGGCTGGCTGCCGGCCCCGAGCAGGACATGCGAATAAGCCATGCTTTCCCTCCCGACACATAAGGGTTCGGGCGCGCGCGACGGCTCGGCATCGGATCGTATCGTGCGATCCGCGCGGCGCACGGACTGCTTATTCCAACGTTATCGCGGGCTGTTAGTTCCTGCCCGCACTCACGCCCACAGGCGCTCCTTGTCCAGGCCCTTGTAGAGCCCGGCGACGTATTCGCCATAGCCGTTGAAAATCTGCGTCGGTACGCGCGCGCCGGTGCCGATCACTTCCTCGGTCGCCTGGCTCCAGCGCGGATGCGGCACCGCCGGGTTCACATTGGCCCAGAAACCGTATTCCGACGACTGCAGTTTCTCCCACATGCCCTTCGGCTGCTTGTCGACAAAGCTGAAGCGCACGATCGACTTGATCGACTTGAAGCCGTATTTCCACGGCACCGCCAGCCGCAAGGGCGCGCCCTGCTGTTTTGACACCGGCTTGCCGTAGGCGCCGGTGGCGAGGAAGGCGAGCTCGTTGGTCGCCTCCGCCATGGTGAGGCCTTCGACATAGGGCCAGGGATACCAGCTCTGGCGCTGGCCGGGCGCGATCTTGGGCTCCATGAAGGTTTCCATGCGCACATATTTCGCGGAGCCTAGCGGCTTGGCGAATGCGACCAGCTTGGCGAAGGGGAAGCCGGTCCAGGCGATCGCCATGCTCCAGGCTTCGACGCAGCGGTGGCGATAGGTGCGCTCTTCCAGCGTCATCTTGCGGATGAGGTCGTCGATGCCGATCTCGATCGGCTTTTCCACCATGCCGTCGATCTTCACCGTCCACGGACGAATCGGCAGCTTTTGCGCCTGGTCGGAGACTTCCTTCGAGGAATTGAATTCGTAGAAATTGTTGTAATGCGTGTTGATGCGCTCTTCGGTGATCGGCCGGTCGAGCTTGAAGGTCTCGTTGCGCTTGGCCGGATAAAGATCGGCGCTCGGATCGGACAGCGCGGCGACGTCGCTCACGCGCTGGGCCTGCGCACCGTAGGGCGCGAGCGCGAGCGCACTGGCCCCGGCGGCCAGGAAGGCCCGGCGGTCGAACACCAGATGCTCGGGCGTGGCGAGGCGTTCGGGGATTTCCCAGCCGCGGCGGCGAATCACGTTCATGGCGCGTGGCCCTCCGGAATAGGGTTCCAGAGGTACGGCGCGCCGCCCTCACAGGCAAGTCACGGATGCGCGACGGGCAGCCTCACGCCTTGGCCGCGAACAGGCCGCGGCGGGCCGGCGGCGCCGCCTGCCCGACCAGCCGCTTGCGCATCAGGCCGATGAGCTGGCCCTTCGGCATCGGCTTGGCATAGAGATAGCCCTGCCCGACATTGACGCCGATGCCCTGCAGCTTGTGGCTCTCGTGCATGGTCTCGATGCCCTCGGCCACGATCTTCAGGCCGAAGCGCTTGCCGAGTTCGACAATGGTCTCGCACATGCCGGCATTGACCGTATCGGTGTCGCAATTCATCACATAGCTGCGGTCGATCTTCAGTTCGCTGAACGGCAATTGCCGCAGGCGCGCGAGCGAGGAATAGCCCGAGCCGAAATCGTCGATCGCCAGCGTGCTGTTGAGCTCGCGCAGCGCGCCGGCGATGTCCTTGGCGATGCTGAAATCGTGGATGACCTGATCCTCGGTCACTTCCAGCACGAGACCGGGCCAATGCGAGGCTTTCGGGCGCGCCTCGCGCAGCATCTGCGCGATCGGCAGCTTGACGAAAGCCGAGGCCGGCACGTTGACGGCGAACTTCATCGGTACGCCGTATTCGTTGAAAATGTCCCAGTCGCCGAGCGCGGTGAGGATCACCAGTTCGGTCAGCTTGAGCAGGTCTTCCTCGGGCGCGTTGGTGAGGAAGAAGAAGGGCGACACGATCCCGCGCGTGGGATGGCGCGCGCGCACCAGCGCCTCCGCGCCGATGAGCCGCATGGTCTTGAGCTCGATCTTGGGCTGATACCAAAGCTCGAACCAATTGCGCTTGAGCACTTCGCCAAGCGGAATCGGCGCCTTCGGATCGGCGTAAGGATCGGGCGCCGAAGAGAACAGGTTGCGCAAGCTATCGAGCATCGTCTTTGACCGTCGGCGAACACTCTGTGTTTGTGCACAAATATCGGTTCGTTATGGGCAATAATCCCCGCTTTCCGGTTAATTGATACCGGAGAAGCGCGGTTATACTTTCAAGTTGGTTTACGGGAATCCTAGAAATGCAAGTTATTTGGGGTCCAAGCGTCTAGCGCAGGCGTCACTCCAGGCTTCGCCATCGGAAGGCCGCCCAAGCCAGACAAAATAGTGCTGTCCCTAAAATGACCGCATAGAAGGGAAGGGGAAATCCCACCCAACGTCCATTTAGTTCATACCCCAAGCTGCCCCAAGATTTTCGAATCCGCGTTCCGAGGGGCAAACCTCTTTCTAACGATGCGTCCGTCGGACCGGCCACGTACGAGTGCTGGAGTCCGTCATCACCTCGAATAACATATTCGGTCACGTAGCGCGGTGCTCCCTTAGACGGAACATCGCGGCTCGAAACGACAACTCCTTCCACGTCAATCGAGAAGCGCTTCCATACCGTCTGATATCCAAAACCCCACAATATCCAAACGGCCATAAGCAGCGGCACGACAACCGTGGGAGATTGAAGTCCTTTCATTGTTCGTTGGCGGCCGACAGCTACTCCGCCGCCCGCTTCGCCGCCACGATCTGGTCGGCGGTGCGGCCGGTCAATTCCGCCATATGGTCGAACTGGAAAGTGAACGAGCCAACCCCGGCGGTGGCCGAGCGCACCTCGATGATGAGGTCGCCGATCTCTGCTTCCGGCATCTGTGCGCGCACGGTGTCCCAGCCGGCCCAGCCCTCGCGCGTGTCGAAACCTAAAATCTGCGCGCGCCGGCCGGACAAGATCGCATTCATCTTGGCGGTGGCGTCGGTCGGACACACGATCTCGACCTGATGGATCGGCTCGAGCAGCACCGGCTGGCACTGCGGAAGGCCTTCCGCGATGGCGATGCGGCCGGCGGTGCGGAACGCCATGTCGGAGGAATCGACCGCGTGATAAGAGCCGTCGACCAGCGCGACATGCAGGTCGACCACCGGGAATCCGAGCGGCCCGTGCTTGAGCGCGTCGAGCACGCCCTCTTCCACCGCCGGAATGTAATTGCGCGGCACCACGCCGCCGGTGATGCGGTCCTCGAACACGAAGCCGGAACTGCGCGGCAGCGGCTTGATCTCCAGCACCACATCGCCGAACTGGCCATGCCCGCCCGACTGCTTTTTATGGCGGCCGCGGATCGACACCGGTTTGCGGATGGTCTCGCGATAGCCGACGCTCGGCGGGTGCGTCATGACCGGCACCGCGAAGCGGTCGTTGAGCCGCTCGCTGGCGACGCGCAGATGCATCTCGCCCTGGCCCCATATCACCACCTCGTGGTTCTCGGCGTTGTGCACGACCGAGAGCGAAGGGTCTTCCTCGGTGAGCTTGGTGAATGCCTGACCGAGCTTGACGTCGTCCTTGCGCTCCTTGGCTTGCACCGCGATGGCGAGCACCGGCGCATAGGGCTTGATCTCCACGAGCGCGGCCGGCGGCTGCTTGCCGGACGACAGCGTGTCGCCGGTCTTGGCATGCTCGAGCTTGCCGAAGGCGACGGTCTCGCCGGCGGTGGCCTGGCCGCGCTTCTCGAACTGCGCGCCCATCAGCTTGAACACGCCCGAGACGCGATCGGTCGTGCCGGACGGCGCGGTGAAGGTGGTGCCGTCGCCGGCAGTACCCGCAAGCAGACGGGCGACCGACATCTTGCCGCCATGCGTGGTGTGGAAGGTCTTGAGCACCAGCGCGGTAGCGTCGCCGGTGGCTTTCACGCCGATGCGCTGCGCGGTCTCGGCGATGCCGGGCGTCTCGTGGCGCAACGCCTTCAACAGCCGCAGCACGCCGTTCGCGCGCGTGGCGCAGCCGAGCAGCACCGGACAGACCATCCGGTCGCGCAATTCCTTGGCCAGATCGTCGAACACCTTGTCGCGCGGCGGCTGGATGTCCTCGAGCAATTGCTCCATCAATTCGTCGTCGTGATCGGCGAGCGTCTCCAGCATGGTGAAGCGCGCTTCCTTCTCGCGATCGAGGTCTTCGCCGGAAAGATCGACGATCGTAGACGGCGCATATTCCTTGTAGACATAGGCGCGCTCGAGCGCGAGATCGACGAAACCGGCGATCAGATCGCCGCGCCAGATCGGGATCTGACGCAGCAGCAGCGGCACGCGCGAGGCCGGCTGAAGCAGCTTGACGGTCTCGCGCACGCGCTTGTCGGCCTTGTCGATCTTGTTGAGGAACAGAAAGCGCGGCACGTTGAGGTCTTCCAGTTCGCGCAGGATAAGCTGGAGCTGCGGCACCTTCTTCTCGTCGGCCTCGCACACCACCACCGCGGCGTCGACCGCCGGCAGTGCGCTGCGCATGTCCTGGATGAACTCGATCGAGCCCGGACAATCGATAAAAGTATAATTTTCTCCCATGAACGGCGTCGTGGCGAAGGTCGCCTCGACGCTCATCTTGTGATGGCGGGCCTCGTGGCTGGTGTCGCCGACGGTATTGCCGGCCTCCACCGTCCCCTGGCGCGCGATCGCCTGCGTGCGCGCGAGGATGGCTTCAAGCAACGTGGTCTTGCCGCTTTGGAAGGGGCCCACCAGCGCGATGCACCGGGGGCCCTTGTTACCCGTACCGTGGGGGCCCGTGCCGTTCTGTGCCATGTCCGACCTCCCTGGTGGGCCGGGGAGTGCAGGAGGACCTCGTATCCCGGCCCTGTGTCAGAGGATCGTCGCAGGACCGGCCGGGGCTGGCAAGAGCGCCGTTTGTCGCTGTTCCATCGTGCGAGGCGGCGCCTGCCCGAAAGCCGCGCTACTTCGAAAAGCTCGTGTCTACGACATTGGACGGCTCGACGCTTTTGTCGATCAGCCCCTGCGTCTTCAGCCATTCGATCTGGCGCCCGATATCGGCGAGGTCGAGCCGTGCCTGCGGGTCCATCGGCAAACCGCCGGCTTCCACGGTGGTGGCGGCTTCGCCCAGCGGTCGCCCGGGATAGACATAGCGCGCGATGATCGTGGCGATTTCGCGCGTGTGCACATTGGCGACGCGTTTGCCGCCGCGTTCGTAGCGCACCATCTGCGCGTAGTCGGCGGCGCCGCGCCGATAAGCGCGCACAAATTTCTCGACAACCGCGCGCTTGGTCTCGATCACCTTGCTGTTCGCGAACAGCGCGCCCAGTTGCTGCTCGCCGACCTCGGAATACCAGCCGACCAGCTTGGCCTGATCGGCCAGCAGCAATTCGCGCGCATATGGCGACGGCAGGATGGCGGCGTCGACCTTGTTGGTGCCGACCGCGCGCGCCATGTCGTCGATCGTCTGCAACGGCTTCAACACGATGCTCTTGAAATCGAACTTCTTCGCGCCGGCGATCTGGCCGAGCTGGTAATGAAAGGCCGAGCCGAGGCGGGTGATGGCGACCGAATTGCCGGCGAGGTTGTCGAGACCGCGCAGGCCCTTGGCATAGGCCATGTTGGAAGCGACGATCTCGTTGCCCTCGTAGCCGTGCTTTTCCTCCACTTGCGCCGCCACCGCCTTGATCAGGCCGCGCCCGGCATGGCTGAAGGCGGCCGGCGTGAAGCCGGCGAGGCCGAAATCGGTGGCGCCGAGCGCGACCGCATCAACCACGTCCTTGTCGGACTTGTAGGCGGTCATGTCGACGTCGAGGCCCACGGCTTTGAAGTAGCCGTGCGCGGCCGCCAGGAACAGCGCCCCATTGTCGATGAGCGGCCGCGTGCCGATCGTCACGCGCTCTTGCGCGGCGGCGGGGACAATCAGGAGGGCGAGGAGGCCGGCGGCGGCGAGGAGGCGGCGAATCATGGGTGAAAGCGTAGCGAATACCGTCGAAAGTTTCCCGCCGGACGAAGGCCTCCATCGGCTCGTTTTCGCGATTGAGCGCGCCGCGAAGTCCGCGAGCGGACGCGCATGCAGACTTCGACAGTCAATGGCGATAGGGTGGACCCCTTGCGCATCTTAAACGTTTGCTGTCATGGCGGATTCAGACGCGGCGAAAGGCGGGCAACCGGACACTTCGGGCGGGCGGGCTTCCTCGCCCTGGAGCCCCTTCGCCCACGCCGCCTTCGCGCTGCTGTGGACCGCGACGGTCGTCTCCAACGTCGGCACCTGGATGTACAATGCAGGTTCCGGCTGGCTGATGACCGGCTTGAATGCCGATCCTTTCGTCGTCTCGCTCGTGCAGGTGGCGACCAGCCTGCCGATGTTCTTGTTTGCGTTGCCGGCCGGCGCACTCGCCGACATCGTCGACAAGCGACGGCTGCTGATCGTTGTCGAATGCGCCACGACCCTGCTGGCCGCGACGATCGCCGCGCTCGTCTGGCTCGCCCTGGTGACGCCGACGATCCTGCTCGTCTTCACGTTCCTATTGGGCGTCTGCGCCGCGCTCAGCGCGCCGGCCTGGCAATCCGTGGTGCCGCAACTGGTGCCTCGGCAAGACCTCGCGCCGGCGGTCGCCGCCAATAGCGTCGGCATAAATATCAGCCGCGCGCTCGGGCCGGCGCTCGGCGGCCTGATCATCGGCGGTTTTGGCATTGCTGCGCCGTTCTGGCTCAACGCGGTCAGCAATCTCGGCATCATCGGCGCTCTGTTCTGGTGGCGCTCGCGGCCCAGCGCCATCCAACAGCTTCCCGCCGAGCAGTTCTTCGCCGCCATCGGGACCGGCCTTCGTTACGCGCGGCACAACGCGCATCTGCGGGCGACGCTGGCGCGCGCGGTCGCGTTTTTCCTGTTCGCGAGCGCCTATTGGGCGCTGCTGCCGCTCGTCGCGCGCGATCAGATCGCCGGCGGACCGGAGCTTTATGGCTTGCTGCTGGGCGCGATCGGGGCGGGCGCCGTGGGCGGCGCCTTCGCGCTGCCCTTCCTCAAACGCAAGCTGGGTCCGGACCGCCTGGTCGCGGCGGGCACCATCGGCACGGCGGCAACGCTCATCATGTTCGGCCTTGCGCGCGAGCCGGTGCTCGGCCTCGCCGCCAGCATCGTTGCCGGCCTTTCATGGATTGCGGTGCTCGCCAGTCTCAACGTCTCGGCCCAGGTCGCGCTGCCGGATTGGGTGCGCGGCCGCGGCCTGTCGATCTTCGTCACCGTGTTTTTCGGAACGATGACGGTGGGCAGCGCCTTGTGGGGACAGGTGGCCGGACTGTCGAACATTCCCGACGCGCATTTCATCGCGGCGGCGGGTGCTCTCCTCGCCATTCCGCTGACCTGGCGCTGGAAGCTGCAAACCGGCGCTGGGCTCGACCTCGCGCCGTCGATGCACTGGCCGGCGCCCGTGCTCACGCACGAGGTCGAGCCCGATCGCGGCCCTGTGCTGGTGACGGTCGAATATCATGTCGAAGCGGTCAACCGCGCGGCATTCCTCGAAGCAGTGGCAAAGCTCGCGCGCGAGCGCCGCCGCGACGGCGCCTATGCCTGGGGGATATTCGAAGACACCGCCGAGGAAGGGCGATTCCTAGAGACGTTTCTCGTCGACTCCTGGCTCGAGCATCTGCGTCAGCACCGGCGCGTGACGAATGCCGATCGCGTGTTGCAGGAATCGGTTCGTCGTTACCATCTGGGAGAGGCTCCCAAGGTCACGCACTACGTCGCCGCCGCGCATTGACGGCGACCCACGCCTGACGGCCCGACGCCATTAAACGCGCATAAGCTGGGCGACAGAGTCCTCGTCGGCCCTGGGCGACGAGAACGGCGGCGATGGACCAGAAAGCAGAAGCCGGGACTGATCCCCCGCGTGGGTTTCCGGCGTCCACGTCCCACGACGGACATTTACAGAAAATTTATACGACGATAGAATTCAAGTCCGGGGCGGCCTTAAATGACGGCGATGTTGCTGGGCCACGTAATCAGGCGACAGGAAGTGACACGCGAACGTGCGGAATCGCCCGCGCGGCCGGCATGATTGTCGCGGTCCGACGCAACCAGACCCGTTAATGGGCAGACTGGGGGAGCACATCCTATGATTTCATCGCGACATATTGCGGCGGTTGCGGGCGCGCTGGCTTGCGCCGTGCTGGCAGCCAGCGGCCCGGCGCTGGCTAAGGACAGTCAATTGGCCTGGGAGGGCTATGCCACGACGACATCATCGACCGCCGCCTGCGCCGGGATCGGCGGCACCGGCAAGAACGACACCCATGTTTCGATCTTCCGGCCGCATATCGGTGCCAAGGATACCGACACCTTCCTCAGCATGATGCATCTGCGGGCTGCGATCACCTTCGACAACACCAGCGAATCCACCGTGCATCAGATGCATGGTTCCGGCAATTACACGGCCTATGGAATCAATTCGCGCGCTAAAGGCTTCAGCTATAAAGGCACCTATAGCCTGACGGTCTCCCCCGCCAGCGTCACCGCCGCGACGGCAATCGTCAACATAACCGGCACGCTCAAGAACTATTTCAATACGGCGGGCTGCAACGTGACCTTCAAAGGGGTCTATGTGAAGCGGATCGATTGAACGCTGTGCCGAAAACAAACGGCCGCGCGGGGCGCGGCCGTTTTCCGTTGCGAGCAGCCACGCGGGCCTACTTCAAATTTCCGCAGAAGCGCTGGATGCGATTGCAGGCATCTTCCAGGTCCTCGGTCTTGGTCGCATAGGAAATGCGGAACGCAGGGCCCAGGCCGAAGGCCGAGCCGTGCACCACCGCAACGCCTTCGGATTCCAGCAACTCCGTGACGAAGTCCTCGTCGGTCGCCAGCACCTTGCCGCTCGTCGTCGTTTTGCCCATGGTGCCGGCGCAGGACGGATAGACATAGAAGGCGCCTTCCGGCGTCGGGCACTTGATGCCGCTCGCCTGGTTGAGCATCGAGACCACGAGGTCGCGCCGTTCCTTGAAGATCTTGTTGTGCTTGGCGATGAAATCCTGCGGACCGTTGAGCGCTTCCACTGCCGCCCATTGCGAGGCAGCCGCCGGATTGGTGGTCGACTGCGACTGGATCATCGCCATGGCCTTGATCAAGGGCTCCGGCCCGCCGGCAAAGCCGATGCGCCAGCCGGTCATGCAATAGGCCTTCGAGGTGCCGTTGATCGTGAGCGTGCGCGGATAGAGCGAGGGCTCGACCTGCGCCGGCGTGAAGAACTCGAAGTCGTCATAGACGAGGTGCTCGTACATGTCGTCGGTCATGACATGCACATGCGGATGGCGCACCAGCACGTCGGTGAGCGCCTTCAATTCCGCGCGCGTATAGGCGGCGCCGGTCGGGTTCGACGGCGAGTTCAAAAGGAACCACTTGGTCTTCTCGCTGATCGCGCGCTCGAGCTGCTCGGGCGTGATCTTGAAGCCCTTGTCCATGCCGCAGACCACCTCGACCGGCTTGCCGCCGGCGAGCAGCACCATGTCGGGATAGCTCACCCAATAGGGCGCCGGGATGATCACCTCGTCGCCCGGGTTCAGCGTCGCCATGAAGGCGTTGTAGAGCACCTGCTTGCCGCCGGCCGAGACGGTGATCTGCGACGGCTTGTAGTCGAGGCCGTTCTCGCGCTTGAACTTCTTGGCGACCGCGTCCTTCAGTTCCGCGATGCCGTCGACCTGCGTATACTTCGACGCGCGCCCCTCGCGGATCGCCCGGATCGCGGCTTCCTTGATGTTGTCGGGCGTGTCGAAATCGGGCTCGCCGGCGCCCAGCCCGATGACGTTGCGGCCCGCGGCCTTGAGCGCCCGCGCTTTATCCGTCACCGCGATGGTCGGCGACGGCTTGATGCGCTTGAGGTGGTCGGCGAGGAAGGCCATTGAAAGCTCCAAATCTTTCGCGTTCGGACGGGCTGTTTTCACTCTCGTACCGGCCCAATGGGGCAACAGCAAGTCGCAAAGAATGATGGTTTGATCAAGTGCATTGATAAGCGCCGTCCGCGTCCTGGAGGGGCGCGGAACGCCGCGGTCTCGAAGGGTGAGAGGGCGCAGGCAACGCACCCTTAAGGCTGGCCTGCTAGACCCCCCGGCATGGCTGCCTTGATCGAAAACCTGCGTTCCGGCACCTGGGTCTCCCGCGAGCGCATGCGACTGGTGGCGGGGCTGATCCTGGCCTTCGCGCTGATCGGCATGGCGTTTCTGGTCGTCACCTCGGACGGCCGCAACGACCGTTTCGGACGCCCGCTCGGCACCGACTTTTCGAATGTCTACGCCGCCGGAACCTATGTGCTGGACCACGAGGCCACCGCCCCGTTCGATCCGCACCGGCAATATCTGCGCGAGCAGGCGATCTTCGGGAAGGACACGCCGTTTTACGGCTGGCACTACCCGCCGTTCTTCCTCGGCCTGGCGGCGCTTCTGGCCCTGATGCCCTATGCCCTGGCGCTCCTGGTCTGGCAGGGCGTGACGCTGGTTTTGTACCTGCTTTCCATTCGCGCCATCCTCGCCTCTTTCTTACCCTACCCCTTGTGGGGAGGGTCGCGCGCTGAAAGCGCGCGGGGTGGGGATCCCTCGACCACGACCACCCCCCTCCCGGTGCCTTCGGCGCCGACCTCCCCCACAAGGGGGGAGGTAAAGGACGATCGGCTCTGGCTCCTGCTCGCCCTCGCCTTTCCGGCGGTATTCATCAATATCGGCCACGGTCATAACGGGTTCCTCACCGCCGCGCTGTTCGCCGGCGGGCTCCTGCTCATCGACCGCAGGCCCTGGATCGCCGGCATCCTGTTCGGCCTTCTCGCTTACAAGCCGCAATTCGGCGTGCTCATTCCGCTGGTGCTGGCGGCGAGCGGACGCTGGCGCGTGTTTGCCTCCGCCACGATCACCGTCGCGGCGCTGGCGCTTGCGGTGACGTTCGCTTTCGGCGTCGACGTGTGGAGCGCGTTCCTCGCTTCCACCAAATTCACCCGCACGGTCGTGCTCGAACAGGGTGCCACCGGCTGGCAGAAAATCCAGAGCGTGTTCTCGGTCGTGCGCATGTGGGGCGGCGGCATTCCGCTCGCCTATGCCGCGCAAATCGTCACATCGCTTGCCGTTGCCATATCGCTGGTGTGGCTGTGGCGCAGCCGTGCTGCCTTCTCGCTCAAAGCCGCCGCGCTGTTGATCGGAACCATTCTCGTCACGCCCTACAGCCTCGACTACGACCTGGTGCTGCTCGCGCCCGCGATTGCCTGGTGCGCCATGGACGGAATCGAGCGCGGCTTTGCGCCCTGGCAGAAAACCATTCTCGCGCTGTTGTGG
>DASZQT010000089.1:0-21195 GCA_035549515.1 Pseudolabrys sp. | reverse complement strand
GCGAACTTCATCAGTTCGCGCGCGATCTGCGCCTCGGCCGGAAAGCTCATCGTCGTATAGGGATGCGCCCAGTCGCCGATGACGCCGAGCCGTTTGAACTCCTCGCGCTGCACGGAGAGCCAATGCTCGGCATAGGCGCGGCATTCCTGGCGGAACGCCACCATCGCCTTGGGGTCTTTCAGATCCGGCTTGGCCTTGCCCTTGGAGCGGTAGTTCTCTTCCTCGATCTTCCATTCGATCGGCAGGCCGTGGCAGTCCCAGCCCGGCACGTAGTTGCTATCGAAGCCGAGCATCTGCTGGCTGCGCGTCACCACATCCTTGAGCACCTTGTTGAGCGCGGTGCCGATATGGATGTTGCCGTTGGCGTAGGGCGGACCGTCATGCAGGATGAACTTCTCGCGGCCTTTCGAGGCCTCGCGAAGCTGTTTGTAAAGGTCCTCGCCGTGCCAGCGCTTGAGGATTTCCGGCTCCTTCTGCGGCAAGCCGGCCCGCATCGGGAAATCCGTCTGCGGCAGAAACAGAGTCTCGCTGTAATCTCGAACGGGATCGGTCATGGCGGTCTAACCTGGAAAACGGGTGGCAGTGAGGGCTCGGCAGTCCCCGGTCCTCCGCCGACCGCAGGGTCAAGCGGAAGCCGGGCCGGTAATCTGCCGAATGACCGACCCGATCGCAGAAGCGAATATGTCGCGTGCCACCATGGCGCGGTTCCTATCACACGGCTTCCGCGCTGAAAAGGCCGGGTTTTTGCGGGCGCGAGGCTACACCTCCCCCAGCTTCGGGAACGCCTTGCCGGCGCGTTTGAGCGCGTCGCGCGCCTGCGCGGCGTCCGCCGTCATATGGCGCATGAGGTCCTCGATGGTCTCGAACTTCTGCTCCTGGCGAATCCAGCCGATGAAGGCGATGTCGATCATCTGCCCGTAGAGGTCGCCGTCGAAGTCGAACAGGAACACTTCCAGCAGCGGCGCGCCGTTATCGAAGGTCGGCCGCCTGCCGAAGCTGGCGACGCCGTCGTGGCGCACCCCGCCGACATCGGCGCGCACGGCATAGATGCCATGCTTGAGCGCGCAGGACGGATCGAGCTTTAGGTTGGCGGTGGGAAAGCCGAGTTCGCGCCCGCGCTTTTCGCCGTGGATCACCTCGCCGGAGACGAACCAGGGCGCGCCCAACAGTTCGGCCGCCTCCACCACCTCGCCTTGCGTAAGCGCCTGGCGCACCGCCCCGGAGGACACCGGCCGGCCCTCGTCCTCCAAAGGCGCCACGATGTCGACGGCAAAGCCCAGCCGCTCGCCCTGCTCGCGCAGGAAGGCGGGCGAGCCGCCGCGGTTCTGCCCGAAATGAAAATCGAAGCCGATGGCGGCACCGCCGATGCCCATGCGCCCGACCAGGATCCGGTCGATGAAATCCTGCGCCGAGGTCGCCGCCAGCGTGGCGTCGAAGTCCATGACGATGGCGCCGTCGAGGCCGGTCGCCGCCAAGAGCCTGAGCTTGTCGCGCAGGCTGGAAAGCTGGAACAGCGGGTCCTGCGGACGCAGGAACAGGCGCGGATGCGGCGCGAAGGTCAAAGCGGCCGCCTTGCGGCCGAGCTTGCGCGCGCGCGCACGCGCCGCGTCGATCACCGAACGGTGACCGCGATGCACGCCGTCGAAATTGCCGACCGCCACCACCGCGCCGTGCAAGGGGGCGATATCGAGTTCGTGCGCGCTGCCGCGCGCGACATGGAAGGCCTTCAGCGGATACACGGTAGCGCTCGTTTTAGGGGAAGCATGTTTCGGGTCAGGTTCAAATCCGGCTCCGCGTCGGCGTCAAGCGGCAGCGTCAACACTGGAATAGGGTTAGCGTCCCGTTAACAAAGTTTCAAATTAACGGAGTATTCAAGGCCAACTGGTACTGACTGGCATCCGCGCCGCCGTGGCGCGTCAAAAGGCGCTCCGCTCATGGCTGTCGATCTGTCGATCCCAATTCTGGTGGTGGACGATTACAACACCATGGTCCGCATCATCCGCAACCTGCTCAAGCAGCTCGGTTTCGCGGACATCGACGAGGCCGGCGACGGCTCGGCCGCACTCGCCAAGCTGCGCCAGCGCCGTTTCGGGCTGGTGATCTCCGATTGGAACATGGAGCCGATGACCGGCTACCAGTTGTTGCAGGAAGTGCGCGCCGACCCCGATCTGTTCACGATCCCCTTCATCATGGTGACGGCCGAGTCGAAAACGGAAAACGTCATCGCCGCCAAGCGCGCCGGCGTGTCGAATTATATCGTGAAGCCGTTCAACGCGCAGACGCTGCGCAGCAAGATCGAAGCGGTATTCCCCGATCTGCAAGCGCCGGCGGCGTGAGCGCCGCCGCTGCGCGGCCCCATGGATTGCCGGGTCAAGCCCGGCAATGAGCGCGTGGAGATTCCGCGCCGCGTCGGTTCTCACCACACCAGATGCCGCATCACCGCCTTCGGCGTTTCGCCGGCGGCGGCGAAGGCGGTGCGCAACGCGTCAGGATTCGGGCGATCGCGGCCGCCGAATTCCTCGGCATGGATGCCGGCGGTCACGAACAGAAAATCGATGCCGAGCGCCTGCGCGCCCTTGAGATCGGTGCGCAGCGAATCGCCGATCGCCAGCACGCGCTTGTGCGCGATGGTCTTGCCTGCCGCGGCTTCCGCTTTCGCCAGGGCCATGTCGTAGATCGGCCGGTACGGCTTGCCGGCATAGAGCACCTCGCCTCCCATGGTGCGGTAGAGGTCGGCGATGGCGCCGGCGCAATACAAGAGCCGGTCGCCGCGCTCGACCACCACGTCGGGATTGGCGCAGACCATGAACACGTTGCGCTTGAGCATCAATTCGAGCCGCGCGCGGTAGTCATCGGGCGTCTCGGTCTCGTCGTCGTCGAGGCCGGAACAGACCACATAGTCGGCCTGTTCCAGCGGCGCGAATTGCACGCCCAAGCCGGTAAAGATCGAGCGGTCCCGTTCCGGGCCGATGTGGCAAACGCTCTGGCCGCGCCGCGCCTCGACCTCGCTGCGGGTCACGTCGCCGGAGGAGACGATGGCGTCATAGGTTTCGCGCGGCACATGCAGGCGTTCGAGCTGGCGCGCGACCTGATCGCTCGGGCGCGGCGCATTGGTGATGAGGATCACGGTCGCCCCGCGCGCACGCGAGCGCATCAGCGCGTCGCAGGCTTCGCCAAAAGCGGCAATGCCGTTGTGGACGACGCCCCAGACGTCGCTCAACAGCAGGTCGTAATCGGGCGCCAGCGCGGAGAAATGCGGGATCAGATTGGGCACGGACAGGCTCGTCTTTCGTGGTCAATGCGGACGCGCGCGGGCGTCCCGAAAGGCGAACCGTATGGCATTAGTTGGCGACGGAAGGAAGTCAGGCGGCCGGCAATTGGGTGGCTTCGGCCGCGGGCTTGCCTTCCCCCTGCAAGGCCTCCGAGCGCACCGGACGCGGGGCCGAGAACAGGAAGCCCTGGCCGAAGCGCACGTCATAGTCGAGCAGGTCGACCACCGCCGCCTCGTTCTCGATCCGCTCGGCGATCAGGTCGATGCCCGAGCGGGCCAGCAGATCGGCGAGGTCTTCCGGATGAATGTCGCTCTGCGCGCCGGTGGCGCCGTCGAGCAGGAGCTTGGCCGGCACCTTCAGGTAGCGGAACGAATTGTCGGCCAGTTCCTTCGGCTCCATGCGCAAATCGGTGACGTGGTCCATCGAGAAGCGGAAGCCGCGCTCGGCCAGCGCCGCCAGGCCTTCGTGCTCGATCGGCCCAAAATTGCGATAGGCTCCTTGCGCGAATTCGAACGTCACCGCGCCGGCGATGGCGCGGTTGGCCTCCATGAAGTCGAGCAATTGCCGGAACGCAGCCGAATCGGCCAGCGTCGACGCGCTGATATTCAGGAACACGCCGACGTCGCGGCTTTTGAGTTGCAGGCGGCGCGCGATCTGCACGCAGCGGAACGCCAGCAGATTGTCGATTCTAGGCATCAGCCCGGCGCTTTCGGCGATGCCGACGAAGTCGTTGGCCGCAACGACATGGCCTTCGGCGGTGCGCAGCCGCGACAGCGCCTCGTAATAGCGCACCTTGCGCTGCGGCAGCGTGACGATCGGCTGCAGATAAAGGTCGATGCGGTGCTCGTCGATCGCCTGCGAAACCAATTCGACGACACGCTCCTGGCTCTGAGCCTGCAGACGCGGCGCGCTCGCGACCGCATCGCGCTCGCTCAAGGCGAGCGGCGCGGTCGTCGCGTGAGCGTCCTCCGACGCAGGTCCTGCCGGCGTGGCGCCCTTTTGCTGCAAGAGACCCTCATGCACGGCGACCGTATCGGCGATCTGCCGCACCAGCGTGCCAAGCTCGCCGATTTCGGTGACGAGCGGATCGACCGCGCTGCGCGCCCGGTTCACGGTCGCGCTGACATTGGTCTCCATGGCGTTGAGTCGGCGCGAAATCTCGGCCACCTGACGGGCGAGGTCGGCGGTGCCGCGCGACAGATCGGCGATCTGGTCGCCGAGATCGCCGCGGTCGCGCAGCCGGTTGCTGATGGTGTTGTAGAGCGCCATGGCGGTGAGCGCGGCGAGCCCCGCGATCGCCGACGTCGCGCCATCGAACTTGAAGCCGAGAAACAGCACCGCGCCGAGCGAGCCGGCGATGAGCACCATGCAGATCGCGACGAAAACGGCGCTGATACGACGCATGCGGTTGCCCCCGGACGGCGCTAGCCCCGGCGCGTTTTCCCCGGCTCCTCACCGATTCGCGCCACCTCTCGCCAATGTCTATGAGGCTGCGAGCCCGCGCAACCAGGAAGTCCTGGTATGGTAACGGGAGATCGTTCTTTCCGCGCAGGAACTTGTCCAGGAACTCGACACTTTGGAACCCGACCCCCACCATCCCGCCCGCATTACCCGGCTCGCCACCCGGATCGCCGATTGGGTCGCCGCCGCGCCCGGCCGGGCCTTCGCCTGGTTCCTCGCCCTGCATGCGGTACTGTGGACGCTGCTGCCAGCCCTGCTCTATCCCAACCTGCCGCTCGACCTGATCGAGGCCCTGGTCTACGGCCGCGAATGGCAGCTCGGCTACGACAAGCTGCCGCCGCTGCCCTGGTGGCTCGCCGAGATCGCCTATCGGCTGGTCGGCCACGACTTCGCCTATTACGCCCTATCGCAAATTTGCGTGGTGGCCGCCTTCGCCCTGGTGTTCGTGATGGCGCGGGCGCTGGTCGGGCCGCTGGCGGCCCTGGTTTGCGTGCTCGTGCTCGACGGGCTGCATTTCTTCACGTCGACCGCGCCGCAGTTCAATCACAACGTCATCCAATTGCCGTTCTGGGCGCTCGCCGGCTACGCCCTGCACCGCGGCCTGCGCGACCGCCGGATCGCGGACTGGGTCCTGCTCGGGCTCGCGGTCGGTATTTCGCTGTGGGCGAAATATTTCGTGGTGGTGCTGGTCGCGCCGATGGTCGTCTTCGTGCTGGTCGACCGCGAGGCACGACAGTGCCTGAAGACGCCGGGGCCCTATATCGCCGCCGCCGTCGCGCTCCTGGTGATGGCGCCGCATCTCATCTGGCTGGTGAAGAACGACTTCCTGCCGCTCGGCTATGTCGAGCAGCATTCGACCCTCGCGCGCGGCTGGTACGATCATCTCTGGCGTCCGCTGCAATTCGCGTTGAGCCAGTTCGGCTTCCTGATCCCCTGCCTGCTGATCGCCGCGCCTTTGTTCTATCCGCGAAGGCGCGCCGATGAAGCGCCGCCGGCCTACGCCGCCGACGCCTTCGATTGGCGCATTGTCACCTGGCTGTCGTTCGGACCGGTCGCCACCATGTTGGCGATGGCGGCGGCAAGCGGGCGCGGCACTTTCACGAATTGGGGCTATCCGCTCTGGCTATTTCTCGGGCTATGGCTGGTGCTTCTCGCGCGGCCGGTGATCGATCGGCTGCGGCTTGCGCGGGTGCTGGTGATCTGGGCCATCGTATTCACCTGCCTGGCACTTGCCTTCATCGCCGATTACGCCGTGCTGCCGCAGTTCGATCACCGCTACCGCGCGGTGTTCTTCCCGGGCGATGCACTCGCGCGTGAAATCAGCCAGCGCTACCGCGCCGTCACCGGCCAGCGCCTCGCCTATGTGATCGGTCCGATGTGGGAAGGTGGCAATATCGAGCATTACGCGGGAAGTCATCCGCGCGTACTGATCGACGGCAAGCCGGCGCGTGCGCCCTGGATCGATCTCAACGATCTGCGCGCGCGCGGCGCCGTCGTGGTGTGGACGGTGGGCGACCCCAACGTCGTGCCGATTGCCTATCGTAATATCGCGGTCGATGCCGCCGTGCAGCCGCCGTTCACGCTGCCCTATCGGCGCGGCGCGGGCCACATCACGGTCGGCTGGGCGATCCTTTTGCCACGCCCGGCCTATGCGAGCATTGTTTCACCTCTCCCCACGCGTTGGAGAGAGGGAAACGCAGCTACGCCACCGCCTTGATCACCTTCCCGAGCTTGTCGAACAATTCGCCGATCTGCGCTTCGCTCACGATCAAAGGCGGCGAGAGCGCCAGCGTATCGCCGACTGCGCGGATCATCATGTCGTGCTCGTGGAAAGCCTTGTCCATCGCCGCATAGCCGCGTTTGCCGGCGGCGTCCGGCAGACTCGCCAGATCGATGCCGACGGTCAGCCCCACGGTGCGGATGTCGAGCACATTGGGCAGGCCCTTCAAGCCCATCGCCGCCTCGCCCCATTGCGGCTCCAGCTTGCGCGCGCGCTCGAACAGGCCTTCCTCGCGATAGATGTCGAGCGTCGCGAGACCGGCCGCGCAGGCAAGCGGATGCGCCGAATAGGTGTAGCCGTGGAACAGTTCGACCGCGTGCTCCGGCCCTTTCATGAAGGCATCGTAGATGCCCTTGCGCGCCAGCACGCCGCCCATCGGCACGCTGCCGGAGGTGATGCCCTTGGCGAAGCAGATGAGATCGGGCACCACGCCGTAGCGCTCGGCGGCGAAGGCATAGCCGAGGCGCCCGAAGCCGGTGATCACCTCATCGAAGATGAGCAGGATGCCGTGCTTGTCGCAGATCGCGCGCAGCCGCTTGAGATAGCCCTTGGGCGCCGGCAGCACGCCGGTCGAGGCCGCCAAGGGCTCGACGATAACGGCGGCAATGGTCGACGCATCGTGCAGCGCCACCAGCCGGTCGAGTTCGTCGGCGAGATGCGCGCCCCATTCCGGCTCGCCCACGGTGAAAGCCTGCTGCTCGCGATTATAGGTCGTCGACAGATGATCGACGCCGGCCATCAACGCGCCGAAGTGTTTCCGATTATTCACGATGCCGCCGACGGCGATGCCACCGAAACCGACGCCGTGATAGCCGCGCTCGCGCCCGATCAGGCGCACGCGCGAGGCATTGCCCCGCACATTGTGATAGGCGAGCGCGATCTTGAGCGCGGTATCGACCGCCTCCGAGCCGGAATTGCAGAAGAACACATGGTCGAGATCGCCGGGCGCGAGCGCCGCGATGCGGCCGGCCAATTCGAACGCCTTCGGATGGGAAAACTGGAAGGCCGGCGCGTAATCGAGCTCGGCTGCCTGCTTCTGAATCGCCGCCACGATCGGAGCGCGGTTATGGCCGGCATTGGTGCACCAGAGGCCCGCCGCGCCGTCGATCAGCTTGCGGCCGTCGGCGGCGATATAGTGCATGTCCTTGGCCCCGGCGACCAGGCGCGGCCGCGCCTTGAACGCCCGGTTGGCCGTAAAGGGCATCCAATAGGGCTCGAGATCGTTGGGAACGGAGACGGCTTGGGTGGAACGGCTGGGCGCCATCGGACGGGCTCGCGAATTTAGGGGGCGTGGGGAGTGATCGGCGGCGACATTAGAAGAAATAGGGTCGGCCCGAAAGCCGCGACGGCGATACCGTCCCGGCCACCGATAAGTGCGGCTTATGCCGCCATTGCGCGCATTTCTAAAGCGCTCCCGCCAAAATTCGTGCGCCCTCCGGATTGACCGTTACCGTAACGTTAATTGTCACCCCGGCGCGACGGCGCGCGCGTTCGCATTTGCGAAAGCCAGATTCCATCCAGCGCATAGTTTTTTCTTATATCAGGATAATATTACCTCATGACCGAGTTCCCGTTCCTATTAGTATGAGTACGTATAAAAGAGGTTGATTGGCCGCCAAGGCCAACAAGAACGGGTGGGAGCGCTGCCCAACATGACAGACGCCGCCTCCGAGCCGGACCCCCGCGCGGGCGACATTCGCCTCACCCTCGACCGCATCCTTGCCAGTCCGACCTTCAGCAAATCGGCGCAACTGTCGAGCTTCCTGCGCTACGTCGTGGAAGAGACGCTGGCCGGGCGCGGCGGCGGCATCAAGGCCTATACCATCGGCGTCGATGCGCTCGGACGGGATGCCGGTTTCGACCCGCAATCCGACGCTATCGTGCGGGTCGAGGCAGCCCGCCTGCGGCGCGCATTGGAGACTTACTTTGCCGGCGTTGGCCGCGACGATCCGATCGTGGTCGAGCTGCCGACCGGCCGCTACGTGCCGGTTTTTCGCAGTAATGGGGTGCGGCGGCGCGCCGGCCGCCGCTTCGCCGAGCTGAAAACCCGCTATTGGCTGGCGCTGCAGCAGAACTACCGGTTGATCCTGTTGATCGCCGTCATCGCGGGCCTGGTCAGTGTCACCCTCGACCTCACCGGGATGCTGCTCTCGGAAAAAGTCTGGCCCTGGTTGCAGCATGCCGGCCAAAGCCAGGCGCCGGCCAGCACGGGCGCAATCCCGCGCTGAAGCCAGCCGCTCCCCTCCACAATTCCTTCCTGTCTGGCACAGCTAACCGTTAGGCCGTTGCCCGCTCCCGGGCACCGTTTCTATCGTCCCCTGGGTAACGGGCTGCTCAATCCGGGGAGCGTGCCATGGAACGCTTCGTGATCCGCGAAAATATCGACCGCTACCGGCGCATGCTCGACGAGGCCAGCGACGAAGTTACGCGGCGGCAGATCCTGCGTTTGCTGAAGGAAGAGGAAGAAAAACTGGCCAACGTCACAAAGCCCGGCGACCGCACGCCCTAGCGGCACCCGGCCCGGCCGACAGGTAACCGGCGACAGCGATATCGCCGACATGTGGGGTCGTGCCATGACAAAGTTTAAGAGGGATCTCTATTTTCCGGGCGCGAAATATATTGTACTATTTACACGTGAAAGCACCGAAAGCGCTTGCCACAAATAGATTGAATTCCCCGAGCGAGGCCCTCCGATCACCGCCGGCGGAGGCAGTGCGCCCCGCACTCGACCGCATCTGCTCCAGCGCTCAGTTCAAAAGCTCCCCACAGCTCACCGCCTTCCTGCGCTATGTGGTCGAAACCGTGCTCGACGGCCGTGCCGACAGCATCAAGGCCTATACCATTGCAGTTGACGCGCTCGGCCGGCCGGAAAATTTCGATCCGATCGGCGACGCGATCGTGCGGGTGGAGGCGCGCCGCCTGCGCCGCGCGCTTGCGCAATATTACGATGGCGATGGCATCGAAGAGAGCATTTCCATCGTCATGGCGCCGGGAAGCTATGTGCCAGGCATCGGCTGGCACCGCCACGCCAGCGACGCACCGCCCTTCGAAAGCGAAAGCGATGCGTGGTCTTCGGCATTGTCCGGGAGCGCCGCCCGGCTGAAGAGGATCGCGGAAAGCCGCGTTGTTCGGCACGGAACGCCAAGGCAGCCGGCAACTGCTTGCTGGGCTGGTGCCCCACTGCTACCACCGCGGCCACGACGACCCCTGCCAGCCGAGTATTCGAGTCCCATGGCCGATCCGAAATCCGGCAATAAGCCGACCAAACTCAAAGCCCGCCGTCCAGGCGGCCTCGCCGACCGCGGGCCGGCCGAAATCGCCGCCACGCGCGCGATGGTGGAAACGATTCGGACTGTGTTCGAGCGCTACGGTTTCGAGCCGGTGGAGACGCCCGCGATCGAATATACCGACGCGCTCGGCAAATTCCTGCCCGACCTCGACCGCCCGAACGAGGGCGTATTCTCGTTCAAGGACGACGACGAGCAGTGGCTCTCGCTGCGCTACGACCTGACCGCGCCGCTCGCGCGCTACGTGGCGGAAAATTTCGAGACGCTGGCCAAGCCCTATCGCAGCTATCGCTTCGGCTGGGTGTTCCGCAACGAGAAGCCGGGTCCGGGCCGCTTCCGCCAGTTCATGCAGTTCGATGCCGATACGGTCGGCGCGCCCACCATGGCGGCCGATGCCGAGATGTGCATGCTCGCGGCCGACACCATTGAGGCATTGGGCATTCCGCGCGGCTCCTATGTGGTGAAGGTGAATAACCGCAAGGTGCTCGACGGCATCATGGACTCGATCGGCATCGGCGGCGCGGAGAACGCCGGCAAGCGGCTGATCGTGCTGCGCGCCATCGATAAGCTCGACCGGCTCGGACTCGATGGTGTGCGGCTGCTGCTCGGCAAGGGCCGCAAGGACGAGAGCGGCGATTTCACCAAAGGCGCCGATCTGCCGGAGCAGGCGGTCGATGCGGTGCTCGGTTTCCTGAGCAATGAGGTCTACAATGTCGACGAGACTTTCGCGCGCGTCGAAGCGCTGGTCTCGGGCTCGGATCAGGGCCTCGACGGCGTGACGGAATTGCGCGGCATCGCCGAATTGATCGCTGCCGCGGGCTATGACGACGGCCGCGTGCGCATCGATACCTCGGTCGTCCGCGGGCTCGAATATTACACCGGGCCTGTCTACGAGGTCGAACTCACCTTCGAAGTGAAGGACGAGAAGGGCCGCCCGGTGCGTTTCGGCTCGGTCGGCGGCGGCGGGCGCTATGACGGGCTGGTGGCGCGCTTCCGCGGCGAGCCGGTGCCCGCGACCGGCTTCTCCATCGGCGTGTCGCGCTTGCAGGCCGCGCTGACCGCGCTCGGCAAGATTTCATCGAAGCCCGAGCCGGGGCCCGTGGTGGTCACGATCTTCGACCGCGACCGCACCGCCGATTATCAGCGCATGGTGTCGGCCTTGCGCAATGCCGGCATTCGCGCCGAACTTTATCTCGGCAATCCGAAGAACATCGGCAACCAGCTCAAATATGCCGACAAGCGCGGCTCGCCTTGCGTCGTCATCCAGGGCGGCGACGAGAAGGCGCGCGGCGAAGTGCTGATCAAGGATCTGATTATCGGCGCCGAGATCGCCGGCCTGTCGAAAGAGCGCGACGATTATCTGAAGAAGCAGGCCGAGGCGCAGTTCGCGGTGCCCGAGGCCGGTTTGGTCGAAGCGGTGCAGAAACTGCTGGCGAGGCGCGGAATCGCGACGATCTGACGGCTAACCCGATTGTCGCACTTGGGTGGGCCGATCTCTCCACCGTCACGCCCGGCCTTGTGCCGGGCATCCGCGACTTCGCGGATGGGCACGAAGCAAGACGTGGATGGCCGGGGCATAAGGACGTTACGCCCGTCTTCGACGGGCTATGCCCGGCCATGACGGAATTGGCTATCGCCCCGGCGGATGTTGCTTCTGCAATTCGAGCACATTCACCTTCATGCCGTTCGACATGACGATGTCGCCCGGCTTCTGACCGGCCTGACAGGGGCCGAGCCATTTCGCCGAAATCGCCATATGCGTTTCGCCGCTCGGATGCATGCCCGGGATCGACGGCCCGCCGACGCGCTTGCTGGTGACTTGCATCGTATAGGCGCTGTCGAAGGAGCCGGTGATGACGGCGTGCGAGGTGTTGGTCGCGCCGCCGATGTTGCACACCGAATCGACCGTGATGGTGGCGCCCGTGTGGGTCATCTCCTGCTTCGAGCAGGTCTGCTGGGCGGCGCCGCCGAAATTCGCATTCAACAGCTTGTCGGTGGCGCCGTCGATACACTGCCGCATGGTCTGCGGCGGGATGTGGCTGTTGGTAAAGCTCATGGTGAGCTGCCACAGACCCGCCTTGCGCGTCGGCAAATCGAGCGCGTGCGCGGCGCTTGCCCAGAGTATCGGAACGAGGAAAATCGCGAAGCGGTAGCGCATGACGGCCCTCCGGCGCGAAACCAAAACAAGAATAGCACTAAACGCTCCGCGCGAACACTGCCGGCCCGCGCTCAGAGCGCAAACAGATTGTCGTCGGCCGATTCCACCTCGGGCACCAGATCGATGCGGTGGTGGCCAGGATCGAGGTCGATGCGGTGGCCGATATATTGCTCGGCCGCGTCCAGGCTGTCGTTGATGGCGTAGAGCGAGACCACCTTGCCGGCGCGATAGCGCACGAAATGCGCCATGCGGTGGCTGATGATCCGGCCGCTGGCAATGTGCCGGGAGACGATGCGCCCGAACAGGGCACTGCGGTCGCCGTCGACCAGCAGGCATTCGGTCTCCAGCCGCTTGAACTCGATGATGTGGGGAACGATACGCGCGAACCGGTCGACCACCGCCGCCTTGCCGCGCCAAAGCCCGCACACCTGCATCACCGTTGGGGGTCCGCCGATGTGCCATTCGACATCGTCGTCGAGGAAGTCGGCGATCCGCAGCGGATCGCGCGAGCGATAGGCCTCATAGAAGGCCTCCACCACGGCACGCGATACGGGTTCGGTCATCCGAATTTCCCCCCTACCCGCCAGTGAAGCCCGGTTGTGTTGAAATTGTCTTACACCGTGGGCCGAAATGGGCCGCCCTGCCAGCGAATTTCCTGCCCGGGCGGCCCCGCGCCGCCAAAAATTTGTTAACGACGCCCGATATTTGGACGGCCGAGCCGTTAAGCCAAGGTCGCGATCGGCGTCGAATGTTAAGCGCGGCCGTGCTAAACGGCCGCCGGATACGGGAAGAAGTGTTGGGACGGACAATGGATGCGAGTGTAACCAGGTCGGCAGGCGGGTCGGATGCGCGGGCGGAGGCGCTGGTCGCCTCCTACGAGCGCGCCGGCTACGGCCGCGTGACACCCGCCATCCTGCAGCCGGCCGAGCCCTTTCTCGACCTCTCGGGCGAGGACATTCGCAAGCGCATGTACCTGACCACCGCGCCCGGCGGCGAGGAATTCTGCCTGCGGCCCGACCTGACCATTCCGGTCTCGCGCGACTATCTCGCTTCCCCCGCCGCCGGCGCACCTACCGGCTTCTGCTATCTCGGCCCGGTTTTCCGCCACCGCAGCGGTGAGCGCGGCGAATTTCTGCAAGCCGGCATCGAGAGCTTCGGGCGCTCCGACAAGGCCGCCGCCGACGCCGAAATGCTGGCGCTCGGGCTGGAAGCCACCGCGCATTACGGCTTGTCCTCCCCGGACATCCAGATCGGCGATGTCGCTCTGTTCGCCAGCCTGATCGCGGCGTTGGAGCTCGCGCCGGCCTGGAAGCGGCGGCTGATCAAGGATTTCAACCGTAAGAGCAACCTGGCGCAGGACCTCGACCGCCTGACGCTCGGCGGCAATGCCGCCCGCCCCGAATACCAGGGTGTGCTGGCCGCGCTCGCGGGCTCCGACCCGAAGGGCGCGCATGCCTTGGTGACCGACCTGTTGTCGATCGCCGGCATCAGCGCGGTCGGCGGCCGCTCGGTCGGCGAGATCGCCGACCGCTTCCTCGAGCAGTCGGCCATGGGCGCGAGCGCCACCCTGCCACGCGAAGTGCGCACGCTGATCGAGCGTTTCCTGGCCATCCAGGGCGACCCCGATGAGGCCGCCGCCGAACTGCGCGCGCTCGCCGCCGAAGGCGGCATGGCTGAGGCCATGGCGCCGGCGCTCGATCTGGTCGAAAGCCGCAACGGATTCCTGGCGGCGCAGGGCGTCGACCTGAAGCGTGCGCGTTTCTCGACCGCCTTCGGGCGCGGCTTCGACTATTACACCGGCTTCGTGTTCGAGCTGACCGATCCGTCGCGCACCGGCGATCCGCTGGTGGCGGGCGGCCGCTATG
Organism: Pseudolabrys sp.; assembly: GCA_035549515.1. Taxonomy (GTDB): domain Bacteria; phylum Pseudomonadota; class Alphaproteobacteria; order Rhizobiales; family Xanthobacteraceae; genus Pseudolabrys. The sequence goes on along the minus strand of DASZQT010000089.1, from coordinate 7,372 downwards.
ACGGCTTGCTGACGCGCCTAGGCGCCGTCGAGCCGATCCCGGCGGTCGGCTTCGCGGCGTGGATCGAACGTCTCGCGGTCTATGGAGGCGCGGCATGAGCGCTCCCCTCGTTCTTGCCGTGCCGGCCAAGGGCCGGCTGCAGGAAAACGCCGAAAGCTTTTTCGCGCGCTCGGGCCTCAATCTGATCAAGCCGCGCGGCGCGCGCGACTATCGCGGCGCGGTGGCCGGCCTCGACGGCGTCGAGGTGGCCTATCTGTCGGCCTCGGAGATCACCTCGCAACTCGCGCAAGGCGCCGTGCACATGGGCGTCACCGGCGAGGACCTGGTGCGCGAGCAAATGCCGGACGCCGACAAGCGCGTGGTGCTGATCGAAGCGCTCGGCTTCGGCTCCGCCAATGTCGTGGTCGCTGTGCCGCAGGCCTGGATCGACGTGCGCACCATGGCCGACATCGACGATGTCGCCACCGCCTTCCGCCACACGCATGACCGCAAGATGCGGGTGGCGACCAAATACATCAATTTGACGCGCGACTTCTTCGCTCACCACGGCATCATCGACTATCGCATTGTCGAGAGTTCGGGCGCCACCGAAGGCGCGCCGGCGGCCGGCAGCGCCGAGATGATCGTCGACATCACGACCACCGGCACGACGCTCGCCGCCAATGCGCTGAAGATCGTTGACGACGGCGTCATCCTGCGCTCGCAGGCTAATCTTGTCGCCGCGCGCGGCGCGGTCTGGAGCGACGAGCAGCGCGAGCTGGCGCGCGTCATCCTCGACCGCATCGCCGCGCAGGCGCGCGCGCGGGCCTATCGCGAAGTGCGCTCGCGCTTTGCCTCCTGCGACGGCAAGCTGGTGGAAGTTGCGAAGGAAAAATTCGGCGTCGCCACGCCGTTCGGCGGCCCGACCTCCTCGGGCATGCTGACGCTGCATTGCCCGCCCGGTGAGGTCTATGCGCTCACCTCGTTTCTGCGCGAGCACGGCGCCGAAGCCGTGGCGGTGGCCGATCTCGATTACGTGTTCTCAAAGGACAATCCGCTCTACGCCAAGCTCGAAGCGGGGCTGTAGGCAAAGGCCGTGGCCCACGCTCGGCGTCATGCCCGGGCTTGCCCCGGGCATCCATGATGAACCTCCCCAAACCGGAGGCCCAACGTACCGCCGTGCGTGCGGATCAGCCTCATGGATTGCCGGGTCAAGCCCGGCAATGACCGCGTGGAGAGTCTCGCGCTACGTCTCTCACTCCGCCTTCGCGCGCGGCTTCGCCTTGAACACCACGAAATGCGAGAGCGAGAAGTTGACCACGAAGCTCACCGCGATCGACACCAGCTTGGCCGCCAGGAGCGGCACGAAATAGGACAGCACGAATAGCGTGGCGGTCGAGGTCACCATGCCGGCCACCCCCGACGCGACGAAGGTCAGATAGTCGCGCCAGCGCAGCACGCGGCCGGTCTCCGGGCCGAAGGTGATGACCGAGTTCATGGTGTAGGAGAAGCTCACCGCCACCAGCCAGGACAGCACATTGGCCGGTACCAGCGGCCACCCGAGAAACTTGGCCGCCGTCCAAAAAATGCTGAAATCGATCGCCGTATTGAGCACGCCGACAAAGGCGAAGCTCACCGCCTTGAGCGCGATCGCGCGTTCGTGCCATGCAACCGACAGGCGGTCGAAGATGTTCTTGAGAGGCGCCGGAATCATCGGTCCTTCATATCGGTTGGCGGGCGCGCGTCGCGGCGGCCGGGTTCAACGGCCGATGCGCTAGCACGTCGCGCCGCCGTCCGGTAGGGCGCAGGCGACAGGTTGCCCGCGGTGCGCTATAGAGTTAGTTCGACACTGCGAGTAATGGGTTAAAGGCAAGATGGCGGCAAAATCGACCCGATCGGGTGGCCGGACGGCGCAGTCGCGGACCGCGCCCGGGCTGTCGATCGTCGTTCCGGTATTCAACGAGGGGCGCGGCCTGCCGGCCTTGCATGCCCGCATCGCCGAGGTCGCGCGGTTCCTGCAAAACAAGCGCGGGCTCAAGGTCGAAGTCGTCTATGTCGACGACGGCAGCAGCGACGATACCAACGAGGTCGCCAAGACCCTGCCCGCCCTCCCGCTCGACGTGCAGGTGGTCACGCTGTCGCGCAATTTCGGCAAGGAGGCAGCCCTGCTCGCCGGCCTCGACCATGCCCGCCTCGGCGCCGTCATGTTCATGGATGGCGACGGCCAGCATCCGCCCTCGCTGATCGAGACTTTGGTGTCACGCTGGCTCGACGACGGCTACGACGTCGTGTTCACCGCCAAGGCGCATCGCGAGAGCGAGCCGAAGCTGCGCACGCTCGGCGTCAAATGGTTCTACACGCTGATCAACTGGGGCCAGCGCCAGAAGATCCCGGAGGACGCCGGCGACTTCCGCCTGCTGTCGCCGCGCGCGGCCTCAGCGCTTCGGCAGATGCCGGAGCGCAACCGCTTCTTCAAGGGCATGTCGAGCTGGATCGGTTTCCGTCAGGCGCGCGTCGATTACGAACCGGCCGCGCGCGCGCATGGCAAGACGACCTGGAACGTGTGGACGCTGATCGGCTTGTCGATCGAGGGCCTCACCTCGTTCACGGTGGCGCCGTTGCGGCTCGCGAGCCTGCTCGGCGTGCTGCTCGCCGGCAGCGCGATCGTGTTCGGCATCTGGATCGCCATCAAGACCCTGCTGTTCGGGCAGGACGTGCCGGGCTATCCCTCGCTGGTGGTCGGCATGATGGTGCTCGGCGGCGTGCAGCTTCTGATGATCGGCATTCTCGGCGAATATGTCGGCAAACTGCTGTCCGAGATCAAAGCGCGGCCGGTCTATTTCGTCGCCGACCATAGTCTGAAGAGCGCCGACGAGACGGCGGCCTCGGACGCGGCGGAATAGCCGGCGTGGCGGAGACGCGCCGCATCTGGCTGTGCGCCGACGACTACGGCATGGCGCCGGGCGTCAACGACGCCATCCGCGACCTGATCCTGCAACGCCGACTCAACGCCACCTCGGTGATGGTGGCGGCGCCGCATCTCGACGCCGACGAGGTGGCGGCGCTTGACGCACTTAATTCCGGCGAAACGCGCGCGGCGCTCGGCCTGCATGTCACGCTGACCGCGCCATTCAAGCCGATGAGCGAGGGCTTTTCTCCGCTGCGCAAGGGCTCGTTCCTGCCGCTCAACGAGATGCTGCGGCTCGCCACGCTGCGGCGGCTGAACCCCGAGGCGCTCACCATCGAGATCGCCACGCAGTTGCGCAGCTTTATCGAAGCCTTCGGCCGGCTGCCCGACTTCGTCGACGGTCATCAGCATGTGCAGCTTCTGCCGCAGGTGCGCGAGGCCTTCCTCAATGTGGTGGCCGAGATCGCGCCGACGGCCTGGGTGCGGCAATGCGCGCGGCTGCGCTCGGCCTGGCACATGCATAACCGCAAGAGCCTGGTGATCGACATCCTCAGCCTCGGGTTTCGCGCGCAGGCCGAGCGGCGCGGCCTTAGCGTCAACCCGGCCTTTGCCGGCGCCTATGGTTTCAACGCCAAGGCGAATTTCGCCCGCATCTTTCCCCGCTTCCTCAAGGGGCTGCCCGACGGTGGCCTGATCATGTGTCATCCGGGCTTCGTCGATGCCGAGCTAAAAGGCCTCGACCCGGTGACCACGCTGCGCGAGCACGAATTCGCCTTTTTCAGTTCGGATGCTTTCCCGCGGCTGCTTGCCGCACACGGCGTCGCCCTGGCCAACCCCTCTGGCGAAGGCGCCGGCGCCGCCTAGATAGGACGCCAGGCTATTACGGTCACGGGAGGAAACCATGACCCCGCAGGAACACCAACTGATCGCCGATCTGTTCGACCGCCTCGCGCGCCTGGAGGCGGCGCCGCGCGACGCCGAGGCCGAGCGGGCCATCGCCGACGGCCTGTCGCGCGCGCCGAACGCCGCCTACGCGCTGGTGCAGACCGTGCTGGTGCAGGACGAGGCGCTCAAGCGCGCCGACCAGCGCATTCGTGAATTGACCGGCGAAGACGAGCCCGCGCCGCAAGGCGGCGGCTTCCTCGACAGCATGCGTGAGGCGGTGTTCGGCCGTTCCGCGGCCTCGGTGCCGAGCGTTCGCCAAGGCGCGCCGAACGAACCCGACTCGCGCTGGAATCGCGGCGGCACCTATGGCGGCACGAGCGGATACCCCAACGATCCTTACGCCAACGCGCCGCCGCAGGCCTCGCCCTGGCAGAGCGGCGGCGGCAGTTCGTTCCTCGGCAATGCGGCGGCATCGGCCGTCGGCGCGATCGGCGGCGCGCTGCTCTTCAACAGCATCAGTTCGATGTTCGGCGGTCATCGCAGCAGTGGCAGCGCCTTCGGCGATGCCTCTTCCGGCGGCTTCGGCTCGGGCACGCCCTCGCCGTGGGACAACAGTGCCGCAGGCAGCGATCTCGCGCGTGACGCGGGGCTCAACGATATCGGCCGCGGATCGGGTCCTGACCCCCGGCAGGCCGGTTTCTTCGGCGACATGGATCAGAACGACATCGCCGACGCAGGCCCCGATTTCGGCAACGACTTCGGCGGCGATTTCGGCGGCGACGACAGCGACAACGCCTAGAGTCTGTTCGGGTCGAATTGATTCGTCATTGCGACCCCGAGCGAAGCGAGGGGGAAGCAATCCAGACGTCATGGATACCCAAACTGGATTGCTTCGTCGCTTTCGCTCCTCGCAATGACGAGTGTGCCACCGATCTACGGCACCGCTACATCACCACGACCTTGGCGCCGACCTTCACGCGGTCGTAAAGATCGATGACGTCGGCGTTGCGCAGGCGGATGCAGCCCGACGACACATTGTGCCCGATGGTCCACGGCTCGTTCGAGCCGTGGATGCGGTAGAGCGTCGAGCCGAGATACATCGCGCGCGCGCCGAGCGGATTGTTCGGCCCGCCTTCCATGAAGTGCGGCAAATACGGCTGGCGCTCGAGCATTTCCTTCGGCGGCACCCAGTCCGGCCACTCCTTCTTGGCCGAGACCGTATGCACGCCCGACCAGGTGAAGCCGGGCCGGCCAACGCCGATGCCGTAGCGCATGGCCTTGCCGTCGGCCTCGACCAGATAGAGGAAATGGTTCGGCGTATCGATCACGATCGTGCCGGGCGCTTCCTTGGTCCGGTACTCGACCTCCGTGCGATCAAAGCGCGGGTCCATTCGGCGGTCGGGCCGCTGCTGCTCCAGCATGGGATCGGCCGCGGGATCGGCGCTCGCATAGCGCGGCGCCATGCCCTGCGCATCCGAATAGACCGGCGGCGGCGCCATATATTGCTGCGCCTGCGGGTTTGGCGGTGGCGCGGCATAGCCCGGCCGCGCCGGCGCGCCACCGAACAGGAATTCGATGAAGCCGCCGCCGAGACTAACCTGGGCTTGCGGCTGCGCCGCCACGACCATGGGCGGCGTCTGCGGCAATTGCTGCGCCGAAGCACTGCCGGCGAAGAGGACGGCGCCAAGCGCCACGACAATTGTACGCTGCATCGGCTGAACTCGACATTGCGCTCGTGTCGTGGTTCGGAAATTCGCTTCATTCCCATCGCGAGTCATTCAAGCGAATTTCTGAACCAAACGACACCAGACGATTGAAGTTGCCAGTGCCCTTCGATTCCGAAGTTCGCATCCGAGCGTGCTTTAAAGTATTGCGAACTTCGGAATCGGGACACCAGCGCGCGCCCCAGCACGAACTAAAATTCGAAACGGAAACCGATTGGTAAATCGCGGCCGCCGACATGCGTTCGGACGGCGCGAATACGGCGTTTTCGTCGCATTAGGCTTTATTTTACGTAAAAGGCAGGGCGCCATGGTAAACGCCGCGTTTAACGTCGGGCCGCGCAACGCGGCGTTAATTCCCCGCGCGATACAACCTCAAGCGTCGGGGTTGGGAAGCGATACGTGCAGCGCAAGGTTTTCCGCATCGAACAGACCTTCGAGCGCCGCCGTGCAAGCGTAATCGCGCCGGCCTCGCCTGCCTTGATGGCCGACGATCTCTCGGCGCTGCGCCAATTGATCGCCGCGCAAAAGCAGGAATTGGCCGCACTGGTCGGCACAGGTGCCGAGCGCAACCTCGTGCGCGCGGCCGGCGATCTCGGCGCCGCCATCGATGGCATCGACGAGGCCGCGCACAGCGTGCTCAAGGCCGCCGAATGCATCGACGCCGATGCCGACCTGCTCAACGCCGCGCTCAACGGCGAAGGCGAGCGTGCGCTGGCGCAGGACATCCGCGAACAGGCCGCCCGCATTTTCGAGACCTGCAGCTTCCACGATCTCGCCGGCCAGCGCATCGGCAAGGTGATTGCGTTGTTGAGCACGCTCGAGGAGCGGCTGGGTGCGATGGCCGCCCGCTGCGGCGGAATCGAAGCCGCGCCGCACGCGACATCCGAGCCGGCGGCCGATCGCGGGCTCATCAACGGGCCGAAGCTCGACGGCGATAGCGGCCATGTCAATCAAGACGACGTCGACAAGATGTTCGGCTGATTATTCCGGCTTGCGGATCAGCATGAAGCAAACGAGCGCCAGCGCGGCAAAGCCGGCGGCGAGCGCGAGCGCGGCCGCATCGGAAGCACGCTCGACCACGAAGGCCATCACCAACGGCGCGGCCGACTGCACCAAGAGGAACGGCCCGGCCAGCCGCCCCATCAGCCGTCCATAACCGGACGCGCCGAACAGCGTAAGCGGCACCGCGCCGCGCGTAATGGTCACCAGGCCGTTGGCGCCGCCGAACATCAGCGCGAAGACGGCGGCGACCGGCGCCGAGATGCCGAACAAGGCCAGCACGACAAAGCCGAGCATGAGCGCCGCGAGCGCACCGCGCGCCAGCGCGACCGGATGCAGATCGCGGCCGAACGCAAATTCCGTCAGCCGCGCGCCCACCTGCGCCGGCCCGAACAGCGCGCCGATCCACACCACCGTTCCGGCATCGATGCCGCTGCGCGTGAAGATCGCCAAGAGATGCGCCGACAGACCGGACGGCACGAAGGCGTAGGCCGCGAAGGCCGAGGCGACCAGCATGAACGGCAAGCCGCGCGCCGGCAGCACTTTAGGGACTGGCTTCGGCGTCCCGCCATGCACCGCGACATCGGCGGACGCGCGTGTGCGCGGCAGCGCCAGCGCGTGCAAGGGCGCGGCAATGGCGCCGAGCATCACGGCATAAATCAGATAGGCCCCACGCCAGCCTAGCGCGTCGATCAGGAAATGCGTGGCCGGCCAGCTCACGGTGGAGGCGAAGCCACCGGCCAGCGTCAGCGCGGTGATCGGGCGGCGCGCCGCCATGCCGAAGATGCGGCCGAGCGTGGCAAAGGCGGAGTCGTAGAGGCTCATCGCCATGGCGACCCCGAGCACCATCCACACCGCGTAATAGGCGACCGGATGG
>DASZQT010000088.1:0-9424 GCA_035549515.1 Pseudolabrys sp. | reverse complement strand
GGGTGATGAAGATGATGGTGATGTCGATCTTGCGCCAGATCTCCAACAGATGTGCCTGCATCTTGCAGCGCGTCTGCGCGTCGAGCGCGCCGAACGGCTCGTCCATCAGCAAGATGCGCGGCTGATTGGCGAGCGCGCGCACGATCGCCACGCGCTGCTTCATGCCGCCGGAAAGCTGATGCGGATAGGCGTCGGCGAACTTCTCCAGGCCGATAAGCTGCAGCCATTGCAGCGCCTGCTGCTCGGCCTCGAACTTGCCCTTGCCGTTGACCTCCAGGCCGAACATCACGTTCTTTTTCACGGTCAGCCAGGGGAACAGCGTATAGCCCTGGAACACCATGCCGCGGTCGCTGCCGGGCTCGGCGACCTGCTTGCCCTGCAACAGCACGTCGCCCGACGTGTGCTCTTCGAGCCCGGCGAGGATGCGCACCAGCGTGGACTTGCCGCAGCCGGACGGCCCCACCACGCAGAGAAATTCGCGCCGGTGGGTCTCGAAATTGATGTTGTTGAGCGCGAGCGTCGAGCCCTTCGCGGTCGTGAAGATCTTGGTCAAATTTTCGACCTTGAGGATGACCTCGCGGCTCTTCAGCCGCTCGAAGCGCGCACGCACGGCGTCCGACTGGTCGCGATAGGATGGCAGCGCATTCATGGGCGAAAAGGGTAGGTTCATATCCGGCCTGCTCACGCGCTCTTGTCCAGGGTGCGATCCCACGGAAACAGCCGGCGGCCGATCAGCGCCAGCACGATATCGGTCGACAGGCCGATGATGCCGATGATGATGATCGCCGCATACACGCTGGCGAAGTGCTGGTAGCGCGCCTGCTGGGTGATGAAGAAAGTGATGCCGGTCGAGGTGCCGATCAGTTCGGCCACGATCAGATAGGTCCAGGCCCAGCCGAGCAGGATGCGCTGATCGCGATAAAGATCGGGCAGGATGCCGGGGATCACCACGCGCGACAGCAGCTTGAGTTTCTTGGTGCCGAGCGTGAGGGCTGCTTCCACCAAGCCGACGTCGAGCTTGCGCGTGGTGTTGGCGATGATCAGAACTTGCTGGAAGAAGGTGCCGATCACGATGATCGTGATCTTCGGGCCGTCATAGATACCGAGGATGGCGACCGCGAGCGCGCCGAAGGCGGGCGCCGGCAGATAGCGGAAAAACTCGATGAACGGCTCGTTCAGCCGCGCGAAGCCGGCATAGGTGCCGCACAGGATGCCGATCGGCACGCCGAGCAGCGAAGAAATAACGAAACCCCAGAAAATCACCTGGATGCTGTGCCACAGGCTCTGGTGCAGCCGGGGACCGCCCTGCGTCATCGGCGGCTGGGTGAACGAGGTGTAGAGCGCGGCCGCCACTTCATGCGGCGCCGGCAGATAGATCGGATTCGACGGGAAGCCTTTCGGCGGGGCTTTGTGGTCGGCCTCCGCCTCTTTCACCGCGTTGGCGAAGTCCACCTTGTTCATGCGCATGCCGGTCTGCAGATAGTCCGTCGAGCCCGGATCGGTGATCTCGACCTGCGGATGCCAGACGAAAGGAACGTAAGAGACAACGCACCAGATGAGGACCGGTAGCACAAACGAGAGCGCGCCGAGGACGAACCGTGCACGCGGCGACAGCGGGCGGAGCACCTGAAACCAGCCGCCCTTGCGCCTCAGCGTCCTTCCACCGGCCGGCCGCGCCCCCAGCTCATCGGCGGCGACCTGCGCGAGCGCGGCGCCCGCGTCGATACTGCTGACATTGCTCATGAGGTTTGCTCCATGCTTGCGGCGCGCTGCCTGTTACGCGGGGGCTTTGTGGCGCGCCTCCTGGCCGAACGAGGACAGCCCGACGGACTTTTCCGGCAATCGGATTTCGCCGCAGTCCAGCCGTTTCTTCTGATATTGGAAGCTCTGTGCCGTCTGCGCAAAGAGGTGCTCGCCCGCCACCAGGCCTTCGCGCGCCGGCCGCTCCAAACTCACAAAACGCGGCAACGGAACGACCCGGGTATGATAGTCGACGGCGAAGAACAGCGGAAACGAGTAGCGCTCTTCCTTGACCGGACGCACGCGGTGCGAGGTCGCGATGAATTCGCCGTTGGTCCAGACCTCCATCATGTCGCCAATATTGATGATCAGCGCGCCCGGAACGGGCGGCGCGTCGATCCACTGGCCGGCGCCGTTGAGGACTTCGAGCCCCGCTGCCGTCGAACGGAGTAAGGTCAGGCATTCATAATCCGTGTGCGAGCCGATCCCCATGGCGCCTTCGGCTTCCGGATTGAAAGGATAATGGATCAGGCGGAGCTGACTGGGTGGCTTGCGCAGATACGGCTCGAAGAAATCCGGCGGCTCGCCGAGCGCCAACGCGAAACCGCGCATCAATGCGCGCCCGCCGGCGAACGCGGCGTCATAGTAGGCCATCACCGATGCCCTGAATCCGTTGAGTGTCGGCCACTGATTGGGACCCAGCAAGGGATTGCCGGCGAGGTAGTCGGGATCGTCGGGCGAAAGATCGCGCGACAGATCGTAGGCCTCTTTGCGATCTTTCGATCCCACCGCGAAAACCTCTTCCCCTTCCGGCACGTAGCCGCGGTGGTTGCGCGAGTTGCCAATATAGACCTTCATCTTCTCGGCCAGCGGCAAGGCGAAGAAGCGCCGGGTCGCATCGAGCAATGCGTCGAAGGTGGCGTCCGGAATGCCGTGGCCAGTCACGTAGCAGAAGCCGACCTCGCGGGCGGCACGGCCCAATTGCTCGGCCACAACGGCGTCGTTGTGTCCGGCGACGAGAGAGGCGATGTCGACGATCGGCAATTCGGTGAAGGCAGTCTTGCTCATAGCCTTGCTCCCATCGCTTCTTTGGTCCCCCGGTGCGCCGGCTCCGCCGGCATGTGACGCTCAGAGCAAAACCAAACCGACAGCGGCAGATCGATCGAGGATTCTTCGCCGGTGATGCGCCACACGCGTTGCAGAGGCGTGCCGTCGGCGGTCAGATCGTTGACGACGAGCCGGCCCGCCGCCCCATCGAACGCCGGCGCCAACGTTGTGCCTTCGCGGAAACAATGGCTGGAACGCGCGATGCGCCAGTCGCCGCCACGGCGAACCCCGAGCGAAATCTCGCAATCGACCAGATCCTGCGCGTCTTGAAGCGAGGGCGCGTCGTCGACCAACTCGCCGAGCGTGCCGCCACGCGGCAACGGCGCCGCGCGGCCGCGCGCGTAGATGAAGACGTCGCCGGCGACGACCAGGCAGCCGGCTGCGCCGGTGTCCGCCGCCAGCGTGAGCGCCATTGTCGGCTCGCCGGCAGATGCGCGCGACCACAGCTCGGTGTAGGCCCGTTCTACCCCCCGCTCGACGAGGATGTCGCCATCGAACGCGAGCGCGCCCACGTCCGCCACGTCGGTGTCGGGCTGAAAATCGAAGACGCGCTGCCATGCGCCGACGGAGTCGCTCACGGCGAGTTCGCCGAAGAAACCCTCCTGGCGCGCCATGAAGCGAAGCATGGTCCAGTCCAAATCTCGCAGGCAGGCGACCCCTGCCGACACCGGCCGGCCGACGGGAATACGAAGGTCGGCGAAGCGCCGCGGCCCTTGCAGCCACACCACATCGCTTGTGGTGTCGGCGCGACCGTCGGACCAGACAATCATCGTTCGGCGCCAAAGGCCCCCGAGATCGTGCAGAGAGACCATGCTCACGACCGAACTCCCAATGAAGAGACCGGTTTTCGCACCGGCCTTTCTCCCGGCCGGGCCGAAGCCGGGCCGGGAGTCGGGCGGATGTGGTCTCCAGCGCGCAACTACTTCGCCGCCGTGCCGACGAAGGAGGGGTCGATATAGGAATCGACGTCCTCGCTTTTCTTGTAGACGGCGTTCGCGACGTTGAAGTCATCGGCGATCTTGGTCGAGCCGTACATTGACGACAGCCCTGCGCCCTTCTTGAAGACGCTCACGTTCGCTTTCAGATCGAGCAGCTTGGTGCCGCCGAGCAGCGGCTTGTAGGTGTCCGGCGTCAGCCCCACGCGCGCCGACATGATCTTGAGCGCGTCGGGCTGGGTCTTGGGATCGTTGATATAGCTCACGACTTTGCCCCAGACCTTGATCAGCTTGATCCAGGCGTCTTTGTTGGCGGCGAGTTTGGTCGGGCTGACCGCGAGCACGTCATAGATCAGACCCGGCGACTGTTTGGAGGTCCAGACCGGACGCGAGCCCGGCACCCCTTTCATGGCCTGGCCGGCAATAGGCTGCCAGCAAGCGACGGCGTCGACTTGTCCGGAAGCGAGCACCTGCGGCAACTCGTTGGTCTTCGCGTTGACGAGCGTGACGTCTTTCGGGGACATACCGGATTTCTTGAAGGCGTCGAGCAGCAGCAGATGGTCGACGAGACCGACCTCGACGCCGACCTTCTTCCCTTTCAGCGCCTTGATGTCCTTGATGCCAGGCTTGGCGATGACCGTGTCATTCCCGTTGGAATAGTCGGTCGCCATAATGATAATTCCCTTGCCGCCGCCAGAACCGGTGACCAGCGTGTCGCCGTTGGTCATCAGGTTGGCGTCGATCTTGCCGGCGGCGAATGCGTCCATCGAGGCCGAGTAGTCGAACCACTGGAACGACACGTCGAGCCCGGCCTCCTTCAGCCAGCCCTTGTCGATGGCGACCTGCCAGGCGACCCACCCGGGCCAGTCGCTATATCCGATCGTCAGTCCGGCCGCCTGGCTCGGCTGCGCGCCGGCCACCGACCATAAGAAAAGGCCTAGAATCGCACCGAAGGCAGTTTTGCGACTCATCGCAATCTCCTGGGTTTTGGTATTACGAGGCGGAAAAATCGTAATACGCGTGAGCAAGACGCCTGCCGCGACGGCCGCGAGGACGACGGCCGTATTCTTTCTGGTCAGAAGCCTTGGGTTGCATAAGGTCCAGTCCTCACCGGTGTTGATGACCGCGGACTGGCAAAAGCACCTCGTCGCCAAACCACGGCCACTGAGGTCTCCCGGGTTTTTATCCCGCCGTGCACCCGGGCTGACGCTGGCCCGGGCGGCAGCTCTCGGACCTGTCGCCCTCGTTAACCCGAGGACCGGAACCCTAGCCGCCAACTCGTCGAATTAGGGAGCAAGGTCCGTGCCAGCATCCGCCGACGCCGTGAGCCCTGCACACAACCGCCGCGCCGACCCGGTAGCCAAGCCAAATGATTTCGCTTTTCGCAATTCGCCGCCCGGATACCCGATGCACGGGTTCCATCGATTGCGGGCCGGCAGGCTTCGCCAGGGGCATAAAGTGAGCGCGCTGCCTACGACGCAGGCAGCGCGCTGATATTCCGCGCAGGCGATCCGCTTGCGCCTCGGAAGCGTGCGACTATTTCTTCGGAATCCCCGCCTTGTCGATGACGGCGCTCCACTTCTTGATGTCGTCCTGCAGACGCGTCATCACCGCCGCCGGCGTGCTGGCTTCCGCGACGACACCCAGCTTGGCAAACTTCTCCTTGACCTCGGGCGTCGCCACCACCTCGTTGATCGCCTTGTTCAGCGTGTCGATCACATCCTTCGGCGTTCCCTTGGGCGCGAAAATGCCGTTCCAGGAGGTCGCCTCATATCCTTTCACGCCGGCCTCGTCAGCGGTCGGCACATTTGGAAAGAACGGCGAGCGCTTGAGGGCCGAGGTCGCCAGCACCTTCAGCTTGCCGTCGTTGACCTGGCCTTGAATCGTGGGCGGAAAGTCGATCAGCATCTGCACGTCGTTGCGCAGCAGCGCCACCACGATGTCCGGCGAGTTCTTATAGGGAACGACCTGGACGTCGACGCCGGCAACCGATTTGAACAATTCGGCGCCGAGGTTCTGCGTGCTGCCCACCGCGATCGTGCCGATATTGAGCTTGCCCGGCTGGGCCTTGGCCGCGGCCACGAATTCGCCCAAGGTCTTGTAGGGCGAATCGGCCGGAACCGCGAAGACCAGATCGAAACCGCCGATCAACGACACCATCTCGAACTGCTTGACCGGATCGAACGGCAAATGGCTGAACAGGCCGACGCTGATCGCGGTCCCGTTGCTCAACAGGCCAAGCGTGTAGCCATCCGGTTGCGCATTCACGACCGTCCGGGCCGCGTTGATGCCGCCGGGGCCGGGCATGTTCTCGATGACAAAGCGCTGGCCGAGCTTGTCGCTCAGCTTGTCCGCAACGATGCGGGCGGTCACATCGGCAACGCCGCCCGGGCCGAAGGGCAACACCAGTCGCACCGGCCGCTCGGGCCATTTCGCCTGCGCCGGAGCACCCAGCGCCAGCATCAACGCGGCCGAGGCCGCCACCAAAAACGCACGACGCACACATCCAAGTTTCATTGCAACACTATTCCTCTTCTTGGTTTTGACTCTTCGTCCGACATTCGCGGACGTCACTCGAAGCCGTAAAGCCTTGCCGGATTGTCCACCAAAAGTTTCTTCTGCACCGCCGGGTCGGCGGAGAATTGCGGCACCAGATCGACCAGATCGGCCTCGTCGGCCTCGTGGGTCGGATTGGGATGCGGGAAATCGGTGCCCCACAACACGCGGTCGGGCGCGGCGGCGATGATGGCGCGCGCGATCGGCACCGCCTCGGCATAGGGCGGCAACGAGATGCGCTCGGAGCCGCATACCTTGATCCAGCAATTGTCGAGCTTGGCAAGCTCAAGCAGCGCCTTGAGCGGCGGCTGATCGACGCCGTCCTTGCCCGGCACGCGGCCCATATGGTCGATCACGAAGGGCAGCGGCAGTTTGCGGATCATCTCGGAGAGCGGAACGATGTCGGGCGCGTCGAGATGCAGCACGATATGCCAGCCCATGGTCTTGATGCGGTCGACGGTGCGCGCGAACAAGTCCATGTCGGGCGTGCCGCCCAGGTGCTTGACGAAATTGAAACGCGCGCCGCGCACGCCGCCGTCATGCAGTTCCTTGTATTCGGCATCGCCAAAGCTGTTGTCGACGATGCAGACGCCCTTGATGCGCTTCGGGTCGTCGGCGATGGCGTCGAGCATGGCGCGGTTGTCGCTGCCATGGCAGCTCGCCTGCACGATCACCGTGCGCTCGACGCCGAGGTGCTTGTGCAGCGCGAACAGCATCTCCTTCGGCGCGTCCTCCGGCGTATAGCGGCGGTTCGGCGCGTAAGGGAACTTGGCGCCCGGCCCGAACACGTGGCAATGCGCATCGGTGGAACCCGGCGGCAGCTTGAATTTCGGCTGGCGGCGATTGCGCAGGAAACCGGGATGGACGTTCATGGGGGTGGGCTCCGTTTTATTGCGGCCCTGGCATAGCGAAGCGCGCGGCGGGCGACAACCGCTCGGCCGTGCCGGTTCCGCCCATGCTGCTATGACAGGGGCGCAATATCGCCCTGACGCCAGCCGGCCATGGTGGCGGCATAGAAGGCTTCGAAGCGGCCGTCGGCAATCGCTACGCGCATGCCGGCCATGAGTTCCTGGTAATAGGCGATATTGATGGTCGAGAGCAGCACAGCGCCGAGCATCTCGTTGGCCTTCGTCAGATGATGCAGGTAGGCGCGCGAGTAAGTGCGCGCGGCCGGATGCCGGCTTTGCTCGTCCAGCGGGCGCGGGTCGTTCGCGTGCCGCGCATTCGAGAGGTTGATCGAGCCGAAGCGCGTGAAGGCCATGCCGTGACGGCCGTTGCGGGTCGGCATCACGCAGTCGAACATGTCGACGCCGCGCCTGACCGCTTCGATGATGTCGTGCGGCGTGCCGACGCCCATCAGATAGCGCGGACGGTCGGCCGGCAGCGCCGGCGTGGTCTCCTCGACCACCTTGAGCATCACGTCCTGCGGCTCACCGACCGCCAGCCCACCGATGGCGTAGCCCTGAAAGCCGATGTCGGTGAGTTCGCGCGCGCTCTCGCGCCGCAGCGCAATGTCGTCGCCGCCCTGCACGATGCCGAACAGCGCGTAGCCCTCGCGCGCCCTCGCTTCGAAAGCGCGCTTGGAGCGCTCCGCCCAGCGCAGCGAGAGGGCCATGGCGCGCTGCATTTCCTCATGCGTCGCCGGCAGCTTCAGGCATTCGTCAAGCTGCATGGAAATGTCGGCCCCCAGCAGCGCCTGGATTTCAATCGAGCGCTCGGGCGAAAGCTCGAACATGGTGCCGTCGATATGCGAGCGGAAGGTGACCGAATGCTCGGTGAGCTTGCGCAAAGTCGCCAGCGACATCACCTGGAAGCCGCCAGAATCGGTGAGGATCGGCCGCGACCAGTTCATGAATGTGTGCAACCCGCCGAGCGCGGCGATGCGCTCCGGCCCGGGCCGCAGCATCAGATGGTAGGTATTGCCGAGCACGATCTCGGCGCCGGTCTCCGCCACCGCCTCGGGATGCAGACCCTTCACCGTGCCGGCGGTGCCGACCGGCATGAAGGCCGGCGTCTGCACACGCCCATGCGGCGTGACGAATTCGCCGCGCCGGGCCATGCCGTCAGTGGTGATGAGGCGGAAGGAGAAGGGCTCGGTCATTTGTTCTTTCATCAACACGGGCACTGACTCTTGTCCCGGGCACGGCGCAGCACGTCAGTGGTGCGCCGCAGACCCGGGACCGTTCCAGGCTCGGAATTCTCGACGGTCCCGGATCAGCGGTGCACCGCTCCGCGCTGCACCGCATCCGGGACAAGCGCTACGGCGATTCCGGGAATAGCAAACAGGCATCGCCATAGGAATAGAAGCGATAGCCGCTCTCGATCGCGTGCTTGTAAGCGCGCTGCATGGTGTCGAGACCGCTAAAGGCGGACACCAGCATGAACAAGGTCGAGCGCGGCAAGTGGAAATTGGTCAGCATCAAGTCGACCGCCTTGAAGCGGTAACCGGGCGTGATGAAAATCGCGGTCTCGCCCGCGAAGGCCTTCAGCCGCCCGTCCTCGCCAGCCGCGCTTTCCAGCGTCCGGAGCGCGGTCGAACCGACCGCCACGATCCGTCCGCCTTTGGCGCGCGCTTCGTTCAACGCCGTCGCGGTCTCAGCGGTCAGCACGGCCAACTCGGCGTGCATCTTGTGACCTTCGGTGTCGTCGGCCTTCACCGGCAGGAAGGTGCCGGCGCCAACATGGAGCGTGACCTTGTGCACCGCGACCCCGCGCTGCTTGAGCCGCGCAAGCAGCCCCTCGGTGAAATGCAGTCCGGCCGTGGGGGCCGCCACCGAGCCCTCCTCATGGGCGAACACGGTCTGGTAGTCGGCCTTGTCCTGCTCGTCGGTGTCGCGCTTGGAGGCGATATAGGGCGGCAGCGGCATCTCGCCCCGTTCATCGATAGCCTGGTCGAGCACCGGCCCATGGAAGGAAAATGAAAGAGTTACTTCCCCTCCCTCGTCTTTATGTGAAACTTCAGCATCAAGCTGGCCGAGGAAGCAGACCTTGCCCTCAGCTCCGAAGCGCAGCATGTCGCCGACTTGCAGCTTCTTCGCCGGCTTGACGAAGGCCTTCCAGTGCGAACCGTCGACGCGCTTGTGCAG
>DASZQT010000087.1:0-6416 GCA_035549515.1 Pseudolabrys sp. | reverse complement strand
GACGCGCTGCCGCCCGACACCGCGCCGAAGCCGGCCGAAGCCACCACGGACGCAATCGCCAAGCCGCCCGGCATGCGGCCGAGCCATTTGTAGATGCAATCGTAGAGATCGGTGGCAAGCCCGGTGCGATAGACCAATTGGCCCATCAAAAGGTAAAGCGGGATCGCGGTGAGCGCGAAATCGGTGCCCTGGTCCCAGAGATTGAGCAGAAGCTGGGTCTCGGCAAACAGCGGCCCGCCCATCACGATCAGTCCGACGGCGCCGGTCGCCAACAGCGCAATCGCAATCGGAATGCCGAGCGCGATCAGCGCGAGCATCGCCGCCAGTCCGATAATGCCGGTCCAGATCGGGTCCATGATCATTCCGTCCAGGCGCTCTCATCGACTTCCTCGACCTTGATCCGCCTGCCCGTCGCCACCTGAAAGGCGGCATGCAGGGCATAGATGAGGACCAGGACGCAGACGAAACCGATGAAGACATAGAAGGCCCAGACCCTCAGCTCGAGCTCGGGCGTGACCTGCGGCAGCGAATAGACGAAGGGCAGTTCGTCGATGACTTTCTTGAGGATCAGCGCGAACACCAACCCGATGAGCGCGATTTGCAGGAGCGACACCAGCCGCGTCACCGCCGGCGACAACTTGTCGGAGATCAGCTCCATGCTGACATGCTCGCCGACCCGGAACGACTCCAACAGGCCGAACAAGAAGAAGATCAGCAGCAGATGGCGCGAGGCTTCCAGCCCCCAGGAGAGCGGCGAATTGAACACGTAACGCAATATCACATCCGCCGTAACCAGCAGCGTCAGGATCGGCAGCACGACGTAGCTGCCGAAGCCGGTCATCAGCCGCGAAACGATGCTGAGCCAACGGGTCATGGCGGAAGCCTTTAGCCGGGAGGGAGAAGTTCGGCCGGCCGCGACGGTGCGTGGCCGGCCGCAAAGGGCGAGCGCTATTTCAGCGGAGAGACACCCTTGGCGGGGTCCTTGACCGATTCCGCCATCAGGTCGGCGAGCGACATGGTGCCGTATTTGGCGACCAGCGCGCGGATGTCGGCGACGAGCGCGCGCGCCGGCAAGCCCTTCGCCTCTTTCTCCTTGATGTATTCCTGGATGACCGGCTCGAAATGCGCCTGCCACTTCTTCCACTCGTCGGGCGCGATCTGGTGGAATTCGATGCCTTCCTTGCGGAATTTCACGCGCGCTTCCGCCGAGGCCAGCATGAAGGAAATCTGGCTGTCGGCCTGATGCATCTGGCGCGACCAGGCGTAGAACACGCGTTGCAGGTCGGGCGGCAGCGCATCGATGGTCTGCCGGTTCATGCACCATTCGAGCGGCAGATTGTTGATCGGCGTGTCGGTGTGGTGCTTGGAGGCCTCATCGATACGGAACGCCTTGGCCGCCGCGTCCGAGGTGAACACGGAATCCAGCAGACCGCGTTGCAGCGCCGAGAAGAAGTCGGCCGAGCTGATATTGACCGGCACGGCCCCCAGGCTTTCGAACACGCGCTGGCTGATGCCGGTGCCGGAGCGGACCTTCAAGCCCTTGAGCTGCTCCAACGTCGTGATCGGAACATTCGAGAACAGATTGAAATTGGTGCTGCCGGTGATGCCGTTGAGATAGACCTGCTGACGCTCGAATTCTGGCCGGAAATATTTCTGCGCCAGCGTCTCGGCCACCAGCGTCTGCACCGATTCATTGGGAAACAGGCCGGGCAGCGAGAGCGCTTCGGTGAGCGGGAAATTGCGCGTGTTCAGGAAGGTGAAGCAGGCCGCCATGTCGGTGAGGCCGGAGCGATTGGCTTCGAAGCCCTCGGTGACCTTGTGGACGGTGCCGCCCCAGCGCGCGGTGATCTTGAGCTTGCCCTTCGACATCTTGTCGAGCACGACGAAGGCTTTTTTCAGGAACTTGGCCTGCGCGGCCACTTCCGGCAGATGGCTGGTGAGCCGGATGGTGATCGGCGCGCCGGCATAGGTGATGGGATAGTCGCCATAGCTTCCGAGCTTGCCGTCGGCCCAATCCTGCGCCGCCTGCGTCGCCTTGGCGACCTCTTCTTCGTTCAGCGCTTGCGCGCCGGCGGGCACGGCGGCGAACAGGCTGAGCGCCGCCAGCGCGGCGCAAACCAGCATGCTTCGTTTCATGGTGTGTCCTCCCCTTCGATTGTTGTGATTTCAGGTCGCGGTGCTGTCGTCGGTCACTTTGGGCGTTGCCGGTTCGATGGCCGGCGCGCTCGCGCGCGCAAGCGCGCCATTCACTTCGGCGACGGCGGCATCGAATACGGCGACGGAGGACGGCGGCGCGCGGAAGATCGCCGCCAGCATCGGCACGTAATAGCGCAGCGCCTCGTTCACATCGTCCGGATCGTAGGTGTCGGTCTCGCCATCGACGGCCTGCACCTTGCCGGGCTGCGCCATCAGGTAGATCAGCGTGCCGACCATGATGTGGAAGCGCCATTGCAATTCGCGCCGCGTGAGCTGCGGGATGATCTTGGCGACCGCCTTGAGGAACTGAACGCCCGGCTCCTTGAAGTGGCGGCGCATGATGGCGCGCATCGCCGGATCGGTTTCCTGGCTGAAACGCGCGCGCACGCGGCCGAACTGCTTGCGCAAGTCGCCGGAGTCGAAACACTCGGTCAGGCCGGGCGCCACGTAAGCGAGGATCAGGGCTTCCAGCGACGGCGGCTGTGGGCCGGCGGTGAGCGCATTGATGCGCTTGAGCCGCTCGCCGACCATGATGCCGGCGCGGCGGTCGACGACGGCTTCCAAGAGCTCTTCCTTGCCGCGGAAGTAATAGTGCACGGCGGCGGTATTGGCGCGCGCCTCGGCGGTGATCTCGCGCAGCGACACGCCATGGAAGCCATGCTCGGCGATCAGCCGCTCGGCCGCGTCGAGAATGCGCGTGCGCGTGTCGCCTTCCGGCCGGCTCTCGGCCTTGGCTGCGCGTCGTGCCGCCATGAGCGCTCCATCTCCCTATTTGGCGGGCGACCTTAGAGAGCGAGCAGCACCGGGGCAAGAAAAATCAGTCGTTTGCTTCAATCAGTTGATTGATTTGCTTATACCATTGGTTCTAAACGCGTTTTCAAGTTATTTCGGGGGCAATAGCACGTGATCCCGGGTCAAATCGGCAAGGCTGGCGCAGCCGATGCTCGCCAACGTGCGGTCGATCTCCGCGCGCAGGATTTCGATGGCACGCAAGGCCCCCTCGCTGCCGCCGGCCGCCAGGCCATACAGCGTGCTGCGGCCGGACAGCACGGCATGCGCGCCGAGCGCCAACGCTTTCACCACGTCGCTGCCACGCCGGAAGCCGCTGTCGATCAGGATGGTCAGCCGCCCGCCGACCGCGTCGGCAATCGCGGGCAGCGCCTCGATCGGCGCCGCGGCCGCATCGCAGGACATGCCGCCATGGTTCGAGACCACGATGCCGTCGGCGCCGCAGTCGGCGGCCGCGATCGCATCGTGCGGATGCAGAATACCTTTCACGATCAGCGTGCGCGGCCACTTGTCGCGCAGGATGCGCAGGTCGTCGAAGGTGAGCGACTCGTTCTTGTCGATGGTCTGCCCGATCCGCCGCACGACCACCGGCTCGCCCTTGCCGGTATTGTAATTGCGCGGGCGCGGCATGCCGCCGTTTGCCCAATACTTTCCGGCGACACCGAACAGCCAGCGCGGATGCGTCGCGAGATCAAAGAGGTTACGCGCGTTCAATCGCATCGGCAGCGTGAAGCCGCTGCGCGCGTGAAATTCGCGGTTGGGCGCGACGATGGCATCGACGGTGACGACGAGCGCTTCGAAGCCCGCCGCCTTGGCGCGCTCGAGGATGCGATAGGACTTCTCGCGGTCCTTCCACATGTAGAGTTGGAACCATTGCGTGCCGCCCGCTTCCGCCATCACCTCTTCCATCGCCGTGGTGGCCGGGCTTGCCAGCGTGAACGGAATGCCGGCGCGCGCCGCCGCACGCGCAAGCGCGACCTCGCCGCGGTACCACATCATGCCGGTCGGGCCGGTCGGCGCGATGGCGAGCGGCATGGTGTGCGGCTTGCCGAACAAGCTGGTCGCCTGGCTGCGCCGCGACACATCGACCAGGATGCGCGGGCGCAGCTTGATGCGCGCGAGCGCGGCGCGATTGTTGGCAAGCGCTGCGTCGTCCTCGGCGCCGCGATCGATGAAATCGAACAGGCCGCGCGGGAGCCGCTTGCGCGCCAGGGCCCGCAGGTCGGCGATATTGAGGGCGCTGCTGGTAGGATCGGTCACGCGCGGGCTCTGCGGTTTGGGGACGGGACGGGCGCGCGGCCCGCAACCGCTATTGAGCCATGGCCGGCCGGTCGCTGGCAATAATTACCGATCATTTTGTCCGGAACTGTAAAATGATCGATGATATTGACGCCTGCCCTTCCCTCTCCTAGGCTTCACGCACCGCACAAGCTCAAACCGCCCCGTCTGAGGGCCGCGGTGCCGACCGCTATTCAAACACCGGTCAAGGGAGGATGCACATATGAAATACATGAACCGGCTTGCCGCCGCCGTGCTGAGCGGCGTCGCGTTGATCGGCCTCGCCGTCGCGCCCGCCACGCGGGCTTCCGCGCAAGACATGGAGACGCTGCACTTCAGCTATCCGGAATCCAACGCCTTCTATTGGGACTTCGACGTCGCGCGCGAGAAGGGCTACTTCAAGGACGAGAAGTTCGAGCTCCAGCACGTCACCGGCGCTTCGACCCCGCAAGTGATCCAGATGCTGATCTCGGGCGACTTGCAGCTCGTCACACCGCAGCCGGATGCGTTCATTATCGCCATTTCGCGTGGCGGCAAGGACCTCGCCGTGATCGCACAGCCGGCGCTGATGCCGGATTGGATTTTCGTCGGCAAGAAGGGCATCAAAAGCATCGCCGACCTCAAGGGCCAGGTGATCGGTGCGAGCGCGCTCAACGGTTCCGAGCAGAAGCTGGCCGAACAGGTGCTGGCCGACAACGGATTGAAGAAAGGCGACTATCACTTCATCGTCGCCGGCCTCACGCCCTCGAAATTCGCCGCGCTGCAGACCGGCTCGATCGCCGCCGCGGTGCTTTACCAGCCGACCGCGCAGCTCGCGCTCAAGCAAGGTTTCCCCGACCTCTATCGCTTCACCAAGATGAAGGTTGCCTATCCGCCGAGCTATTACGCGGTGAACCGCAAATGGGCGGCCGACAAGAACCACGGCGAGCGCATCCGCCGCGTGCTCACGCGCGCGCATGACTTCCTGTGGGACCCCAAGAACAAGGACGAGGCGATCGCGATCCTCGCCAAATACACCAAGCGCGACAAGGAACTGCTCGAGAAGATCTACGAGCAGTATTTCGTCACCGACAAGCTCTATTCGCGCGACGCCAAAGTGAGCCTCACGGGCGTCGAAACCATCATCGACGAGATGGTCGAGCGTGGCGACCTCAAGAAAGGCGCGGTCACGCCGCAGATGGTGGTGCTGCCGGGCGTGGAGACGAAGTAGCGGCGAAGTTGGCCCGCGTGTCCCGGATGCGGTGCAGCATGAGCGCGTAGCGCGAAATGATGCACCGCTTCACTTCGTTACGCGATGCGCCGCGCCCGGGACACGAACCATCCGCTCAGCCCGCCACCTGAAGCTGCGTCGGGAAGCGGTCGTTGTAGCGCTCGAAGCCCGTCTCGGTGAGCGCGCCCGAGGTGCCGACCCAGGCGCCCTTCTCCGTCCCCGGCAAAGCGATCCAGGCCACCACCGTATAGGTCTCGCCGGCGCGGAATTGCCAGTCGGCGAACGGCTTCACGATATTGCCGGTCTTCGTATCGGGCACGCCGCCGGCGGCCGGATTGTGGTTGATCGCGCTCCAGCCATTGATCAGCGGATAGCGCAGCTCGTAGCCCTTGTCGCGCAGCGCGATGGCGAAGCGGTCGTAGTCGCGCGCGTAGGTGCCGGGCTTGAAGGCGTCGATCAGCGCATCGTGCGCCTGCGAGGCCGTCTCGAACATGCGGCGATACTCCGCCGGCGGCTCGCCGCAGAACCATGTGCCCCAGATCTTGCCCCAATAGGTGCCGTAGCCGAGGCAGAGCTCGGTATAGAGCACGTCGCCCGCGTTCACCTTGCGGTCATTGGCGTAATAGTCGGGATAGCACTCGTGCGGGTTGGCGGTCGGGAACGAGCCGATGTGGCTGAACACATAGGTCGCGCCGGCTTCCGCGCAGCGCACATTGACCAGCCGGCGCAGATCGGTGCCCGACACGCCCGGCCGCGTCATCGCGACCATCTCCTTATAGACGGAATCGCAGAGCGTGCCGGCCTTGCGCAGCAGGTCCAGTTCTTCGCTCGTGCGCACATAGCGCAGCGCCTCGTAAGGATCGGAGGCATCGACCAGCGTCGCGTTCGGCAGGCCGCCGGTGATGGTGCGGTGATGCTCGACCGGAATGGTGATGCGGGTGGC